>NC_007775.1:1412500-1712500 GCF_000013205.1 Synechococcus sp. JA-3-3Ab | reverse complement strand
CTAACTTCGTTTGCCCTTGAACCTCTGCAGGCGGGCGGGCTCTTCCTGCAGGCAGATGCGCCGCCAGAAGCTGGCGCCCGCTGGCTCTCGGTGATGCTAGTCAACCAGAGTGGCCTTGTTGTCGAAAGCCGGCGCCTCGTCATTCAACCCTGAGGGATCGACAGCCCTTAAGGACTCTTGACCTGGGTAGTTGTTGAGATCTTTTGGGCGAAGCTGAGATTTGAGAGGTCTGGAAGCCCTCGGAAGATTTCTGCTCGACTCCAAGCCCCGGCGGTCGTCGAAAACTTGCAGAAAAACTATCCGCTCTCCCCCACCACCCAGGCAAAACAGGCGGTCCAGGAGAGAGCGGTCTAGCGGGCCTTCAACTGGAACCTGACTGCCGGGAGGAACTCCAAGCGAGCCAGAACGCGAAGACTCCTCAGCAAGCTAAGGATCTGAGTTCAGGCCGTTAGAGAACAGCCCCGGCGCACAGCCGGCTGAACCCAACTTGACGACCCTTACAACAACTACTATCTGGCATCCGCTGGAACCTCCCTTACTCAACGACATCCTGAGGCTAGCACAAATCTTTACCAAGGTGGCGGGCCGGATCCCTTCCCCTCAGGCCAAGGAGACTGAGAACGAGGCAACGGCGTAGGATAGAAGGACGCCCTTTAGCCTGCTCAAGTTGCCGTGGACTACAAAAGTACCCTCAACCTGCCGCAAACCCAGTTTCCCATGCGGGCGGAGGCTGCCAAGAGGGAGCCCGCCATCCAAGCCTTTTGGCAGGAAGAGCAAATCTATCAGCGTCTGTCGGAGAACAATCCTGGGGATCCCTTTGTGCTGCACGATGGGCCGCCCTATGCCAATGGCGACATCCACATGGGCACCACCCTCAACAAGATCCTCAAGGACATCATCAACAAGTACCACCTCCTGCAGGGGCGCAAGGTGCGCTATGTGCCCGGCTGGGATTGCCACGGTCTGCCCATCGAGCTGAAGGTGTTGCAAAGCCTCTCCCCCCAGGAGCGGCAGAGCCTCACCCCCCTACAACTGCGGCAAAAGGCCAGAGAGTACGCCTTGCACTACGTCAACGTGCAGCGGGCCAGTTTTCAGCGGCTGGGGGTATGGGGAGATTGGGATCGGCCCTACCTGACCCTATCGCCGGAGTACGAGGCGGCCCAGATCGAGGTGTTTGGCCAGATGGCCCTTAAAGGCTACATCTACCGCGGCCTCAAGCCCGTCCACTGGAGCCCCAGCTCCCAGACAGCCCTGGCGGAAGCGGAGCTGGAATATCCCGACAACCACATCTCCCCCAGCATCTACGTAGCTTTTCCTCTGCAGAGCCTCAGCCCGGCGGCGCAGCCGATTTTGGAGCCCTTCTTGCCAGGCCTGCGGGCGGCCATCTGGACGACTACCCCGTGGACGATCCCGGCCAACTTGGCTCTCTGTTTCAATCCCAAGCTTACCTATGCGGTGGTGGAGTCTCCCCGCTTCGGCCTACTACTGATTGCCGCCGATTTGCGGCAGCGGCTGGAGAAAGTCCTGGAGACCCCGTTAGAGGTCAAGGCCACCCTGCCGGGATCCGCCCTGGAGTACTGCCAGGGACGCCACCCCCTCTTCGACCGCAGCAGCCTCTGTGTGCTGGGGGACTATGTTACCACCGAGTCCGGCACCGGCATTGTCCACACGGCGCCGGGGCATGGGGAAGAGGACTTCAAGACCGGCCAAAAATACGGCCTGCCCATCCTCAGCCCTGTGGATGAGCAGGGGAGATTCACCGCCGAGGCCGGATCCCAGTTTGTCGGGCTAGATGTGCTCTCCAAAGAACCAGAAACCAGTGGCAACCTAGCTGTCATTAAGGCTTTGCGGGCTGTCGGCGCCCTGCTCAAGGAAGAACCCTACAACCACAAATACCCCTACGACTGGCGCACCAAAGAACCAACCATCTTCCGGGCCACCGAGCAGTGGTTTGCCTCTGTAGCCGGCTTCCGGGAGCTGGCTCTGCAGGCCATCAAAACCGTGAAGTGGATCCCGCCGGAAGGGGAAAACCGCATCACCGCCATGGTCAAGGAGCGCTCCGACTGGTGTATCTCCCGCCAGCGGGCCTGGGGCGTGCCCATCCCCGTCTTTTACGACGAGGAGACCGGCGAGGTGCTGCTCACAGCCGAAACTATCGACCACATCAAGGCCATCTTCGCCCAAGAGGGATCCGACGCCTGGTGGAAGCGCCCGGTGGAAGAGCTGCTGCCGGAGCAGTACCGCCGCCATGGCCGCACCTACCGCAAGGGCACAGACACCATGGATGTCTGGTTTGACTCCGGCTCCTCCTGGGCGGCGGTGGCCCGGGCACGCGGGTTGGGCTACCCCGTGGATCTCTACCTGGAGGGTTCCGACCAGCACCGGGGTTGGTTCCAGTCCAGCTTGCTGACTTCCGTGGCCGTCAACGGCCAGGCCCCTTACAAGGCGGTGCTCACCCACGGCTTTGTGCTGGACGAAAAGGGCCAGAAGATGAGCAAGTCCCTGGGCAACGTCATCGATCCCCTGCTGCTCATCAACGGCGGCAGCAATCCGCAGACGGATCCCGCCTACGGGGCCGATGTGCTGCGGCTGTGGGTCTCCAGCGTCGACTACTCCGGCGATGTGCCGATAGGCAAGACCATTCTGGGGCAGATGGCGGATGTCTACCGCAAGATCCGCAACACGGCCCGCTTTTTGCTGAGCAACCTCTACGACTTCAACCCGGCGCAGGATGCTGTTCCTTTTGAAGCGTTGACGGAGTTGGATCGCTACATCCTGCACCGCCTGCAGGAGGTGGGAGCGGAGATCACCGAATCGTTTGAAAACTACCAGTTCTACCGCTTTTTCCAAGCGGTTCAAAACTTCTGTGTCGTGGATCTCTCCAATTTCTACTTGGATATCGGCAAGGATCGCCTCTACATCAGCCACGCCCGCAGCCTGCGGCGGCGGCAGTGCCAGACGGTGCTGTCGCTGGTGCTGGAGAACTTGGCCAAGGCCATTGCCCCCGTGCTCTCCCACCTAGCCGAAGAGATCTGGAGCTACCTGCCCTACCCCAAGCCCACCCGCTCGGTGTTCGAAGGGGGCTGGATGCGGCTGCCGGAGCAGTGGCGGGATCCCCAGTTGGCCGCCACCTGGGAAAAGCTGCGGGCGGTGCGGCAGGAGGTGAACAAGGCCCTGGAGCAGGCCCGCACCGACAAGGTCATCGGCGCTTCCACCGAGGCCAAACTCATCCTCAAGGTGGCGGATCCCCACCTACATGCCCTGCTGGAGGAGCGGGCAGCCGAGCTGCGCTACCTGTTTATCACTTCCCAAGTCGAGTTGGTCAAGGCCGGCCCTGGAGAGGAGGATCTACAGGTTGCCGTTCAGCCAGCGGAGGGGAAAAAATGCGTGCGCTGCTGGAACTATTCCACCCGGGTGGGCGAGTTTGCCGAACACCCAGAGCTGTGCGAGCGCTGTGTGGCAGCCCTGGCCGGCGAATTTTGAACGTCGGATGGATTGTCGGAATTGTTGGCCTAGGTTGGGTTGGCCTGCAGGATCCCGGCGTCGGCCTCCTCCCGCTCCAGGTTGCGGAAGAGGGGCGTGCTCAGGTAGCGCTCGCCAAAGCTGGGCTGGATCATCACGATCAGCTTGCCGGCGTTTTCCGGTCGCCGCCCCACCTGGATAGCGGCAGCCAGGGCTGCCCCGGTGGAGATGCCGGAGAGGATCCCTTCTTCTTTGGCCAGGCGGCGGCTGTAGACCATGCTCTCCTCGTCATCTACCGCAATTACCTCGTCCAGCAGGTCGCGCCGCAACACCTCCGGCACAAACCCCGCCCCGATGCCCTCGATGCGGTGAAAACCGGGCCGCCCTCCACTTAAAACAGCACTGGCCTTGGGCTCGACGGCCACCAGTCGAATGGAGGGTTTTTGGCTTTTGAGGAAGCCGCCTGCCCCTGTGATGGTGCCGCCGGTACCCACCCCCGCCACCAAGATGTCCACCTGGCCATCGGTATCCTCCCAGATCTCCGGGCCAGTGGTGCGGGCGTGGATTTGAGGGTTGGCCGGATTGGTGAATTGGCCCAGCATATAGGCATTGGGGGTGCGGCGCACGATCTCTTCGGCCTTCCAGATGGCCTCCCCCATGCCGCCGGCGCTGCTGGCCAGGTGCACCTCTGCTCCGTAAGCCTTCAGCAGCCGCCGCCGCTCCAGGCTCATGCTCTCAGGCATAACGATGATCAGCCGGTAACCCTTGGCAGCAGCAGCCATGGCCAGGCCAATGCCGGTATTGCCAGAGGTGGGCTCCACCAAGATGGTCTTGCCGGGGGTGATCAAGCCAGCTCGTTCGGCAGCCTCGATCATGCTCACGGCAATGCGATCTTTCACCGAGGCGGCAGGGTTAAAGCTCTCCAATTTCACGACGATCTCAGCCAGACACCCTTCGGATTGAGGGATCCGGTTTAGCCGCACAAGAGGGGTACGACCGATGAGCTGAGTGATGTTGGCGGCAATTTTCATGGTTCACAAAAAGGCAGAAACCGATCGCGACAGCAGGCCGTCGGCCTCAAGTCCAGAGCAGCCGAGGGCCTTGTGCGATGCTAACCCCTGCATGAGCTCCTTGGTGCTCCCTCTCAGGATCTCACTGCCCTTGGACCAGGGGATCCCGATGTTTTCCGAAGTTCCGCAGGGGATGGCAACAAAACCCGCCCAGAAAATGATTTAGCTGAAGGGGGTTCGGGGGTAGATCAGCCCCGCACTGTACTGTCGAGAGGCAGTCAGTGCCAGATACCCCCGTCGCAGACTCGCAACAATAAAATGGATCTAGTTGTAGAAAACGGCGTTGCCGGAACCTGGTGCAACTACGCGGTAGGGCATTCCATGTCTGCATCCCTAACGGCACGGCAAAGCCGAACGCAGAGGGTTCTTGCAGAAGCTCCCCGACGAAGCGAGAAGCCCGCACTCTATACGTCAGCATGAGTGCGGGAGTATGTCACAGTGAGATTACACCGGAAGGACAAGTCCCCTATGCACCTGAGTGAGATCACTCACCCCAACCAGCTCCGCAACCTCAGCCTCAGCCAGTTGCGCAGCCTAGCCCGCCAGATTCGCGAAAAGCACTTGCAAACGGCTGCCAACTCTCCAGTCGGCTGTCACCTGGGGCCGGGGCTGGGCGTGGTGGAGCTGACCTTGGCGCTCTACAAAACCCTCGACCTGGATCGCGACAAGGTGATTTGGGATGTGGGCCACCAAGCCTATGCCCACAAAATGCTTACTGGCCGCTACCACAACTTCCATACCATTCGCCAGAAAGGAGGGATTTCCGGCTACCTCAAGCGGAGTGAGAGCCGCTTCGACCACTTTGGGGCCGGGCACGCCTCCACCAGCATCTCGGCAGCCCTGGGCATGGCCATCGCTCGGGATCGGCGGGGAGAAAACTTCAAGGTGGTGGCCATCATCGGGGATGGCGCCCTGACTGGGGGCATGGCCTATGAAGCCATCAACCACGCCGGGCACCTGCCCAAGACCAACTTGATGGTGATTCTCAACGACAACGGCATGTCGATTTCCCCCAATGTGGGGGCCATCCCGCGCTATTTAAACCGCCTGCGCCTCAGCCCACCGGTGCAGTTTTTGGCCGACAGCCTGGAGGAGCAGCTAAAGAACCTACCTCTAGTTGGCTCCAGCCTCAGCCCGGAAATCGACCGTCTCAAGGAGACGGTGAAGCTGGTTACTGCCGTGCAGAACAACAAGGCCGGCATCATCTTTGAGGAGCTGGGCTTTACCTACGTAGGGCCGGTGGACGGGCACAACCTGGCGGAATTGTTGGATGCTTTTGAGCTGGCCCACGGCATCTCTGGGCCGGTGCTGGTGCACGTGGCTACGGTCAAGGGCAAGGGCTACCCACCGGCAGAGGCTGAGCAGGTAAGCTATCACGCCCAATCCCGCTTCGACCTAGCCACCGGCAAACCCTATCCTCCTACCAAACCCACTCCCCCTAGCTATAGCAAGGTCTTCGGCCACACTCTTTGTAAACTGGCGGAGCGGGATCCCCGCATCATTGGCATCACGGCGGCTATGGACACCGGCACCGGCCTAGACAAGCTCAAAGAAAAACTGCCGGATCAGTTCGTGGATGTGGGGATTGCCGAGCAGCACGCTGTTACTTTGGCTGCTGGCATGGCCTGCGAGGGGATGCGACCGGTGGTGGCCATCTATTCCACCTTCCTGCAGCGGGCCTACGACCAGATCATCCACGATGTCTGCATTCAAAAGCTGCCGGTCTTTTTCTGCTTGGATCGGGCAGGGGTGGTGGGAGCGGACGGCCCCACCCACCAGGGCATGTACGACATTGCCTATCTGCGCTGCATTCCCGAGATGGTGCTGATGGCCCCCAAAGACGAGGCGGAGCTGCAGCGCATGGTGGTGACCGGGATCCAGTACACAAAGGGCCCCATCGCCATGCGTTACCCGCGCGGAGCTGGCGTGGGGGTGCCTCTGGCCGAAGAGGGGTGGGAGCCCATTCCCATCGGCAAAGCAGAGGTGCTGCGCAGCGGCGGCGAGGTCCTGATCCTAGCCTATGGGTCGATGGTGCATCCCAGTTTGCAGGCAGCGGAGATCCTCAAGGAACACGGCATCTCCACGACGGTAGTCAATGCCCGCTTTGCCAAGCCTCTGGATACCGAGCTGATCCTGCCCCTGGCCCAACAGAGCCGCCTGGTGGTGACGGTGGAAGAAGGCTGCCTCATGGGCGGGTTTGGCTCGGCAGTGGGGGAAGCTCTCCTGGATGCCGATATCCGAGTGCCGCTGTTGCGCCTGGGGGTGCCGGATGTGTGGGTGGAGCACGCCACTCCTGAAGAATCGCTGGCGGAACTGGGCCTGAACAGCGTCGGCATTGCCGAGCGCATCCGGGCCAAGGTCGAGGCCCTTCAGGGACAGAGGGCCTCGCAGGCTCAAGCTATTCTGGGCAGCTCCTGAGCCTACTCTTTCCCAAGGCCCATCTGCTGGTTGAACTGCTCGATGGCGGCTTGCTGCAGAGCCTCTGCAACAGGACGGGTGCGCAGGAGGATTTGCACATCCCGCAGCAGGTTCTCCCGCCACAGGTTCTCCCGCAGCACCTCTAGCCGGGCATAGCTGGGATCCAGGCGCATGGCCTTGGCCCCCAGTTCTTCCGCCCGTTCGGTTTCGCCGCGAACGTAGAGGGCCGTAGCCAGGGCTAGGTAGGGCTCTGCCACCGCGTCGTTCATCTCGATGGTGCGTTCCCAGCGCTCGATGGCCGCCTCCAGATCCCCTTGTTCATAGTCCACCAGGCCGATGTTGTTCATGGCCGGCCAATAGGCGGGATCCAACTCCAAGGTTTTCTCATACTCCTGCCGGGCGCGATCCCATTGGTCGAGCATGAGGTAGGCATTGCCCAGTTGAAAGCGGGCGTTGGGGCTATCTGGCTGCAAGGCAACAGCCCGTTCCAGGGTTTCAGCGGCGGCAAAATAGCTGCCCTGCCGCAAGTAAGCCACTCCCAGGGAGTAGAGGACATCCCCATCCTGGGGAGCCAGAGCGCGGGCCCTTTGCAGCACCTGCACGGCCTGGGCAGAGTTCCCCAGCTCCAGATAGACGTTGCCCAAAACGTAGAGCAGCTCGGAAGAGGTGGGCACCATGGCCACCGCCAGTTGCAGGCGGCGCAGCGCCTCTTCCGTCTGGCCAAACTGGGCCAGCCGCAGCGCGTCCGTGGCCAGTTGCAGCCCCTGCGCCCGCATCAACTCCCCATTGGGCAGGGGAACACGCAGCAACACCTGGGCTCGAGCGGGATCCCATTTCCCTCTCCCCAACACCATGGCGAGGCCCAGCGGCAAGGTTAGCAAAAACCGGACAGACAACCGGAATAACAGTGGCGGCATGACACCCACGCAAAAACAGGCCATGCCCATGTTAGCTGCAGCAAGCGGGGATCCTTCCTGCCAGGACTGGTTTCAACCATATTGCTATCCAACGCTGTCGCGAACGTGTCGGCGGCCTCCAACTCCCCCCTCCCTGAGGAAGAGGGGCTGGGGGTAAAGGCAGCGATTGAAACAAACTAGAGGCGTCGCCACCGCCGCCCCGACTGGGCCAGCAGGTCTTCGGCGGCCTTCGGCCCCCAGGTGCCGGCTTCGTAGGTGTACAGCGGCGGCGCAACGCTGCTGCCATTGCCGCCGGGCTGGGCTTCCCAGGCCGATAAAACCGGCGTCACCACCCGCCAGGCGGCTTCCACCTCGTCAGCGCGGGTGAACAGGGTGGGATCCCCCAGCAGGCAGTCCAACAGTAGGCGCTCGTAGGCATCTGGCGTGGTTGACCCAAAGGCTGTCCCGTAGCGAAAATCCATTTCCACCGAGCGGGTGCGGATCTCCGGCCCCGGCATCTTGGCCTCAAAGCGCAAGGAGATGCCCTCGTTGGGCTGTATGCGCAGCACCAGGATGTTGGGGCTCACCTCCCGCGCTGCCGAAGGAAAAAGAGATAGCGGCACCTGCTTAAAGTAGATGGCCACCTCGGAGACCTTCTTGGCTAGGCGCTTGCCGGTGCGCAGGTAAAAGGGCACCCCCTGCCACCGCCAGGTGTCGCATTCCAGTTTCAGGGCAACGTAGGTGGGGGTTTGCGAGTTGGGGTTAACATTGGGCTCTTGGCGATAGCCTGGCACCGGCTTGCCGCCAATCCAACCAGGGCCGTACTGGGCCCGCACTGCTGCCGCAGCTACATTGCGAGTGTCCGCCAGGCGGGTGGCCTGCAGCACCTTAGTCTTTTCGTTGCGCACGCCGTCGCTGCGCAAGGAGACGGGCGGCTCCATGGCAGTCAGGCAATAGATCTGCATCAGGTGGTTTTGCACCATGTCCCGCAGAGCGCCGGCAGCGTCGTAGTAGCCGGCCCGGTCCTCCACCCCCACCGTTTCCGCTACCGTAATCTGCACGTGGTCGATGTAGTTGCGGTTCCAGAGAGGCTCAAAGATGGCGTTGGCAAAGCGAAAGACCAGCAGGTTTTGCACCGTCTCTTTGCCCAGGTAGTGGTCGATGCGGTAGACCTGCTCTTCCTGACAGATGCGCTGCACAAGGCGGTTCAGCTCCTGGGCCGAGGTGAGGTCGTGGCCGAAGGGCTTTTCAATCACCACCCGCGTCCTGGTTGGATCCGCCAGCATCCCCGCTGCCCCCAACTGCTGGAGGGCCTGGGCATAGAAGTCCGGCGCCACCGCCAGGTAAAACACGCGGTTGCCGCGGGTGCCCCGCTCTTCGTCCAATTCGCTGAGGAATTGCTTGAGGCGCAGGTAGCCCTCGGCATCGCCAATATCCAGGCGACAGTAAAACAGGCGGCTGGCGAAGTCCTGCCAGAGGGCTTCTGGCCCCAGATCTTGGGGGGCAAATTCTTCCAGGGCCGCCCGCATCTTGTCCCGATAGACCTCGTGGCTCCAGTCGCGCCGGGCCACCCCCACCAGGGTAAACTCCGGCGGCAGCCGTCGCTGCACGAATAGCCGGTAGTAGGCCGGGATCAGCTTGCGGGCGGCCAGATCTCCGGAAGCACCAAACTGCACCAAAATACAAGGATCCGGAATGCGCTCTTGGTTGAGGCCAACGCGCAAGGGGTTTTCAGTCAGGGTTGCCATAGGGTCGGCTCAGCTTGGGTGGGCGGGGTTGGGAAGGGTGGCTAGGGGGTCAACGACCCTTCCAGGCAGCGCAACACTTCTTCCACATTCTTGCGGCTGCCGATAATCAAAGGCACTCGTTGGTGCAGGGATTGGGGCACGATGTCCAGGATGGCCTCGGTGCCGGTGGTGGCTACGCCTCCCGCCTGCTCAGCCAAAAACGCCAGCGGGTTGGCCTCGTACATCAGCCGCAGCTTGCCCTCTGGTTTTTGCCGGGTGCCAGGGTAGAGATACACTCCTCCCTGCAACAGGATGCGGTGAAAATCCGCCACCAGAGCGCCGCTGTAGCGGGCGGTGTAGCCATCGCGGCGGTGGACATAGCGGACATAGTTCTGGATCCCTTCGCTCCACTGACAGAAGTAGCCCTCGTTAAGGCTGTAGACGGAGCCGCGTTCGGGAATGCGAAGGTCGCTCTTGGAGAGGATGAACTCGCCCAAGCTGGGATCCAGGGTAAAACTGTGTACTCCCTTGCCGACGGAATAGACCAGTTGCGTGCTGGGGCCGTAGAGGATGTAGCCGGCGGCCAGTTGGCGACGGCCTGGCTGGAGGAGATCTTGGTTGTCTGCTTCCGGACGATCCTCAAGGGGGTGAAGAACGGAGAAGATAGAGCCGACGCTGAGGTTGGCGTCAATGTTGGAGGATCCATCCAAGGGATCGATCAGCAGGGCCAAGCGGCTGAGGGAGCAGTTTTCCGGCAGGCGGGCCGGCGTTTTCAGCTCTTCTGATACCAGCCGGCACACCAGGCCGGTCTGCTCCAAAGCGCGGATGAAGGCCCGGTTGGCGTAGTCGTCCATCCGCTGCTGCTCTTCCCCCTGCACATTGACGCTGCCGGTTACCCCCAGCGTCCCCTCGATCAGCCCTGCCTGGCTGAGGCGGCGGGCGATCATCTTGCCGGCCAGAGCAATGCGGTTCATCAGGGCGCTGAAGTCTTGGGCCTCAGGGGTAAAGCCGCTAAACTGCTGCAGCACATGCCGGGAGAGGGTAAGCACATCCCGCGCCATCTCGCGCTCGGCGCTGCTGGGCACTACGGGCGGAGAAGAACTGACCACCATAATCGCAGGCTTCCTCAGGATTCTTACTAGCTAGGCTGGCCAATCCCGACAGCGAGAGCCGAGAACTTACAGGGTTGCTTTAGATTTGGCCTGCCGGCAGGGTTCTCGTTCGGCTTGCCTGGCGAAAAACCGAGTAGGATAGGTTCTACTTGTTTTTTTTGAATTGGATCCCAGCGCGGGCTTATTGTCCCGCTCTTTACCTATGATGGCCAACCCTCCTTTTCCGCTGCGCAGCCAAGTGGTCACCCAGGGGGTGCAGCGCTCTCCCAACCGCGCCATGCTCAGGGCCGTGGGCTTCCGTGATGAGGACTTCGGCAAGCCCATCGTCGGCATTGCCAACGCCCACAGCACCATCACTCCCTGCAACATCGGCATCCAAACCCTGGCCGAGCGCGCCGAAGCTGCCCTCAGGGCCGCCGGCTGCATGCCTCAGGTCTTCGGCACCATCACCATCAGCGACGGCATTTCCATGGGTACGGAGGGGATGAAATACTCCTTGGTGTCGCGGGAGGTGATCGCCGATTCTATCGAGACGGTGGTCAACGGCCAGAGCATGGATGGTCTCTTGGCCATCGGCGGCTGCGACAAAAACATGCCGGGGGCGATGATCGCCATGGCCCGTCTCAACGTGCCCGCCATCTTCGTCTACGGCGGCACCATCAAGCCGGGGCATTACAACGGCCGCGACCTCACCATCGTCAGCGCCTTTGAAGCCGTAGGGGAGTACAGCGCTGGCCGCATCTCCGAGGACGAGCTGCTGGCAGTCGAGCGCCATGCTTGTCCCGGTGCTGGATCCTGCGGCGGCATGTACACGGCCAACACCATGTCCAGCGCCTTTGAGGCCATGGGCATGAGCCTGCCCTACTCTTCCACGATGGCGGCAGAGGACGAAGAGAAAGCCGAAAGCGCTGCCCAATCGGCCAAGGTCTTGGCTGAGGCCATCCAAGCCAATATCCGACCCCGGGACATCATCACCCGCCAGAGCATTGAGAACGCCATCTCGGTCATCATGGCGGTAGGGGGATCCACCAACGCCGTGCTCCACTTTTTGGCCATTGCCCACGCAGCAGAAGTGCCCCTGACGCTGGATGACTTCGAGACCATCCGCGCCCGCGTGCCCGTCCTCTGCGACCTCAAGCCTTCAGGCCGGTTTGTTGCCACCGATCTGCACCGGGCCGGCGGGATCCCCCAAGTAATGAAGATCTTGCTCAACCACGGCCTGCTGCACGGCGACTGCCTCACCATCTCCGGCCAGACGATTGCCGAGGTTTTGCGGGACGTGCCCGACGAGCCCAGCCCCGACCAAGAGGTCATCCGCCCCTGGCACAGCCCCCTTTACCCCCAAGGGCACATCGCTATCCTCAAAGGCAACCTCGCGCCCGAAGGGGCGGTGGCCAAGATCAGCGGCGTCAAGACTCCCAAGATCGCGGGGCCGGCGCGAGTCTTCAACTCAGAAGAATCCTGCCTGCAGGCCATCCTCGCCGGCCAAATTCGACCGGGGGACGTAGTGGTGATCCGCTACGAGGGCCCCAAGGGCGGCCCCGGCATGCGGGAGATGCTCTCCCCCACTTCGGCCATCATCGGCGCCGGCCTGGGGGACAGCGTGGGCCTGATTACCGATGGCCGCTTCTCCGGCGGCACCTACGGCATGGTGGTGGGCCATGTGGCCCCTGAGGCCTACGTAGGCGGCCCCATTGCCCTGGTGGAGGAAGGGGATCTCATTACCATCGATGCCCCCGCTCGCCTGTTGCACCTGCATGTTAGTGAGGAAGAGCTGGCCCGCCGCCGCGCCCGCTGGGCTCCGCCCGAGCCCCGCTACAAACGGGGTGTTCTGGCCAAGTACGCCAAGCTGGTCTCCAGCAGCAGCCTGGGGGCAGTGACGGATTTAAACCTGTGGGATTAATTCCTCGTAGCCCTGGCGTCTCAACCTAACCTGAAGCGACTATGAGTGCAAGAAAGCGGCAGAGATGAAGGATCCCTGCCGCCTGATTGCGTGATGCGGTTGATAATGAGGATTCAGCGCCGATTAAGTGCCGATGATCCCGCCGTCATTTTTGCCGTCATTTTTGGTGATCACCACCACCGCCGAGCGGGGGTAGAGATTGGGGTCGTAGTCTGGCCAGCGGGAATCGACCTTGCCGGCGGCAAAGTCCTCGTCACTGGTGGTGGAGCCGGGGTGCTGCACGTTGATGAACATGGTGCGCTGATCGGGAGTGGTGACCACACCGGTAATCTCCTGTCCAATCGGCCCTACCAAGAAGCGGCGAATTTCCCCTGTATCCGGATCGGCAGCCAACATTTGGTTATTGCCAAAAGGAGCAAAATCCCCTTGGTTGAGATTGCTTTCGCTGGTGTCGGTCTGGATCCAGAGGCGACGGCTGGCATCGAACCACAGCCCATCGGGAGAGTTGAAGATGTTATCTGCATTGAGGGGTTGACCTGATAGGGTGCGGCTATCTTCAGGCGGCCCGGCCAAGACAAAGAGATCCCACTCAAAGCGGGTGGCTTGAGGCCGGTCGTTGGCTTCCTTCCAGCGGATGATGTGGCCCCACTTGTTTTTGGGACGGGGGTTGGCAGCGTTCACCTGGTCTTGTTCCCGACGGCTGTTGTTGGTCAGGGTGAAGTAGACCATGCGGGTTTGCGGATCCACCGCTCCCCATTCGGGCCGATCCATCTTGGTGGCGCCGACGAAATCCGCCGCCGTGCGGGTGTTCACCAACACGTCCGCCTGGCTGGTGAAGCCATTCTCGGGCGTGAGGCCGTTTTGCCCAAACACCAGCGGGATCCACTCCCCTGTGCCGTCTTCGTTGAACTTGGCCACGTAGAGGGTGCCTTTATCCAACAGGTGGCCACCTGCCGTCTCCTTGCGGTAGGGCTCGGCAGAGACGTACTTGTAGATGTACTCGAAGCGGGCATCGTCCCCCATGTAGAGCACAATCGGCTGCCCTTCCACCGGCGGCTGGAACACCACGCCCTCGTGGGCAAAGCGGCCCAGAGCCGTGCGCTTCTTGGGCGTGCTGCTGGGATCAAAGGGATCGATCTCCACCACCCAGCCGAAGGTGTTGGGCTCGTTGCGGTAGTCCTGGGTGGGATCGGCGCCCGTGGGGGTGGCGTTGAAGCGGATGAACTCGTCGGCTTTGTTGCTGGCCAGCTCCCAGCCGTAGCGGGAGGTCTCGGTGCTCACGCCGTAGCGCTTGTGCTCGCGGGGCAGGTTGGGCTTTTGATCCGGCCCTTTGCTGGTGTTGGTGAAGTAGCCGGCCCAGTTTTCTTCGCAGGTGAGGTAGGTGTTCCAGGGGGTAACGCCGTGGGCGCAGTTGTTCAAGGTGCCCCGCGTCATCGTGCCATCGGGGCTGAACTTGGTCTTGACGAAGTCAGATCCCCGCACAGGCCCGTGGATCTCCATGAGGGTGAGGCCGGTAATGCGGCGGTTGAGGCGATCCCGCACCACAGTCCAGTTGCCGTCCCCCTGCTGCTTGATGTGGACAATGCTCACCCCGTGGGCGTTCAGCTCTTTGAGTACTTGATCGGGATCGCGGCTGCCGTCGGGATTGACCGGATAGTCCTCGTCGTCAAACTTTTGCCCCTTGGCGGCAGCGTGCATGAAGCGCGGCTCCACATACTCGTGGTTGAACACCAACAAGCCCTCATCAGAGCGGCCCTGCCAGGGATCCTTCCCATCAATGGGGAAGAAGTGCATGCCGTCGTGGTGGCTGCCCACCTGCATCCCTTGCTCGGCGCCGGTGTTTTCCAGCTTGAACTGTGGGTAGGTGCCGGTGATGGGGGTACCCCAGGCCAGCAGCGGTCGAGCCGTGTAGCCTTCGGGCACCACCACTTTGTCTTCTGCACTCACGGGGATCGCCTTGAAGCCCAGCAAGGAGCTGCCGCTGGCCGCTTTGGCAGATTTGGAAGCGCCGTTTAGCGCCGGCAGGCCGAAAAAGGTGGCCACTGCCGCCGCAATGCCGCCCTGCAGCACTTGGCGCCGCTGCAGGCGGGTTTCCAGAATGCTGCTGAAGGTAGGGTTGGGCGAATGATTGCACAGAGGCTCGTCCCCATGACGGAGCCGGGGGCCATGCGGATTGCTATTCACTTTGGTTCTCCTCTTCTCTTGTCTTGTCGGTCTTCTAGAAGCTAGATGTTTTACAAAAAACATCTATTCCCCGCGTGACTGTTTTCACGCATAAGGATAGGCACTACAAAACTAGTGGCTCGAAGTTAAGGAGAGACCAAGCCCAGGTTAAGCCTTGCCGATTTGGAGAATTTCTTTAGATCGACGTAACAATTTTTTTTAACGATTTGTTGCGATGAGGCAGGGCATTGCTGCGGCTGCCTGTCAGGATCTTTCTCGTAGCCTGGAGAACAGATACACCCCATCGCGATGGTAGAGAAGTCGAAATGAGGTTTCGTTTTGTAAAGCGGCAATCAGGGTCTGGGAGAACTCTGGGCTGCTGCGCCACCCCGGATGGCGGCTGTTGAGCAAGACATAATCAAAGGGATCCCATTGGTCGGGAGGGGATCCCTTAAAGCGGCTCTCGTCGGTAAAGTAAATAACCCGCCGATGGGTGAGGTGGGGGCTGATCTCATGGGTGGTGAGAACGCCCCCTGAGGTGGCGATCTGGGCAAGGGCCTCACGAGTGGCCTGCCAAGTGTCGAGAGACTGGAGATAGAGGGAGCCGAAAAAGGTATACTTGGCCAAAGCCAAAAAAGCCAGCAAAGACCAGATCAGGGCTGTTTTGTTTACTTTCGCAGAAGAGGCGGGAGGGTTGGTCGTCTTCCCGTTTTCGATAACAGCTAGAAATAGAAAAGGAACAACAGGCAGCGCGTACTGGTGCACCAGGTCCCGATAAGCAGGATTGCTAGAAAGGATATTCAGCCCCAAAGTTGGCAGGGCAGGGATCCAGGGATCCCAGTGGCGCCAAGAGAGGCCCCAAGCCACAGGGATGACTAACAAAAATCCATAGAATAGGGTGTCGAGAGAGAAGACCTTGCCCAGGACTAATGTTGGCTTGAGAACCAAGTTTTGGATAATTTCAGGAACACAACTGCCCAAATAGCTATAGTGAGAAACGGCTGCCGGCTCGCTGCCACTGAAGTGAGGAATAATCCAAAAAGTAGCCACGCCAAACCAAGCCGACCCTGCCGCTATGGCAAGCCAGCCGGCCACTTGGCAGCGCCGTTGCCAGCGCTTGTCAATCCGCCGGCTTTCCCAGATCAAAAGCCAAACTCCCAGGGCAGCGACATTGAGAGACAATGCCGCCTTACAGCCGAGGATGCCGCCTAGGCACAGCAAAAACCCCCACAGCTTGCCAGAGCGAACACAGAGTATAGCGGCCAAAAAAAGGGGAACGGCCAACACTTCTGGATGAAAATCAAAAAGGTTGGCGTTGAAGATGGCTGGGTAGAGAAGATAGGCGGCGGCAATTGTTCTCGCCCTGCCAGAATCAATCTCGGCCTGGAGCGCCAGATGGTAAACGGCCAGCGCTCCCAGCGTTAGTGCCAGAGCTTGGATGCCAAACAGCCAATATACAGAGGGAACAATGCGATACAAGAGACTGAGAGGATACAAGATAAAAGCTGCGTGATCCCCAAGAATGTGGATCCCGCGAATAGTAGAAAAAGGAACCTCGCCACGGCTGATTAAATAAACAGCTTGGTCGAAAATACCGAGATCATACCCTCCCGACTGAAACAAGTGGTGCCGCACAACGCTGCAGCCTAAAAGAACAAAGAAGGCTCCAACCAGCGTTGCCAAGAAAGACTTGGACAGAGGATGTTCCTTCATTGCCGCCTACAACTTGTTTAGCGTAGAATCCAAGCTCTGCCAGCTAGCAGTAAGACCGCAAGCCAGCTCAAAGACAGCCCCTTTTTCTCTGGCAAGAGAGGCTCGAATCCGGCTAGCTGGAAAAATTGCAGGAAGGAGGGATCCCTACCCAAGCAAGGCAAGAGGCTGGGGGTGGGCCCCCGCGGGGAGAACGCCCAAAGCCTTGAGAAGGTCTAAAGTTTTGGGATCTTTCCACTTTTCCTTTCTAGGATACGGGCAGACTCTCCAGAGCCACTGGGTGGGGAATTTTGCATGAGTGACGCCATCCGCTACGACCTGCTTTTGGTGGGGGGGAGCTCCTCCAACCTGATCCTGGCCCATCGCCTTTTGGATCTGGCCAAGCTCTCGGGGCTCAAGCTCTCCATCGCCCTTTTGGAAAAAGCCCGGCAATTCGGCGGGCACATCATCAGTGGTGCCATCTGCAATCCCCAGGTAATCGCCAGGCTTTTCCCGGATTTTGAGAGCCAAGGATTTCCCCACGAGGGGCGGGTGGAGGTGAGCCACCTGAGCATATTGGGATCCCAGGAACGGTGGGACTTGCCAGAGGCAGTGATCCCAAAGGGGTTGCGCAAACAGGGGCAGCTCATCCTCACCCTCAGCCATGTCATTCGCTGGCTAGCCGAAACCCTACAAGAAAAGGCTAAAGGGATCCCCAACGTCACCCTGGACGTATTCCCTGGCTTTGCCGCCCATGAGATCCTCTATGAGGGGGAGCGAGTCATTGGGGTGCGGGTGAGCGACTCCGGCCAGGTTTATGAAGACTGTGTCTTTGCCGAGCTCACTTGTTTTGGCGACAAGGGGTTTATCTCTAAGGACCTGATCGAAAGATTTCACCTGCGCCCCCGCCCGCAACTGTGGTCAGTGGGGGTCAAGGAGCTGTGGCAGATTCCTGGCTCACTGCAGGGGCAGGTGTGGCATACCCTGGGCTACCCGGTTTTGGATGGCAGCTTCAGCGGCGGCTTTGTCTACGGCCTCAAAGATAACCGCCTGGCCCTGGGCTTGATCATCGGCCTCGACAGCAAAAACCCCAACCTCAACCCGCAGCAGCGCCTGCAGGAGTTCAAGGCCCACCCCTGGATCCAGTCCCTCATTGCCGGCGGCAAGTTGCTCAAATATGGGGCTGCCGTCATTCCTGAGGGGGGCTACTACAGCTTGCCCAGCCGCTTTGGCGTCGAAGGGGCTTTGCTTTTGGGCGATGCCCTGGGGGTGCTGGATGTGGGCAGCCTGGCCGGGATCAACAACGCCATGGAGACCGGCTACCTAGCAGCGGGCCTCATTCACGACGGCTTCTTGAAAGGAGATCTGCGGATCCAAGAGGCCTACCAAAAGGCGGTGATGGAGAGCTCCGTTGGCCAAGATCTCTACCGTAGCCGCTACTTCCGGGAGGCCTTTTTGGAAAACTCCCGTCTGCTGGAAGCGTACCTGCCCCAGATCTGCCGCAGCGTGGATGCCGGCCACCCTTGGCTGGGATCCCTGCGCTGGGGCCTCCAGGATCCCGTGCGTCGCGGCAGGGAACTCCTGCGTGCCTATACCCTGCTGACGGGACGGGTCAGCGCCAGCGAGCCACCCCCACGGGGATATGTGGCCCCCCATGCCGCCATCCAGGCGGACTTTGTGGCCCCCAGCGTTGTGGATCCCGAAACATTGACCACGCGAGCGGGCTATTTCTCGCGATCCGATGCCGTCTTTTTTGCGGATCCCCGCTACCCCGAAGGCAACCGGCACATCCTCGAGTTCAGCGCCGAGATCTGCCGCCAGTGCATTGCCACCTACGACAAGCTCAACCGCCCCACCCCCTGCGTGGCCGATTGCACCGCGGAAGTCCACCACATCCGCGAGCAAAACGGCATCCGCTCCCACGCCATGGCTTTGGAAAACTGCATCCAGTGCCGCACCTGCGAGATCGTCTGCCCCCACTTAAACCTGCGGGTTAACCCCAGCTACGAGGGATCCGGCCCCGACTTTTATGGGCTCTAGCCGAGCTGTGGCCAGCGAAATAGGGGCTCAGCCTTGCTGGCATTATTGACGTTCTCTCCAGGGCCCCCCGTAGACGGGGGGTTGGGGAGGACGCCATAACCCCAACTACTGGGCCAAGCCGAGATACTTGCGTCGGATATTGCTCGAACCAATACCGTGGATCGAAATCCGCAGGCGCTCGTGACATCATCATAAAGTCGAGATAAGGCGGCTTATCCCCAGGGCTAAAGTCCGGGGCTTGCGCCGCCCGACCTTTGGTTACAGCTAGAGTTGCAGGGAGCAAGGCCGTTGAATTCCGCCCCGCTGATCCCACCCGCCCCCAGTCCTGAGTTGAGCCGCGAGCAATCTTGTGAGCTCTTGCGCGGCCAGCTCAGCTTGGCCTTAAAGGAAAACAACTTGGAACAGGCCAAATCTCTCCTGCTGCCGGTGCAGCCGGTGGACATTGCCGAGGTCATTGGGGAGTTGCCGGAGGCGCAGCAGGCTCTGGCCTTTCGCTTGCTGCCCAAGGATCTGGCTATCCGCGTTTACGAACACCTGGACATAGAGCTGCAACAGACGCTGCTGCGCGAGTTCAGAAGCCAAGAGATCCAGGACATCCTGGACAAGATGTCGCCGGACGACCGGGCCCGCCTCTTCGACGAACTGCCGGCCAAGGTGGTTGCCGAACTGCTGCCGCAGCTCAGCCCCGAAGAGCGGGAAGCCACAGCCTTGCTGCTGGGCTATGCCCCCAACACCGCGGGGCGGATCATGACTCCGGAATACATTTCCCTGCGAGAGAACCTGACCGCAGCCGAGGCGCTGGAGCGGGTGCGCCTCTTGGCCCGCGAAACCGAGACCATCTACTACCTCTACGTCACCGACCAAGAGCGACACCTGACGGGAACCCTGTCCTTGCGGGAGTTGGTGATGGCCGACCCGGCCCAGCGGCTGGAGGAGGTGATGAACCGGGAGGTGGTGTTTGTCAGCACCCACACCGACCAAGAAGAAGTGGCGCGGGTCATCCAGCGGTACGACCTGTTGGCGGTGCCGGTGGTGGATGCCGAGCGGCGACTGGTGGGGATCGTTACGGTAGATGATGTACTGGACATCCTGGAGCAAGAGGCCACCGAAGACATCTACTCCTTGGGGGGGTTGCAGTCTGGAGAAGAGGACTATTTCGACCTCAGCTTTTGGCAGGCGGCCCGCAAGCGGGTGGTGTGGCTGCTGATTTTGCTGTTTACCAACACCTTTACCAGCACGATTATTGCCGGTCAGGAAGAAGTCTTAAGCCAGGTGATTGCCCTGGCGGCTTTTATCCCCCTGTTGGTGGATAGCGGCGGCAACGTCGGCTCCCAGTCTTCGACGGTGGTGATTCGCGGCCTGAGCACGGCGACGGTGCGCCTCAAGGACGGGTTTGGGGTGCTGGCCCGGGAAGCGGCGGTGGGAGCCATGCTGGGGATCATGCTCAGCTTGATCACCATCGGCTGGGCCTATGCCCTGCAGCGGGATCTCTTGGTGGCGATCAGCGTCGGGCTGAGCCTATTTGGGATTTCTGTTCTCTCTTCGGTGTCGGGGGCGGGGCTGCCCTTTTTGTTCCGCTCCTTCGGCTTCGATCCCGCTTTGATGGCTACCTCCTTCATCACCACGATTGTGGATGTGCTAGGGGTGTTGATCTACTTCTCCGTTGCCCGCTTAATCCTGGGAATCTAGCCCCGGCTGGCAACCCCTCCAAGCCCTTGCCGAACTTGGGCTAGGTTGGATCTGGTCTTGTTGCGGATCCCTGCCGATGTCTGACCATTCTGTGGAGGTCCAGGCGGCTCTCCCGGAGATCGTGGCTCGCTTGCAAGCAGCCCTGGGATCCCAGGGGCTGGGACATCTGCAGGTGCAGGCGCGTCTTTCCGGACACCGCCTGTTGCTGCGCCTGGAAGGGGATCCCCTCCCGGATGCGGATCGGCTGCTGCAGGGCCTCTTGCCAACCCTAGAGGAAATAGCGTTGAGCTACCGGCAGCGCCAGGTGGAGCTGTTTGGCTTTCCCCCCAACGAAGGGATCCCGGAGTGGCACCGCGAGTGGCGCTACCAGCCGCCGCCCAACCCCAACAGCCCCTTGTATCGCGCCCAACGCGGGGATGGAGAAGCCATCCAGTATGTGCTCGACTACCTGCTGCGCCCGCAGGGGATCCAGGCCCGCGTCCATCTGCACCCCAAGCTGGGCCTCTTACAGGTGAACTTGCAGGCAGCGGAAGTTCCGGATCCGGCTTGGGCCAAGGACTTTGTGCGGCGGGCCTTGACCCGTCTGGAATGGACCTTTGTGCAGCGGCTGCGGCTTTCCGGGCAAAAGCTGGGCTCCTTCTTGCCGGCCTGGAGCCAAGAGTTCGATCTCAAACAGCCCGCCTTTTGGCAGGCTTCCCCGACCAGGCTTTCTCCCTTTCCTTCTCCAGCAGCCGACGCCGCCGAGGGCGAGCCCTCTCCACCTTCCCCGGCCGCTCTAGACTAAAGGGCAGGGCTCAGGGGGTCGGCCATGCGGGTTGTTTTCTTTGGCACGCCGGAGTTTGCTCTGCCCTCACTGCAGATCTTGTTGCAGCCGCAGTCTCCCTTTGAAGTGGTGGGATTGGTCTGCCAGCCGGATCGGCCGCAGGGGCGAGGACAGAAGGTGCTCCCCCCGCCCACCAAGATCCTCGCCCAAGCCCACGGGATCCCGGTGTGGCAGCCTGGCCGGCTGCGGCGGGATCCAGAGGTGCTGGCGGCGCTAGAGGCGCTGGCTGCCGATGTGTTTGTGGTGGTGGCCTACGGCCAGATCTTGCCGCCGGCGGTGCTGCAGATGCCCAAGCTGGGCTGCATCAATGTCCACGCTTCCCTCCTGCCGGCCTATCGCGGCGCCGCCCCCATCCAGTGGGCCATTGCCAACGGCGAGACCGAGACCGGCGTCACCACCATGCTCATGGACGAAGGCATGGATACGGGGGCCATCTTGCTGCAGGCCAAGCTGCCCATCGAGCCGGAGCAGACCGGCTTGGAGCTGGCCTCCCAACTGGCCCAACGGGGGGCAGAGCTGCTGGTGGAAACCCTGGTGAAACTGGAAAAAGGAGAGCTGACCCCCATTCCCCAGGATGACTCGCGGGCAACCTATGCCCCCCTGCTTAAAAAACAGGACTTCCAGCTCGACTGGCAGCGCCCGGCCCAGGCCTTGCACAACCAAATCCGCGCCTTTTCCCCGGACTGTTTTACCGGCTTGCAGGGGCAGCGGATTAAGATTGTCCGCTCCGCCGCTCCCCAGTTGCACCCGCCACCTGCCGAGCTTCCCCCGGGCAGCCCCGGAGAAGTGGTGGGACTGGCCAGGGGAGAAGGGGTGTATGTGGCCACAGGGGAGGGATCCCTCCTCATCCGGCGGGCCCAACTGCCCGGCAGGAAGGAACAGTCGGCCTGTGATCTGGTCAACGGCGGCCAACTCAGGGTGGGCATGCGCTTTGAGGTGCTGCCGGATCCCTAGCCCCGGCCCCCCTCTTGTCCCCCCGCCTGCGGGGGGATGTAGGGGGGCGGGGGTGGTCGCGTTAGCGGCGCGGAGCGCTTGGAACTACTCGGGCTGGGGAAATTCCTCCCACAGGCGGGTGTGTTGGCGCAGGCTGAGGAACTGCCCGCCGCCGAGGATGAGGTGATCCAAAACCGGGATCTGCAGCAGTTGCCCCGCCTGCAAGAGTTGCCGGGTGAGAGCAAGATCTTCCGGGCTGGGATCCAAGCTGCCGGAGGGGTGGTTGTGGGCCACCAGGATGCGGCTGGCCCCTTGCCTAATGGCGCTGCGGAAGGTTTCCCGCGGGTGGGTGAGGGTTTCCGTGGCGGTTCCCCGGGTTACGATCTGCTGGCCGATGAGGCGGTGTTTGATGTCCAGGTGCAGGACGGCAAAATGCTCCTGGGGCTCCCACATCAGGTCGCCGCTTAGGGCCATGGCCGCCTGTTCCGGCGATTCAATCACCGTCCGCTCGGGGGGTCGGGCCAAAAAGATCCGCCGCCCCAGCTCGATGGCGGCCAACACTGTTGCTGCTTTGGCTGGGCCAATGCCCTCAATTTGCAGCAGCTCTCCGGCTTCCACCTGGCGCAGTTGGGCCAGGGGATCCCCTTGGGCTTCCAATGTTTTCAAGAGCAACTGGGCCAGGCCCACAGCCGAGAGCTTGCCCGGCCCCTGGCCGGTATTGAGCAAAATGGCCAGCAGCTCGGCGTGGGAGAGGCTTTTGGCCCCTTGGCTGAGCAGCCGCTCGCGCGGGCGATCCTGAAGGGGAAGGTCGCTGATCCGCAACACGTACTGGCCCATATCTTCCCTAGGTTTTCTTCAACAGCCAAAAGGGGCTGCGGCGCTCCACGGCCTGCCAAGCTGCCGCTGGGATCCCTGGCTCCGTTAGCTCAGCTACAAAGGGATCCCAGGTCACCAGATAGTCGGGCACCTGGCCTTGGGCTTGCCAGGCAGCCAGCTCCTCCAGCTTGGCGGCATAGGGCACCCGCAGCGGACCATAAAAATAGGGTACAAACGAGCGGAGCCCGTAGAGGCCAACCCTTCCCGAAAGAGCCGGTTCTGGGCCGGCAAACTGGCGGAAAAAGTAGACGGATCCCCCCTGGGTATGCTGCAACACCCTTGGGAAGATGCAGCTCCAGGCCAACTGGGCGCTGAGTCCAGTGGCCAAGAGCAAGATGGCCCATCCCCGAACGCTCTGCCGCGCCCTGATCCAGGCCAGTCCCCCCAGCACCAGGAGCAAAGCAGGGCCATAGGTGAAGAAGGGCCATTCCACCTCGGCCTGTAGGTATCCCAGGGCCAAACGGCCGGTTAGGCTGTCGGGGATCCCCAAGGCGGCCCCCACTTGGGCCCGCAAAGCCGGATCCTGGGATCCCAGCCACGGCAATAGCAGCCACAGGGCCAGCCAACCCAGGCCGCTGAGCAGGATCCAGGCAGTTTCCCCAAAGCTGGGCCCCCTTTTCTCGGCAACCAGGCCTTGCAGGCGCAGGGCGGCAAAGTAGGCGCCGATGGGGTAAAGCAGCGAGGTGTAGTGGATCAACTTGGTTTGCACCAGGAGCGAAAACAGGGCCAGCACCACCCCAAAGGCCACCAAGAGCAGGCGTTCTGCCCGCTGAGTTAAATCCGCAGCCGCCGAGTCAATACTCCTGGGGATCCTCTCCAGGATCCCGGCCAGGGCCAAAGCCCCCCAGGGAAAGCACCCCCAGGCAAAGGCCAAAAGATGCAGGTAGACCGGGCCCGGATGGCCGCTGGGGGTACTCACCAGACCCCACTGGTAGTGCCAAAACGCCGCCAGCCACTGCAGCCCCCGCGCTGTCACTTCCAGCACCAGCCAGGCCAGGGGAACAGCCGCCGCCAGGCCCAAAAAGATCACCATCTCCCCCCACCCCATTGGCGGATCCCGCTGCCAGAGCTTGTAGAGGATCCAGATGGCTAGCGGCAACACCAGCCCCACCGGCCCCTTGGCCAACACCGCCAGGCCCAAAGCCAGCGCGCCCAGAGCTCTCCACCCCTGACCGGAGCGCCCGGCCCGACGCGCCTCCTCAGCAGCCCAAAGGGATCCCAGCCCCACGCCCATACCCAAATTCAGCAGCGGGTCGATGAGGCCGGTTTTGTAGAAAAACAGGGGCAGGTAGCCCGTCAGGAGCAGGATCCCCCAGAGGCAGCCAAACCCCGCCCCGCGCAGCCGCCCTCCCCACGCCACCAAAAGGGCTACGGTGATCCCGCCAACCCAGGCATTGGGCAGCCGCGCCGCCCCTTCGTTGACCCCCAGGGCCGCCATCGCCAGGGCCTGCAGCCAAAAAAAGAGGGGGGGCTTTTCGAAAAAAGGCTCGCCGTTAATTTGCAAAGCCAGGGGATCGCCGCTGGCCAGCATCTGCCGCGCCAAGCTGGCGTAAATGAGCTCGTCCCAGTCAAACAGGTAAGGGATCCCCTGGCCCGCCCACAGCCATAGGCCGGCCAAAAGCCCCAGGGATCCCTTGAGGCGGCCCAGAAGCTTAGCCATGGACAGCTTCTAGAGGCACCACCCGGCCCACACTCTCGGGCGAGTGCAATAGCCGCAGCAACTGGGCTGCCAGAGCGGATCCCTCGATCTCTGCAGGAATCTCCACCCCACACCAGCGGCTGGAGCTCTCCCGCAAGGCCGCCACCCAATCGGGAGTTAGGGATCCCCGCGCCACCCCCATCAGTTGCGGCAGCGGATCGCGGCGGTAGAGCCCGATCCAGCGCAGGCCCAGTTGGAAGGGCCCAGGCCGAAAGCGGGGGTTGGGGCTGCCGTCCGCCTCAAACTTGCTCAGCATCAGTTGCAGGGAATAGATCTGGCGGGTATTCAAAGGGGGAGCAGCAACCCGGCGGGCGCGAAAGGTAGGCACCATCTCGGCAAAAGGCACCTGGACGGTCTGCTCTTCCCCTGGGGTGGTGTCGAAGGCATAGCCGTAGGCCGGGCTGTCCCAACCCCCTTGATCCCGCAGCAGAACCTTGTAGCGCTGCCCATCCCCCCGCAGCCGCAGCTCCAGGCCGGCAAACCCCGACACATCCAAGGGAGGCTGCCAGTTGCGGGTGCGCGTGGAAACAAAGCCGCCGAAGTTGGCCGTGGAAACCTGCCCCGTAAACAGCAGCTCGCCCTCGCCCCAGAGCAGTTGGCTTTGGCTCACCCCGCCCATCACCACATCGTCTAGGATGCCCCAGAACTGGTTCACCTGGGGGTCAGGCCGGCGAAAGTCAAAGAGCATCTGTTCCGTCTGGCCGCTGCGGCGCAGCCGCTCCAGGTGGGCCTTAGCTTCCTCCCGGTTCTCCAGACCCAGGATGACCCTGGCTGTCACCTCATCCCCTCTCTCCTGGACTTCCGCCCCCTGCTGTTGCAGCGCCTCCGCCAGCCCCACTGGTAGGCCATCGCCCAAGAAGATCACGGGAAGAGGAGCTGAAGTCGCCAGGGAAGGAGGCATGAAGTCAACCGCTGCTGCTTGGAACCCATTCTGAACCCAGCGCCATAGGTCGGCAAAGGGCAGCGCTTCGTAGTAGGTCAGCGTGTTCCAAAACCGCCCCAGGTCCCAAGGCATTGCCTACCCACTTAGAGAACGCACGCAGGAGAGATGCTTACAGGATAGCCCCAGCCAGGGGATCCCTGGCAATTGAACCGCCTTTGAGGACTCCTCAACCCTATCTGTCCCAACCTCTGCTGTCCTCTCCAGGAGGAAAGAGATCCCTTCTCCGAGTTTGCTTTTGTGTATCGCATTGCCGATCTCGGCAGGGTGGGGGCAATAACCCGACCGTTGAAGGGGCCCTGAATTCGCAATCAAACTTAACACCAAGGTCGAAGAGAACGCCTTGCAAAACGGATCCCGGATCCCATCTGCAAATGATCTCGCAATGGTCTATTCTTGATCCTGTTGTCGGGTTTGTCGCTGGAGCAGAGCTGACCCCTTTTCTAAGATCGAACTACGGAGAACCATGTTTAGCAAATTTTTTTCTCTTCAGAAAGCGTTCGCGGCGGCGCGTCGTCGGTTACTGATCCTGATCTTGGTTTTGGGGATGGCCGGGTATGCCTGGGGGCCGGCCTTGGCGGCCAGGCAGATTCCTCCTGTAGCCTTGTCGCCAACCGAGTCCATCACTTTCACGGAAGCGCAACTGGCCAGAGGAAAGCAGTTATTCAACAGGGCCTGTGCCCAGTGTCATGTGGGTGGACAGACCTATCCCAATCCGGATGTTACCTTGAAGCTCTCGGATCTGGAGGGGGCAACACCTCCCCGCGATAATGTGTTGGCGATCGTGGACTACATCAAGAACCCGGTCACCTATGACGGGGTAGAGTCCCTGGTGGAATATCATCCCAACACCCAGCTTCTAAGTGAGTATCCTCGCCTGCGCAACCTCACCGATGAGGATCTGAAGTTAATTGCCGGCTACATCCTAGTGCAGGCTAAGACCGTGCCCGGCTGGGGCGGCACCAAGAGCGAATCCCACAGTGACCTTTCGGCCTATCTCTGATGCCTGGGCAAACTCAAGGGGCAAAGCGGTGGCGGGTCCCGGGCCGTGGCTGGAGGTGGGCCGGGATCCTGCTTCTGGTATGGCTAGGGCTAGCTAGCCCAGCAGCAGGCCGCATTGATCCTTACGTGAGCCACTATCTGCGAACCACTGAGCCGATAGAGCTGCCCTGGGATGCGGAAGGGCACATGCTCACCTTTACTCCAGAGCAACTTACCGACGGGAAAAATCGCTTTCAGTCCGCCTGTCTGAACTGCCACGTGGGTGGCTCTACCCTACCGGCCCCCAACATTTCCCTGTCGCTCAAGGACTTGCGCGGCGCCACCCCACCCCGCGACACCATTCAAGCCTTGGTGGAGTACCAACGGGATCCCCGCAGCTACGATGGCACCGAGGTTAGCTATGGCTGCCGCCCCGTGCCCCCCTCCTGGATGGATGATGAAGCGCTGCGCAACCTGGCTGCCTTTATCCTCAGGGCGGCTCAAGTGGCTCCGGGCTGGGGATCCAACGCAATCGGAGGTGGCTGAGGAGTCGGGGTTTCCTCCGCCGCTCCTTGCAGGGGTGGTGGTAGCCTGGTGAAGAGGGAAGGTGGCGGCCATGCTCCAGAATATCCGCTCCATACTCCTGGGCCTGTGGATACTGACCCTGCTCGTTTTCCTTGTCCAAAACTGGGGATCTGCGGCAGCCGTAGTCGTAGCCGGGCAAGCTGGCGCTGCGATTCCTTTGTCGCTGACGCTCTTGACGGCCTATGGGGTAGGAGTGGGCTTGGGGTTTCTGTATGTGGGCGCTTGGCGGCTGCACGACCGGGTATTCCAGCGACAGGCAATCCGCAAGTTAAACCAGCTCATCGAGCGAGTGCGCTTTTTGGAAGCGCAGATGATTCCCCCCGACCACTATTTGCCTCAGGATCTGCCGGATCCCCAGGCAGGCCGCTATTCCTACTCCAATATCCCGCCGGAACGCATTCGCGACCCGGCTCCTAAATCTGCCAATCCTGAGGAAGAACTTGAGGAGGAAGACGACGCGGCCACAGCCCCCAACTGGCGGATCGTCCGACGGCCCTATTCTGCCCAGGAGGAAGAGGAATGGGACTCTTGAACTGGTGGCGATCTTCTGCGGCTCCCTCGTCTGAGTCCGACCCTCGACCGGAACCCCAGGGACAGAATAACTATCTGCTGATCGTTCTCGACAGTTGCCGTTTCGACAGCCTGCTGGCCGCCAACCCCAAGCATCTGCTCAAGCTGGGATCCCTGGAAAAGCGCTGGAGCTACGCTTCCTGGACGGCTCCCGCCCACTACAACCTGCTCATGGGCCTGCTGCCCCACACCAGCCCCACCCAGGTTTTCGCGTCTGAACACTACAAGCAGGAATATTTGCGCTACAACGAGCGCCTCGGTACCCGGCAGCCGATCGAGTTCAAGCATCTGCTGCCCCACCTCTATTTGCCGACGCTACTGAAGCACCAACTGGGCTACACCACCCACGCCATGGTCTCCCTGCCGGTGCTCAACCCCAGCACCCTGCTCAACCGCGACTTCGATTCCTACCGCCTCATGCCGCGCCACAACGACATGGCAGCCATGGTGGAGCAGTTGCGCTTTGATCCGGATCGCCCCAGCTTTTACCTGTTGAATGTGGGCGAAACTCACTATCCCTACGCCCTGCCCGATGAGGATCCCAGCCTGTGGCCCCGCATCTCTGGGGTGAATGGCGTGTTAAAGCGCCTGGATGAAGGGGAAGAGGCCGGGATCCCCTTTTTCAGCGCCGCCCAGTTGGAGGAGCTGCGCCAGCGGCAGATCGAGGCGGTGCGCTACCTAGATGGGGTTTTTGAACAATTGTTCGATCTGGTTCCCAAAAACACCTACATCACCGTTACCGCCGACCACGGCGAATTGTTCGGGGAAGGGGGCTATTTTGGCCATGGCCCCATCCACCACGAAAAGGTGCTGGAGGTGCCTTTTATCGAGGGAAAAATTCGCTGAGGCCCTCACCCCCGGCCCCTCTCCCAAAGGGAGAGGGGAGATACGGATTCGGGTTCGGCTCCGCTTGGAACGTCAGCACGCTAAACCTGTTGGGTCTCCGGTTTGGGCAAGGTGGGATCCCGGCGAGTTTCTCTGCGACTTTCGCCCAGAGAGGTCACTCTCGTGGTCGAGTCCAAGCCCTCTTCGGCGGCCAAGTCGGCGGAACGCGCGATCTCGTAGAGGCTTTTCACCACACTGGTTAGGGGAATCGCGACGATGACGCCCAGGATGCCCCCCAGTTGCGCCCCCACCAACAGGGCGATCAAGATCCACACCGGGTTGAGGCCGATCAGTTCCCCCATCAGGCGGGGGGCGATGACCCGATCCTTAACCTGCTGCACAATTAGGGAGACCAGCACCACCTTGAGGCTGAGCCAGATATCCTGAAAGGCCAGCAGCACCGCTGCCGCGCCGATGCCAATAAAGCCCCCCACCAGTGGGATCACCTCCAGCAGGCCGATCAACAGGCCAAACAAAAGCCCGAAGGGCACGCGCAAAAACCCAAAAATTGGCACCAGCATCAGGGCCATGATGAACCCCAACACCAACTGGCTGATGAGAAAGTTCTGGAAACTCAGAGCCAGGGCTTCGCCGATGCGCGGTCCCCAGGGCTTGGGGAAGAGGCTGAGCAACCCCTGCCAGAACTGCCCCCCGTAGAGCAGCATGTAGAGGGCCAGCACCAACACCAACACCAGATCGATCACCTGATTGAAGGTGCCCAGGAGGATGTCCAGGGATTGGCCGGCAATTTTTTCGGCGCTGGCCTGCAGGCGGTTGAGGAGGGTGTTCACCAGCTCTGTCTGGCCGAGGTTGATGTTGCGCTCTGCCGCCCACAGGCTGATTTGATCCAGCCAGCTTTGTAAGGTATCCACCCACTCCGGGATCCGCGCCCCCAACTGCACCACCTGCTTGGCCAGGATGGGCACCACAGCGATCCCCACCAAGGCCAGCAGCACCACCGACAGGGCAAAAACCAGGGTGACTGCCAAACCGCGGCTTACCCGATAGCGCCGCAGCACCTGCACCGGATAGTTGAGCAAAAAAGCCAGCACCGCCGCCGTCAGGATGGTGGTGAGCAGATGGCCAAACAGCCGGCCCACCTGTAGGGCCAGCCAGCCGCTGATGACGATCAAAATCCAGGTGAGCAGCAGCCGCTGCAAAGGCGAGAAGCGATTCATGCCAGGGGGATCCCCAAGAGCCTAAAAACCCAGGATGCTATATCCACTATCCACATAGATCACCTGGCCGGTAATGCCGCTGGCCAGGTCGCTGGCCAGAAAAGCTGCCACATTGCCCACCTCGAGCTGGGTGATATTGCGCCGCAGCGGAGCTTTCTCCTCGACCGCGTGCAGCATGGCATGGAAATCAGCAATGGCCGAAGAAGCCAAGGTGCGAATGGGTCCAGCGGAGATGGCATTCACCCGGATCCCGGCGGGGCCCAGCTCGGCCGCCAGGTAGCGAACGCAGGTTTCCAGGCCCGCTTTGGTGACAGCGGCCATGTTGTAGTTGGGCACCACCCGCACCCCCCCCAAATAGGTGAGGGTGAGGATGCTGCTGCCGGATCTCAAGAGAGGCTTGGCGGCCCGGCAGAGGGCAATCAGGGAGTAGGTGCTCACATCCATGGCCAGGGCAAACCCTTCCCGCGAGATATCGCTAAAGTTGCCGCTCAGCTCTTCTTTTTTGACGAAAGCCAGGCAGTGAACCAAGATATCGACCTGACCCCATTTCTGGGCTATTGCCTGAAACAGCTCGTCAATCTGCTGGTCGCTTTGCACGTCGCAAGGGAGGAGAAAATCCGGCTGCAGGGGCTCGGTGAGCTGCTGGACTTTGGTCTTGAAGCGATCCCGCTCGTCCGGCAGATAGGTAACCCCCAACGTCGCCCCCGCTTTGTGCAGTTGCTGGGCAATGCCCCAGGCGATGGAGCGCTCGTTGGCAATGCCGGTTACCAAGGCTTTTTTTCCGGTCAGGTCTAGCATACGGAAAGGTGGGGTAGGTTCTTCTCTATCCTTCCACAGTCCGGAACAGGGGATCCTGTTCAGCCGGGCTGATAGGTGGAGGCCACGTGCAGTTCTTTGAGCTGCTTGGCCTCGACGCCGGAAGGGGCACCGGTGAGCAAACACCTGGCCTGCTGGGTTTTGGGAAAGGCGATGACATCGCGGATGGAATCTTCCCCCGCCAAGAGCATCACCAGCCGGTCTAGGCCATAGGCGATGCCGCCGTGGGGCGGGGTGCCGTACTCGAAGGCTTCCAGCAAAAAGCCAAACTTGTCCCGCGCCTGCTCAGGGGTAAGGCCAATGGTCTGGAAAACCTGCTCCTGGATCTCGCGCTGGTAGATGCGCAGGGATCCCCCGCCCACTTCCACGCCGTTCCAGACCAGGTCGTAGGCCTGGGCCCGCGCCGTTTTCAGGTCGGCCAAGTCGTCGGGGTGGGGGGCGGTAAAGGGGTGGTGCAGGGCTTCCAGGCGGTTTTCCTCGGCATTGAATTCAAACAGGGGAAAATCGGTGATCCAGAGGAGATTCAAGGCGTTCTCCGGGATCAAGCCCAGCTCCTGGCCCAGGTGCAGCCGCAGGCGGCCCAGCGACTCGTTGACCACGGCAGCCGGCCCTGCTCCAAACAGCAGCAGATCCCCCGGCTTGGCGTTGGTAAGCTGCAGCAACTGCTGTTCCTGCTCGGGGCTGAGGCTTTCTTTGAGGGCGCCGATGGTGTCGAGGCTGCCGGGCCGCACCCGGATGAAGGCCAGGCCACCCGCCCCGTACTGGGTGACCAGCTTGAACAGATCCCCGCCCGGCTTGATGCGGGTGTTGGAGATCTTTTCGTCGCCGCCCGGCACCGGCAGAACTTTGATCACACCGCCCTCTTGCAAGGCCTTGGCGAAGACCTTGAAGCCGGATCCCTGAAACAGCGGCGAAACATCCACCAATTCCAGCCCAAAGCGGGTGTCGGGCTTGTCGGAGCCGTAGCGGGCCATGGCCTCGGCATAGGTCAGCCGCGGGAAAGGGCGGGGCAGGTCGATGCCTTTGACGGTTTTGAAGATATGGCAGAGGAGCCGCTCGTTGAGTTCCAGGATCGCCTCCTGATCCATAAAGCTCATCTCCATGTCCAGCTGGGTAAACTCCGGCTGGCGATCCGCCCGCAGATCCTCATCCCGAAAGCAGCGGGCAATTTGGTAGTAGCGATCCACGCCGGCCACCATCAGCAACTGCTTAAAAAGCTGGGGCGACTGCGGCAGGGCAAACCACTCCCCGGGGTTGACGCGGCTCGGCACCAGGTAATCTCTGGCACCTTCGGGGGTAGAGCGGGTGAGGATGGGGGTTTCCACCTCGATAAAGCCTTCTTCGTCCTCCAGGAAGCGGCGGATGGCCTTGATGACCTGGTGACGCAGCTGCAGGTTGCGGGACAGGCGCTCTCGCCTCAAGTCCAAGTAGCGGTAGCGCAGGCGGATCTCCTCCCGCACCTCTTCCCCTTCCTCCCCCGAGACGCTGAAGGGAAGCTGCTTGCCCACCCGGCTGAGAATTTCCAACTCTTCCGCGTAGACCTCCACCTCGCCGGTGGCCAGGCGGGGATTAAAGGAGTCACTAGGTCTTTGGTGAACCGTTCCCGTTACCCGCACCACATATTCGCTGCGCACCTGCCCCGCCAGCTCGTAGGAGAGGGGGGTTTTCTGGGGATCGGCCACCAGTTGCACGATGCCGGAGCGATCCCGCAGATCCAAGAAGATCACACCGCCGTGGTCGCGGCGGCGGTCGATCCAGCCGTAGAGGGTGACGGTCTGGCCGATGTGGGCCGGGCGCACTTGGCCACAGTAGAGGGAACGAGGCGGGCGACGGATGGCAGCAGGCATGGACGCGGTGAGATAACGAGGGTCTGAGCCCCTATCATACAAAACTCAGCCCCACCGTCTCGATGCTGCCCCTCAAGGACAGTCAGGGGATCCGCCCAAGGCCGCCACGATGGTGCAGGTGTTGAGGCGCATCATGGCGACGTAGGTTTCGGCGCCGCTGCCTGCTTCCCCCAAAGAGTCCGAGTACAGTTCCTGTTCGGCTACCTGCACCCCGGCTTCGGCGGCCACCGTCTGGATGAGAGCGGGGTTAAGGGTGGTCTCGGCAAAGACCGCCGGCACCCCCAGGGCGCGGATCTCCTCCACCAACTGGGCCACCGTCTGGGCGCTGGGCTGTTCCTCGGTGCTGATCCCCAGGAGGGATCCCCCCATCTTCAGGCCGTAGGCTTGGGTGTAGTAGGCAAAGGCATCGTGGGTGGTCACCAGAACCCGGTTGGCGGGGGGAATGGTCGGAATCTGTTCCCCGATCCAGGTGTGGAGCTCCTCCAGCTCCGCCCGATAGGCGGCGGCATTGGCCTGGAAAAAAGCGGCTTCGTTGGGGACTTGCTCCGTCAGCTCCTGGGCAATGTGCTCCACCATGAGGATGACGTTTTCCACATTGCCCCACACGTGGGGATCCGGCGTCGGGATCCCGTCTTCATCGGCGACGATGGGCTCAAGGATCTCGGCCAGGGCAACCCGCCGCGCTCCTTGGGCCGTGGCCTCGATAAGACGAATTAACCCCGGCTCCAGGTTGTAGCCGTTGTAAAACACCAGATCCGCTTGCTCCAGGGCCGCGGCATCGGCCGGCGTCGGCTCATAGACGTGGGGATCCACGCCCGGCTGCAGCAGGCTGCTGAGCTGGATGCGATCCTGCCCCACCTGCCCTACCCAATCGGCAATCAAGGTGGTGGTGACCACGACGCGGGGACGCGCCACAGCCAAGCCAGCCAGGGACAGCCAACCCCCGATCACCAGGCCAAATCCCACCGCCAAGCGGCGCCCAGCAAAAAACAAAGCTTTTATTTTCATAATCGTTTCATGATTCATGTACCCCCCTAGGTTACACTGGTCTTGATGAAAATGAAAGGAAAATGAAAAAACCAGCGGTTTCTCTCCCGCTTCGTCCGGCCTCCCTGGTGGTGCGGGATCTGACGGTGCGCTACGGCAAGTTGCTGGCGTTGGAGAGGATCGGCGCCGAGATCCGGCCGGGGCGCATCACGGGCATCCTGGGGCCCAACGGGGCCGGCAAGAGTACATTGCTCAAGGCGCTGTTGGGGTTGGTGCCCAAAGAGGGGGGCGAGGTGCGCTACGGCGGCCAGGTGCTGCGGGGGGAGCAAGTGGCCTATGTGCCGCAGCGGTCGGCCATCGACTGGAGCTTTCCGGCCACGGTGTGGGATGTGGTGCTGATGGGACAGGTAAGAGCTGCCGGCTGGTTGCGCCGCATCGGGCCAGAAGGTCGGGAGCGGGCCGCGCAAGCCCTGGAGCGGGTGGGGATGGGAGCCTATCGGGATCGGCCCATTGGTCGGCTATCAGGGGGACAGCAGCAGCGGGTGTTTTTGGCGCGGGCTCTAGCGCAGGAAGCGGAGATCTACGCCCTGGACGAGCCGCTGGCCGGGATCGACCAGCCCAGCGAGGCCATTGTGTTTCAGGTGTTGCGGGAGCTGGCCGACGCCGGCCATATCGTGATGGTGGTGCACCACGACCTGGGGCAGGCGCTGGCCTACTTTGACGAGGTGCTGCTCCTCAACCGCGTGCTGATTGCCCAGGGATCCCCGCAGCAGGTGTTGCAGCCGCAGGTGTTGCAGCGGGCCTATGGCCGTATCCTGCCCTTGGACTCGGCTGCCTAGGGGGTGAGAGGTGGTATGGAAGGGCTCTGGCACACCCTGGCGGATCCCTTGCGCTTTGCCTTCATGCAGCGGGCCCTGTTGGTGGCCGTGGCCATCGGCATGCTCTGCGCCGTGGTGGGCAGCTATCTGCTGGTGCAAAGCTTGGCCCTGCTGGGAGATGCCCTCAGCCATTCGCTGCTGCCGGGCCTGGCCATTGCCTACATGCTGGGCCTAAACCTTTTTGTCGGCGCCTTCGTGGCGGGGTTGCTGAGCGCTCTGCTCATCCAGTGGATCCGCTCCGCCACTCCCCTCAAGCCCGATGCGGCCATGGGGATCGTCTTTTCTGCTTTCTTTGCTTTGGGGATCCTGTTGATCACCCTGATCCAACGGCGGGCCCGCATCGATCTCAACCACTTCCTCTTCGGCAACCTGCTGGGGGTAAGTGCTGCCGACGTGTTGACGGTGGTGGGCATCACCGCTCTGGTGCTGGGATTGGTGGCCCTCTTTTTTAAAGAGCTGACTTTTTACAGTTTCGATCCCCTGGGAGCCAAGGCAGCCGGCCTGCCCACCGAGGGACTGGGCTGGGGGCTGATGGCGCTCACCTCCCTAACTTTGGTGGCCAGCATGAAGGCGGTGGGGGTGCTGCTGGTGCTGGCCATGCTCATCACGCCGGCAGCAACAGCCTACCTGTTGGTGCCTCGCCTGCAGCAGGTGATGCTGCTGGGATCCCTGTTTGGCGTCAGCGCTAGCTTGCTGGGGATGTACGCCAGCTACTACCTCAACGTCGCTTCTGGCCCGGCTATTGTCCTGGTGGCCTCCACCTGGTTTGGCTTGGCCTTTCTGGCCAAAGTCATCTTCGGCCAAAGCTAAAGGCCGGGGAGAGGGATCCCCGGCCCAGAGCCTATCGGATTAGAAGCGGGAAGAACGGCTATCCCGCCTGCCGCCGCCTGCGCCGGCCTGACGCGGCATGGCCTTGTTAACCCTCAGATCCCGGCCCATCCAGGTGGCGCCATCCAACTCATCGATGGCTTTTTGCTCGTCGGCCTCGTTTTCCAGTTCCACAAAAGCAAAGCCGCGCTTGCGGCCCGTCTCCCGATCCACCGGCAGCTTGATTTGCTTGACGGTGCCGTACTCGGAAAACACAAGCCGTAGGTCTTCTTCACTGGCCTTGAAGGACAGATTGCCCACAAAAATGGTCATAACGTAGCGAACTCCGAACCTTAACCTTTAGCGCTCAGTTCGGAAGCTCACCTGGTTAGACCATTGGCTCAATCCGAACCTGATGCCATCCACATCTTAGTCTCCCCGACGGCATTTGCAAACTACCTGTCCAAGATCTTTCTCCAGGAATGTGCAGAAGCTTTTTTGAACTAGGAAATTAAGGATCCCAACTTTTAGCGGCGCTTGTCCTGTCCCAGAGGTTGGCGTTTGGGAATGCCGGGAGGACGGGGATAGCAAGCTGGTGTAGGGGCGACTTTCTCCAACAGCAGGCAATGCCGCATCCCGTGGCTGTGGGGGGTAGTGAAGGCTTCGACATGGATCAGCTTCCCCCCCAAAAGAGAAAGGGCCCGCTTCAGGGTTTGGGCTTCTGCCTCGGTCCAATGGCCGCGGTAGAGAATGGCGCGTCCCCCCACCTTGAGCAGGGGCAGGCAATACTCGGCGCAGATCTCCGCCGCTGCCACGGCTCTGGCCAAGGCCAGATCGTAGCTGCCGCGTTCCTGCGGGTCTTGCCCCCAGATCTCTGCCCGTTGGGCCACCGCCCGCGCCTGGGCGAGGGAAAGCTGCTGCAAAACTTCTTGCACAAAGGCGATCTTGCGTTGGCTGCTGTCTAGGAGGGTGAAGTGGGCCTGGGGCAGGGCGATCTGGGCCGGGATCCCTGGAAACCCTGCCCCGGTGCCGATGTCGATCCCGCGCCAGGGCTGAGCTTGGATTTCATCCCAGGATCCCAGCAGGCGCAGGCCCCGCAGCGAGTCCCACAGGTGTTTCTCCCAAAAATCGATGGGATCGGTGATGCGGGTGAGGTTTTGGGTGCGGTTTCCGGCCATCACCAGGGAATAGAGCTGTTGCAGTTGCTGCTGCTGCGGCTCAGAAGGCTGCCAGCCCAGATCCACCAGCCAGCTTGACCACAGGGCCTCCAGTTCTGGGGGCTCAGAAGCAGGCGGGTCAGCCTTCTTCATCCCAGGGATCGCAGCCATGGCAATCCCAGTTTTAAGCCGGCGGGGATGGCTTTGTCGGCCCAGCCCTTGAGCTCTTCGGCCAAGCCCTGCAAAGAGCGATCGGCCCCCAGCAGCTCCTGGTTCAGGCAAACCAACTCCTGCAAATCCAGCTCCTGACAGTGGATCCCCTCTTCCACCAGCAGGTTAATCGGCTGTGGCTGGGCCTGGAAGGATTGACGGGAGGCCAACTCCAGCTCCACATCCAGAAGCACCTGCTCCAGTCGCTCCACCTGCTCTTGCATCTGCGCCAGCAGGGCTGCCAACTGTTGGCAGTAGTGGTGAACCCGCTGGGCATAGACCTTGAGCGGCAAGGTCAGCGGCAACAGCGATTCAGAGAGCACCTGGATCAGGTGCTGGGCTTCCAGCTCTTCCAGTTGTAGGTCTTGCCAAATGGCCTGATAGAGGCGCAGCGAATGGCGGCAGCTTTCCAGGCGCCGGTAGCAGGGCTGTAACACCGAGGCTCGCAGCTCCTGCAGATAATCCCTCCACAGCTGCCCCACCTCCACGATCCAGTGGGAGCGAAGAAAACTCCACCCCTGAGCCAACAGCCAACTCATCACCAGGCCCGCCAATAACTGGTTTTTTTGTCGTAACAGGAAAGGCGAAAGCTGCTCTCCCCAGATGGCCAGACCCAGCCAGAGCAGGGCGGCCAAAGCCAAGTGGGGCAAGCTGATCATCTCGGCCAAAAGCTGGGCAGAGCAGCGCTGGCGCAGCATCCAGACCATCCCAGCGCCCAAGCTGTAGAGTCCTCCCCCCAACAGCGGGATCACCACCAGCCATAGGGGTTGCCCTCTCCCCAAGTGCAGCAACGACCCACCCTCGCTCAGCGCATCCCAACTGAGCAAGTACAAGGCCAACAAAGCCAAAACCACACCCCACCCTTGCTGCCGCTTGAGACGGCGAGCCAGCAGACGACGGCGACGACGAAGATACGTTTGAAAGGACTCAGCAACAACGGACATAAAACGATGGCACTGCGGATCTTTGCCAGTATCTCCACCGGTCTGGATGGCTTCTTTTTTCGATCATAAGTCTTGCCTTTACCTGGTCATCTGGGTTCCCCGTTGCGATGGTTGCTGGGAATCATTGCCTAGCCAGTGAGCGGTTTTTTAGCGAAAACTCTCTTCCCACCCGATAGGGACTCTCCAGGACAGGCAACTGCAAGCAAGCGCCTCCATCCCTGTTACGATGGAAGAGCCCTTAATGTTTCTTATCCACAGCCGAGTTAGTCGCTAGGCCCGGCTTTCTCATTCTGCACTTGCGAGGTTTTGTGAACTCTTCTACCTCTCCCCTCCCTCCCGGCCTTTTTCCTTCCTCCCTCAAGGTGCAGCGCCAGATGATTGTTATTCTCGATTTTGGATCCCAGTACTCTGAGCTCATTGCCCGGCGTATTCGCGAAACCCACGTCTATTCGGAAATCCTTTCCTACCGCACCACTGCCGAGCAACTGCGGCAACTGCGGCCCCAGGGCATCATCCTCTCCGGCGGCCCCAACTCGGTCTATGAGCCGGGCGCTCCCGCTTGTGACCTGGAGATCTGGAACTTGGGGATCCCCATCCTGGGCGTGTGCTACGGTATGCAGCTTATGGTGCAGCAGTTGGGGGGCAAGGTGGAGCCGGCCCAGAAGGGGGAATACGGCCGTGCCGCCCTGCACATTTTGGATCCCACCGATCTGCTCACCAACCTGCCAGAAAGCAGCATCATGTGGATGAGCCACGGAGACTCGGTGACCGAGTTGCCCCCGGGCTTTCATTCGCTGGCTTACACTGACAACACCCCCTTTGCCGCCATTGCCGATCCGGCGCGCCGTCTCTACGGGGTGCAATTTCACCCAGAGGTGGCCCACTCGGAGGCCGGTACCTTTCTCATTCGCAATTTTGTCTATCACATCTGCGGCTGCGAGCCCACCTGGACAACGGAAGCTTTTCTGGAGGAGGCCATTCGGGAAGTCCGTGCCCGCGTGGGCGACAAGAGGGTGCTGTTGGCCCTTTCGGGGGGGGTGGACAGCTCTACTTTGGCTTTTCTGCTACACAAGGCCATTGGGGATCAGCTCACCTGCGTGTTCATCGACCAGGGGTTCATGCGCAAAGATGAGCCGCAGCGGCTGCTGCGCCTTTTCCAAGAGCAATTTCACATCCCTGTCCACTACGTGGACGGACAAGAGCGCTTTCTCCGCCAGTTGCAGGGGGTCACCGATCCCGAGGAGAAGCGCAAACGCATCGGGGCAGAGTTTATTCGCGTGTTTGAGGAGGAGTCGCAGCGGCTGGGCCCCTTCGAGTACCTGGCCCAGGGCACCCTTTACCCCGATGTGATCGAGTCGGCCAACACCAATGTGGATCCGGTTACCGGAGAGCGCATTGCCGTCAAGATCAAAAGCCACCACAACGTCGGCGGCTTGCCGGAGAATCTGCGCTTTAAGCTGGTAGAACCTCTGCGCAAGCTCTTCAAAGATGAGGTACGGCAACTGGCCCGTTCGTTGGGCTTGCCGGAAGAAATTGTTGGCCGCCATCCTTTCCCGGGGCCGGGCCTGGCCATCCGCATTGTGGGCGAGGTCACCAAAGAGCGGCTGGAGATCCTGCGCGAGGCCGACATGATTGTCCGCCAGGAGATCAACCGCTCCGGCTACTATCCCAAGCTGTGGCAAGCCTTTGCCGTGTTGCTGCCGGAAGTGCGCTCGGTGGGGGTGATGGGGGATAAGCGCACCTATGCCTGCCCGGTGGTGGTGCGACTGGTCACCAGCGAAGACGGCATGACGGCGGACTGGGCTAGGGTGCCCTACGACCTCTTGGCCACCATCTCCAACCGCATCGTCAACGAGGTGCCGGGCGTCAACCGCGTAGTCTACGACATCACCTCCAAGCCCCCCGGCACCATCGAGTGGGAGTGATGCTGGTCGGGCGGGATCCCTTGCCTCTGGCCTCAAGGCCGGACTGGAGCGATTACCTATGGCCTGCTTCCGGCAGGGAATAGGAAGGGCTTGAGCTGAAAGGCTGAGCGGCTTGCACTTCCATACGGGCCAGGGTTGTGGCCGCGTCGGCCAGTTGTAGGGCTAGGTTGGCACGGCTAATCGGATCCCGGGCATTCCAGAGATCTTGTCCCAGACAAAACACTCGATAGCGAAAAGCTTTGATGGAGTGCGATGGGATCACTTTGACGGTCATGGTTACAACCTTTTTTCCACAGCAATCTGAGCGTTCAGCAGAACCCGCTCCGGCTCGAGGTAAACAAATGTTACCAAAACAACTTCGTTGGCACCCCTAATCGCAACCGGGCAGGTGGCTTTTTGCGGTTCCACCCGTTCATGCCGTACCCCCACAGTGTATTCTCCAATCGGCAGGTCATCAAAGCCGGCGTCGGCGTAGATTAACTCGATGGTTTCTTCGGCAATCAGTTGCCCCTCCCGCTCCAGAAAGGCGACAAAAGGGATCCCGTCGATGGAAGTGAGGGCGTTGTTGGCCTGGTTGCGGATCATCACAAAGATGTCGGACATAGCTGGGATGCCCTCTCTCAAGGCTCCCCTCGCGAGGCTGCCGGAACAGGGCCCGACGATTCTAAGCCGCCACCCAGTTCTTAGCCCTGGACGGGCGCCGGGACAAGACAGGCTTCCAACTTTTGCCGCAGCTTGGCCGTATCGAGGTGCTGGCCGATGAGCACCAACTGGTTTTTGGGCTGGCGAGGCCAGGCGTCGCTGCTGAGGGTGTAGCGCCGACCGCTGAGGTGGAAGATATGTCGCTCTGGGCTTTCCTCAAACCACAGGATCCCTTTGGCCCGAAAGACTGCATCGGGCAACTCGTTGAGAAAGTTCTGGAAAGCGTCTAGAGAGAAGGGGCGATCGCTCTCAAAGGCCAGGGAGTTAAAACCATCGACCTCGATGTGGCTGCGGTGCGAGTGGCCGTGATCATGGCCGTGTTCGTGGTCATGCTCATGGTCATGCTCAGCGTCGGGAGCCTCCTCCTGGGGCAGAGAGCTGGACTGAAACAGGTCTGTATCCAGGATCAGCTCTAGGGGCACTGCGCTGTTGACCGTGCGCAAAATGCGGGCATCTTCCTTGATCTCGCGAATGCGTTTTTCCAGGCGCTCGATCTCCGCCGGCTCAACCAGGTCGGTTTTGTTGAGGAGAATGACATCCCCATAGGCAATTTGGCTGTAGGCCACGTCACTGTTGAACAGATCAGGAGCGAAGTTGCTGGCATCCACCAGGGTGATGATCGAATCCAGCCGTGTCAGATCCCGCAGTTCTGGCCCCAAAAAGGTGAGGGCAACCGGCAAGGGATCCGCCAGTCCTGTGGTCTCCACCACCAGGTAGTCGATTTTGTCGGAGCGCTCCATCAGGCGCAGCACACTCTCGACAATGTCGTCGCGGATGGTGCAGCAGATGCAGCCGTTGTTGAGCTCTACGAGGTCTTCTTCGCTGGAGACAATCAGCTCGCCGTCGATGCCAATCTCCCCAAATTCGTTGACCAGCACCGCTGTGCGCATCCCTTTCTGGTTGCGGAGGATGTGGTTGAGCAGAGTGGTTTTCCCGCTCCCCAGAAAGCCAGTGATGATGGTGACAGGCAAGCCTCGCTTGGGCACTTCAATGGTGGTGGTCATGGAGGAACCGCAATCTGCTAAAGAGGACCCTTCCACTTTATCCTCATTGTAATGACGCTCTTTGAAGACTCGCTGACCCAGCGGAGATGTTGAGGCAGCCATCTAGACGCTGTGGTTCCGACCTGAAGAGGGATCCCCGCTGCTTTCGGGGCGTTTGAGGTCGGCCAAATCGTTGAGGCGACGCAGGATCCCCCACCCCTGCAGAGCTTCCAGCAGGGCTTCCCGGACGACAGCCACGGTTTCTTGGTCAAGGGCGAGGCGGAGGTAGTCCACCGCTAGCCGCGTCTGCTCGGCATCCAGGTATGGCATCAAGCTCTGCAGCCGACGCACGCCCAGCAGCCGTCGGTAGGAGTCGGGGGAAGCGATGTCGCTGAGATCTCGCTCCAGTTGGGAACGCTGCCGCTCTTGGCGGCGGCTAAGCCACTCCCAAAACAGCAGCGCCAACAAGGCAAAGGTGGCTAGCCCCTGCAAAATGGCGCCCGTGGCCAGCCAGCGCTGGCTGGATTCTGCCCAGATGGAAACCACGATGTAGGTGCCCAGAGCGGCGCCTGCCCCCCCGACAACAGCAAGCAGCAGGGAGCGATCGGCTTGGCGAAACCAGGCTTGCAACTCCTGCCAGCGGCGGCTGAACTCAGGGCTGCGCGCAGCATACAGCCCCAGCATTGCCCCACTGCCCACAGCTAGAGAAAGAGCTAGCCGCCAGTGCCAAAAAGCCAGCCCCGCCAAGGCCAAGCCCGACAGGGCCAAAACCCGCCATTGCGGCCCCGAGAGTAGCCACAGGGCCACCTGGGATCCCCTCTCCACTGCCCCTTTCTGAACTCGCTGCAGATATTCCCGCCAGGATCCCTGTCCGGAAGAGGGGCGACCCGATCCATCCTTCACCGCTGGCAACTCCCCCAACTTCGTCCCATCTGATCCCTGTCAAGACAGGCCAACGCTCTCTCACTCAATAATTATGCTCTGCCGGCGGAGCTGAGATAGGCTTTCCACCCCTGAGTTTGCAACTGGGCGTTTTTCTCTTGCACCGCTTGCTTGAGGCTTTCCCGGTAGGCCAGCACCCGTTGTTGCAGGGCGGGATCGCCGCTGGCCAAGATCTGCACGGCCAAGAGTCCAGCGTTGTAGCCATTGCCGATGGCTACAGTAGCCACCGGGATCCCCTTGGGCATTTGCACGATCGAATATAGGGAGTCCAGCCCCTGCAGAGATTGGCTGAACACCGGCACCCCGATGACCGGCAGAGGGGTAAGGGAGGCTACCATCCCCGGCAGATGGGCCGCCCCGCCGGCGCCGGCGATAATGACGCGGATCCCTTGGATATGGGCGCGGCGGGCAAAGTCCACCATCGCCTCCGGGGTGCGGTGGGCGCTGAGGATCTGCAGTTGGTAGGGGATCCCAAACTCCTCACACACCTGGGCAGCGGGTGCCAGGGTGGGCAGATCGGAATCGCTGCCCATTAGGATGGCGACGAGAGGGGAGACTTCCATGAGCGGCTGGCCCGTCGTAGCCGATCCATGATCGCATAACCTAGGCCAGTGACAACTGGTGGCGGTTCAGCCAACAGCAAGGTGGCCGCTCCCTCATCCAGGCGGCGCAGGCTAGCAAAGAAGGCGTGGGCCGCCGAGTTGGGATCCGGGCCCAGACATTCTAGGGTAAAGGTGACCTCAGGACAGTGGCGGGAGAGGCTTTCTGCCAGCGCTTCTGGTTTGGCGGCGAAACTGAGAATGCCTAGGTGCGAGTGGCCAGTGGCCAAGCGCCGCAACTGTTGCCAATCCTCAGGCTGAAGCTGGGCAAAGGCAGTGGGCAAAAGCCAGATGGGCTTACCGGGAGCGTAGTGGCTGCTCAGTTGGCCGGGAGCCTCTGGACTCTCCTTGCCGTCTGGGGCAGGGGGAGAGCTTAGGGGCAAATTGAGGTGGGATTCCAAAACTTCCCGCGGGATCCCGCCAGGGCGCAACAGGGTGGGCGTGCCGTCGGGGCTGAGCTTGAGCACTGTCGATTCCAGGCCCACGCTGCACTCTCCCCCGTCCAAAATGTAAGGGATCCGCCCCGCCAACTCGGCATAGACGGCCTGGGCCGAGGTAGGGCTGAGGCGGCCAAAGCGGTTGGCGCTGGGGGCAGCCAAAGGCACCTGAACTGCCCGCAGCAAAGCCTGGGCCACGGGGTGGGCGGGCATCCGCAGCGCCACCGTGGGCAAGCCACTGGTGACGAGATCCGGCACCCGGGATCCCTTGGGCAGCACCAGCGTCAGCGGCCCCGGCCAAAAGGTGTCGACAAGGGATCCCAGGCGAGCGCGAGCGGCGGGAGTAAAAGCCTCCAGATCCACCAGCCAGCCCTGCAGTGTCTCTAGATCCAGCCCAGCCGGCAGATGCAGGATCAGGGGATTGAAACGGGGGCGCTCCTTGGCGGCAAAGATCTCTGCCACCGCCTGTTCGTTGAGGCCGTGGCCCGCCAGGCCGTACACCGTCTCTGTAGGTATGGCCACCAACTGGCCCCGCCGCAGCGCTTCAGCCGCCAAGGCAATGTGCTCAGGGGTGGGGGGGAGGATCTGCGTTTGCATGAGGGGTGGGGGAGCAGTCCCGAATCCATTGTCGGGCCTGGTAGAGGGCAATGTTAATCTGATCCCCAAACAGCAGCGCCAAGGAAGTGAGCCAAACCCACAGCAATAAGACAATAACTGCCCCCACGGCTCCGTAGACTTGGTTGAGCTGGCCGAAGTGCTCCACATAAACCCGCAGCCCCCACGACACCCCAACCCAAAGCAGGCTGGCCACAATCGCTCCTGGCCAAATCGGCATTTGGGGCCGGCGCAAGCTGGGGCCGAATCGGTACAGCACCCAACAGGAGACGACGATCATCCCCAACGAGATAGGCCAGGTGAGCGCTTCCCACAACTTCAGCGCCAGCTCCCGCCAGGGATCCAACTGATCCGGCCCGGCAACCCCCTCCGCTAGGGATTTCGCTTGGGCGGACAAGAAGCGGAAAAAGCTGGCACTGAACAAGAAGATCAAGCTGGCCAAACCGGTTAACCCCAGGGTAGCTAGCATCCAAACCATCGAGATCAGCTTGCGTCTCCAAAAGGGGCGGCGCATCTCCTGGGGGATCTCGTGGCTGAGATCCAAAGCCGTCATCACTGCTCCCAAGGCCCCAGAGGCAGCCCACAGGGTTCCTAAGAAGCTGAGGGAGAGCAAGCCTCGGTTTTCCCCAAAGCGGAGCTCTCGCGCATACCGTTCCAGAAGCACCAGGGCTTCTTGGGGGGCAATCTGCCCCAATTGCTCCATCAGGCGCTGAAAAGCTTGCTCAGAGGAGCCGACAAACAGCCCAATCCCGGTCAAGAGGGTGAGGATAAAGGGAAATAGGGCCAACATCGAGCTGTAGGCCATCTCGGAGGCTAGGCCAAACAGCCGGTAGCGCATCGCGTTTTCCCAGGCCAGCCGTAGTGTACGCCAGGCCAGCTCCCCTTGGCGACTCCACTCTCCCCATGCCCAGCGGATCCCTTGCAACTGCCGGAAGCTCGGCAGCGTCCCCAGCCGCTTCCCTAGCTTCATGGGCCCCTACCCCCTTGAGCCTAGCTCCCAGGATAATTCAAGGCCCTGCGCCTCTTGGCACAGAGAAGGGGTTTTGCCGGTCTCAGGTTCAGGGCTGGCTTCCTTCTTCAACATGGGTGTGCAACACCTTGCCGCGCAGGGTCCTGCCCAGCCAGGGAGTGGCCAGGGATCGCGAGCAAAGGGTGGCTGCCGAGACCGTCCAGGTATGGCCCGGATCGAACAGCACCCAGTCACTTCCGGGAGCTAGGCTGGGCGGCTCCAACCCCAGGCAGCGGGCCGGGTAGAGGCTGAGGGCCGACCAGAGCTGGAGCGCCGTCAGGGATCCCGTCTCTACCAGGTTCTGCCACAGCAGGGGCAGCGCCAGCTCCAGGCCTATGGCCCCAGGAGGGGCTTCGGCAAAGGGCAGGGTTTTCTCCTCGTAGGTGTAGGGGGCGTGGTCGGTGGCAATACCCAGGCTGCCGCTGCGGATGCCGGCGATGAGGGCCTCGCGGTCGCTGCTGCGGGGGAGAGGAGGCAAGAGGCGCAGGTGGGGATCGTAGCCGTGCTCCAAGACGGCTTCCTCCGCCAAGAGCAGGTGCATCCAGGTGGTGCTGGCGCTAACCGGCAGCCCCTCTGCTTGGGCCTGCTGGACAAGCTCCAGGCTGCGGGCTTGGCTGAGGCGCATCACATGCACCGGCGCCGGCGAAGGAACGCTGCGCACTACTTCCAGGAGACGGGCCAAGGCCGCGGTTTCGGCACTGGTTGGGATCCCCTTCAGCCCCAAGCGCAGCGCCCACACCCCCTCGTAGAGGCTGCCCGAGCCAGCCAGGCTGGGATCCCAGGCCCACACCAGCAGCGGCTTATTCCAAGGCCGCAAATACTCCAGCGCCCGCCGCAGTAGGGCCAACGACCGCAGCGGCTCTGATCCTTCAGTCCGGGCCACAAAGCCAATGGCGCCGGCGCGGGCCAGCTCTCCCCAGAGGCTGGGAGCTTTTTCCCGGTCACCCAAGCTCAAAGCAGCCCAGGGCAGCCAGCGGGAATCCCCCGCTCGGCGGCGGTAGCGGCCCACCTGCTCCGGCTCGTCCAGCACCGGGAAAGTTGCCGTTCCGGGCAGGGGGGCAGGGAGAAGACCCACTTGGGTAAACCCCCCTGCCAGAGCTGCTGCCCCCAGAGAGGCGAGGGTTTCGCGGCAGGGGGAGAGCTCTTGATCAGCGATCTCGCCACTGTGGGCGTACAGATCGATCAAGCCCGGCCCCAGCACCCAGCCAGCAGCCTCCAGGCGGGGGATGTCGGCAGGGATCCCCGCCGGCTCGGTGGCCCGGAGGCGGCCCTGCTGCAGCCACACGTCGGTCACCTCATCCCGCTGTTGCCAGGGATCCAACAGGCGCACCCCACGGAGGCAGAGATTGAGCAGGCTCAGGTCGGCAGGGAGGGTGGATCCCATCTTCCACCTCCCTAAAGCGCACCCGCTGTGGTGCAGTCGAAAATCTGGCCGGACAGGTGAGTGGTGAGGTTCAACACCTTGAGAACAGGGGTGCCGTCCTTTCCTTCCGGGTAGTCGATAACGGTAATGCCGCCATTGCCCTGCTTGAAGATCCAAAAGGCGTGGGGGGAAAGGCCGAACAACTGGCAGATGATCGCCTTGTTGATGGCGTCGTGGGCCACCACCACGGCCGTGCCTTCGGGAAATTGGGCGGCGGTGATGGCCAAAATCTCTTCCCAGGCCGAGCGCGTGCGATCCCACACTTGGTACAGATTTTCCCCGTTGGGCATTTGCACCGCGGCCGGATCCCGCTGCCAGCGCTCCAGCTCGCCGGGGTATTCGGCTTCCACCTCGCTCTGGAGCTTGCCCTCCCAGTCGCCGTGGCAGATCTCCTGCAGCTCCGGCATCGGGCGTAGGATCAGGTTGGGGTGGTTGCTGCAGATGGCGTCCGCCGTAGCCCAGGGGCGCTTCAGCGGGCTGGAAAAAGCCAGGTTCAGCGGCTGGTCGGCCAGAAACTCCGCCACCCTAGCTGCCTGCTCCTCGCCAGTGGCGTTGAGAGGAATATCGCGCTGCCCCTGAAAGCGCTGCTCCCGGTTCCATTGCGTCTCGCCGTGCCGCACCAGCAGGATACGCATCCCCTGCTTGCGTTTGGGCAGAGGCTGGCCCAGATGGGCAGTGATATTCAAAGATTCCAGTTGCGGCAGCGCCCCCAGGCCCTGGGGAAAGTTGAGAACGCTGATGGCGCAGTTATCTTGCCCAAGACGGTGGTAGTGAACCGGCCCCAAGCCAATGGCGGTGCTGACCAGGGCGCGGTTAATGCCGCTGTGTCCGACAACGAGAACGGTGAGGGGATGCCTTGGATCGGTTCTCCGATCAGAGGAGGCGGGGGGCACTGACTTCACTTGCTCGGCCAGCAGTTGCCAAAACTCCTGCGCCTGCTGCCAGAGATCCCGCACCGGAAAGCGCCCCTCCAGCTCCAGCTCGTCGGGACGGTGCCGCCATAGGTGGTAATCTTCTGGGTATTTCTCCTTCACCTCGGCAAAGGTCAAGCCCTCCCAAGCTGTCAGGTCGATCTCCCGCAGGTACTCGCTGATAAACAAAGGGATCCCCGCTCGCTCCTTGAGAATGATACGGGCGGTGTCGAGGGCACGGGAGAGAGGGCTGCAGTAGGCATAATCCAAGGGGATCCCGGCCAGAACCTCAGCTACCCGCTGTGCCTGCGCTTCTCCACCGGGGGTGAGGCGAGAGAGATCGGAGCGGCCTTGGATGCGATTTTCGACGTTGAAGGTGCTCTCACCGTGGCGCACGAGCAGGATGCGCAGGGCAGGCTGAGCCATTGTTTGCACGGACTTACTCAAGAACACCTTCTAGAGTATCGCCTAGAGTATCGCTGTTGGGCTGGGCTTGCCCTGCCAGTGGGGTTCTTTCTAGGGGTTGGGTCCCGGATTCTGGCCTCAACAGATCGGGCAGTCAAGTTTTCAATTGGGATGAGCCGCCCAAGCCACTGAGAAAACTCTGCCAGCTCTTCAGGAGCGGGAAGACGCGAACAAAGAGCAAGCCAGCTAGCCCCCCTATATCCCCCCTTGCGGCTGGGGCAGGAACCCTCTGGCTTGGCATAGGCTAGTTCAGGCGGCCACTGCGGCTTTTCCAGTCCAGCTTCTGATCCAGAAGAAACTCCAGATACAGCCTGTTAAGGACTCAAGGGGTACAATAGCAGCACTTAGCAAACCAACTTCGGAAGGAGGATGGATTGATCAGTAGTAAAGAAGTCTTCACTATCTGCTCCATGCTATATTTCCCAATTCTGCAAAGCTGCCGAATAAAATGCTTCAATACCGACCACATCATCTCAATGGGATTCAACTCCGGCGCATACACAGGCAGGTATAGGATTCGTGCTCCTGTCTCCCTAATCAATTCCTCAACTTCCCGACTCTTGTGGATATTTAAATTGTCCATAATCACAACCTTCCTCGTATCTAGCTTCGGACATAGCTCGCTTCTCAAAAACTCCAAAAAGTCTCCTTTCTTCATCCCACCCTTGATGACACGACAGCCAACTACACCTCTCAAGGAAATAGCTCCAATAACCGTATACTTTTCACCCTTGTATCTCTGACGGTAATGATAAGCCCGTTGACCACGTAAACTCCGAGATACTCCCCGCTCCATTCCCTCCCAGACCCCTGTCTGGTCGAGGGCAATCAAATCCTCCGCTGGAATATTCTTGACTTCTTGACTATAAGCTAGTCGTTCCCTTTGCACCTCCTCTTCTTTGACTTTTGCACTGCGGTAGGTCTTTTTTTTAGAGTCATTCCTTGCTTTTTCAAGAAATTATGTATCGTGACGATGCTTACATTGATTCCTAAGCGCTCGCGCAACAGTTCTTGATACTGCCACAGGTAGAAGTCTGGGTGTTCTGTAATAATTGCCATCACTTCCTGCCGATGTTGTTCCAAAATGCCCACTCGCTTGGTGCCTGCTTTCTTAGGAGCTAAATCTTGAGTTTGTTGGTACTGACGCACCCAGCGGTGTACTGTTCTTTTGGTAACCATGAAGCGTTTAGCTACCTGGCGGATGGAGGTGTTACCTGCCTGATAGGCTGCTACAACTCTTTGCCGCAAATCCAAAGAATGAGTCGGCATTCCTTTCTCTCCTTCCTCTTGAATACCTGTACCCTATTTTAAATTAAAAGGCTGTAAGGGAGATAGGCTTCATAGCTGCGCTCCCCAGAGCCGATTAAGTGAGTGGCATTGAGGTTCTCAATTCTGGGGTGGAACTCTTTGATCGGCTTGATCCCACAGGGGCTGCGGTTGAGGGAAGGTACTTTGAAGACGTAGGCCAGAACCAAATCGTCTTCATTGTAGATATTGACTAACTTTCCAGTGATATTTTCTACGTGTAAACTCCAGTTCTTATCGGCTTGTCTTCTAACGGCACCGCTGAGCAAGATAACATCTTTAAGACGTCGATCGGCAGTCTGTGGCCAACCGCGCATGATGTAGTAGGCTACCCTCGCTCCCAAAGAAAACCCCATCAAGGTAATTTGCTTTTCTGGCAGAGCAGAGAGCAGGGGGTAGGCGTAGTCCAGTCCCACTTGCTTGGCCTTGGCTTTGTGAGCTTCCCAATGGGCAAGTAGTCCTACCCCTAGCTTCAGGGCAGATAAAGTCAAGTTTACAGGACTGGAAGCGTCCCACCAGAGGTAGTACAGGGATCCCCGCCATCCGGCACGTCGGAGCGTTTCCCACAACAGTCTGTTTTTCCAAGGTTGGGTTTCACCTTCGCTGAGAAAACCGTTGATGAAAACCAGGGCTTCGTCCCAGCCCCGGGAGGGCTCAATAGGGATCAGATAAGGCTCATGGTGGACAACTTCTTCAACAAGAGTTTCTGTAACCTTCTGGCCAACTTGGAAAGTGGCTTTGCCGGTTTCAGCAAGAATTTCTGCGGCTTTTTGGGTGGTCTCGATACCCGTACCAATGACAGTTTGCGCAACGGCCCCGCTAACCTGGCCGACAAACTTGCCTGTATCGAAGACTACGTCTACAACTTTTTCGCCAATCTGGGCAGGAGCTTTGAAGACCGCCTCAAAAATGTCTTGCATGGTCAATGACACCCCCTGAGAGCTGAGACCAGTATTACCCGCGCCGCATGGCGGTAACCCCCGTGGGATCCAGCACTTTGCCGCGCTCTACCTCGGCATGGATGAGGTAGCGATCGCCACACTCCATCCAACTTTTGACACGGCACTCCAGGTAAGCCAGGGCATCCAAAAGGATCGGGCAGCCATTTTCGGCAGTGGCCGTGGCCAGGCCGGCAAAGCGGTCTTCGCCAGGGCGTTGAGGCCGTTGAAAGTGTCGCTGCAGGCTGCTGCTTTTGCCCTCCCGCAGGATGTTGAGCACAAAGGCCGCTTGCGGATGGGTGAGCAGTTCTGCCTCGCTTTCCCTGCTCACGGAGAGGGTGAGGCCGGGGGGATTGAAGCTGGCCTGGGCCACTGACCAGGTGAGAAAGCCGCGCGGGATCCCATCCTGCAAGGCGGTCACCACACAGAGGGATCCCACCACTCGGCTGAGGGCCTGCGCCAGCCGATCCGCCTGAGTTTCAACACCGCCTTGGCGGGGGGCACGAGCTCGCTTGGCCTTGCGCAGGGCTTGGGCAAATTGGGATCCCGCCTCTTGGCAAGCTTCCAAGATCTCGGCGGTGGGCTTAAACTTGGCGCGGATCGTCTCAAACCCCAAGGTAAAGCCGGCATTGAGCAACTTGCTCTCGATGAGATCCACGGCCTCGCCGCTCCAGCCATAGGAGCCGAAGACCCCGGCCAGCTTGCTGGTGGGAACGGAAGAGAGAATCAGGCCCAGGGCTGTTTGGATCTGGACCGGGGGATGGCCGGCCAGGGTTGGCGAGCCGATGATGAACCCCTGGCAGCGCTCCAAGGCCTGGGCGATCTCTTCAGGGGTGGCCCACTCGCAGTTAATCCGCTCCACCGTAACTCCCGCCCGCTCCAAGCCTTGGGCAATGGCTACCGCCATCAAGCCGGTGTTGCCGTAGGCGGAGGTGTACAGGAGGGCCACCCGCTGCTCCAAGGGATCCTCTTCGCACCAGAGCTGGTAGTCCAAGCGCAGCCGCCGCAGGCTGTGGCGCACGAGGGGCCCGTGGGCAGGAGCGTAGATCTGGGCGGGGAATTCCTCCAGCTTGGCCAGGGCTGCCTTGACCTGGGGCGCTTGGTTGCGGTGGAGACAGTCGAAGTAGTAGCGGCGATCCTCGCTCAGTTGCCGCCAATGTTCATCGAATACCTGCTCGTCGCAGACATGGGCGCCAAAGAGCTTGTCGGTAAAGAGGATCCCGGTGGCCGGATCGTAGGTGCAGAGGGCATCGGGGTGGCGGGGCGTGGGCACCGTGCGCAAGTGCAGCTCATGGCCCTCTCCCAGATCCAGGCGATCCCCATCTCGGATGACCCGCAGGCGAAAGGACTGATTGCTGCCGTAGGGAATGCCAAAATCGGCGGCCTCCTCTTCGTCGCGGCCAGGAGGGGGGGACTCCCTGCCTTCAAAAGCTGCCCGCAGGGTAAGGGATCCTGGCTTAGAGCAGAGCACCACTGCGTAGGGGGCCAGCGGCAGAAGCGCCTTGAGGGTGGCGATGCGGTTGAAGTTGACGTGGCTGAGCAGGATAAAGTCCAGCCGCTGCAGGTATTGGTGCTGGGCCAGCTCCTCCAGAAAGATGTCCGTAAACGACTCCCCCGGCGGATCGATGAGCAGGGTTTGGCGGGCCTGGATGAGGTAGCTGTTGGCCGTGGTGCCCCGCTGCCGGGCATATTCCAGCTCAAACTTGAGGCGATCCCAGGTGCGGGAGCGCAAAACCAGAGTGGACGGGCCAATGACGGCCACTTGAACATCGCGAGTGGGAGTTTTGCTCGCCATAGCAGTCTCCAGGGGGCCTCTGTCCCCACCTTGCCACGAAACTAGGGAAATGGGGACCCCTTTTCCTCTATGGAAAGCTTCGAGAGCTAACGTAGAATTTGTCCATTCCCTGGGAGTGTTTGCGATGGCCCAAGCTTCTGGATCCGCCGGTGCTTCTGCTACGGCCTGGCATAGCCTCCCTCTTCCTGCTGTTATCCAGAAGTTGCAGACCGATCCCGATGCTGGCCTGACTACCCAGCAGGTGATCCAGAGGCAGCGGGAATACGGCCCCAACGAGCTAATCTCCTCTCCTGGACGCAGCGCCTGGCAGCTTTTCCTCGACCAATTCCGCAACGTCATGCTGCTGATGCTGATCGCCGTGGCGGCGATCTCAGCGACTCTGGACTTGCAGGAAGGCGAGTTCCCCAAAGATGCTCTGGCCATTCTGTTGATCGTCGGCCTCAACGGTCTGCTGGGCTACTTACAAGAAAGCCGGGCGGAAAAAGCGCTGGCGGCCCTAAAAAAGCTGGCCTCCCCCAGCGTGCGGGTGCAGCGGGACGGCCTGTGGCAGGAGATCCCCGCCAACCAATTGGTGCCAGGGGATCGCGTGCTCCTGGAAGCCGGGGTGCAGATCCCGGCCGATGGGCGCTTGGCGGAAGCGGTCAACCTTCAGGTGCGGGAGGCGGCCCTGACAGGGGAGGCGGTACCGGTTAGCAAGCAGGCTGACTGTGTCCTCCCCGAAGACACGGAGCTGGGGGAACGGCGCAACATGGCCTTCATGGGCACCGAGGTGTTGCAGGGGCGCGGGATCCTCTTGGTTACCGCCACCGGTATGAACACGGAGCTGGGCAAGGTGGCCGCCCTGCTGCAAACGGTGGAAAACGAGCCCACCCCCCTGCAGCGGCGCATGAGCCAGCTGGGCAACGTGCTGGTGTCGGGATCCCTGGCCTTGGTGGCGCTGGTGGTGATCGTGGGGCTGCTGCAGGCCGGCAGCATGGCGCCTTTCACCTCGCTGCTGGAAATCTCTCTCAGTATGGCCGTAGCCGTGGTGCCGGAGGGGCTGCCGGCCGTGATCACCGTCACCCTGGCCATCGGCACCCAACGCATGGTGCGCCGCAACGCCCTCATCCGCCGCCTGCCGGCTGTAGAGACCCTGGGATCCGTCACCACCATCTGCTCCGACAAAACCGGCACCCTCACCGAGAACAAGATGGTGGTTACCGACATCCTCACGCCGGAGCGCCACTACCAGGTCAGCGGCAGCGGCTACATCCCCAAGGGATCCTTCTACTGCCGCGGCCAGCCCATTGATCCCCAGAGCGCCCCGGATTTGCAGGCCCTTCTCAGGGCGGTGGTCTTCTGCAACGATGCCCTGTTGCAGGCCAGTCTTCCAGCCCAACGGGGCGCTGCCCCCACCTGGTCGATCCTAGGGGATCCCACCGAGGCCGCCCTGCTGGTGGCTGCTGCCAAGGCCAACCTGCAGAAAGCTTCCCTTCAAGAGCAGCACCCGCGCGCGCAGGAGATCCCCTTTAGCTCGGAACGCAAGCGCATGAGCGTGGTGGTGCAGGAGGAGGGCAGCTACCGCGTCTACGTCAAGGGATCCCCGGAGCTGGTGCTGGAGCAGTGCGCCCAGATCCAAAAAGGCGGAACCTGGCAGGAGCTGTCAGAAGCCGAGCGCCAAGCCATTCTGGCTGCCAACAACCGCCTGGCGGCCCAGGGCATCCGGGTTTTGGGGGTGGCCACCCAGCAGTTGCAGCGGATCCCGGAGAACCTGGAGGAGATCGAGCGCAACCTGGTGTGGCTGGGGCTGGTGGGCATGTACGATCCGCCGCGGCCCGAAGCGCGGGAAGCAGTAGCCCGCTGCCGCCAGGCCGGCATCCGCACCCTGATGATTACCGGCGATCACCAATTGACCGCTGTGGCCATTGCCCGCGAGCTGGGCATTCTCGACTCGGAGGGCCAAGCCATTGACGGGCGCACCCTCTCTCGGCTCAGCTTTGAGGAGCTGCTGCAGACGGTGCAAAGGGTCAACGTCTATGCCCGTGTTGCCCCCGAACACAAGCTGCGCATCGTCCAAGCTCTGCAAAAACAAAACCAGTTTGTAGCCATGACCGGGGATGGGGTCAACGACGCCCCTGCCCTGCGCCAGGCAGATATTGGCATTGCCATGGGCATCACCGGCACCGACGTCAGCAAAGAGGCCAGCGACATGGTGCTGCTGGACGACAACTTCGCCACCATCGTGGCGGCCATTGAAGAAGGGCGGGTGGTCTACAGCAACATCCGCCGTTTCGTGAAATACATCCTGGGCAGCAACATCGGCGAGGTGTTGACGGTGGCTGCTGCCCCTATCTTGGGCCTAGAGGACGTGCCACTGACGCCCCTGCAGATCCTGTGGATGAACCTGGTAACCGACGGCCTGCCCGCCCTGGCCTTGGCGATGGAGCCAGCAGAACCAGGGGTGATGCAGCGCCCCCCCTTCAACCCCAAAGAGAGCATCTTTGCCCAAGGGCTCGGTGCCTACATGGTGCGCATCGGTGTGGTCTTTGCCATCTCCACGATCCTGATGATGGCCATCGTGGAAGCCTATATCCCCCACTGGCGCACGATGGTCTTCACCACCCTGTGCATTGCCCAGATGGGCCATGCCCTGGCAGCCCGCTCCAACGACAAGCTGACCCTCGAGATGAACCCCTTTTCCAACCCCTACCTGCTGGGGGCCGTGTTGGCCACTTTGCTGTTGCAGTTGGCCCTGCTCTATGTGCCCTTCCTGCGCAACTTTTTCGGGACAGAAGAGTTGACCCTTCCAGAACTGCTCATTTGCCTGGGCTTTAGCACGGTGGTGATGGTCTGGGTGGATCTGGAAAAACTCTACCGCCGCTGGCGCCAGGGATCCCGCTGAATCTTCACAATTATTTTTCACAATAAAGCATCTTCACAATAAAGAGTCTCTCTCCCTGCTGCATCCAGAAACAAAGCTTTGAGCCAAGACTCATTTCCCCAAAAAGCCACTCTTGAGGAATCCTGCCCATTGCATAGAGGCCATTTCCGCAAGTTAGCTGAGCTTCCTCTTTTGACCTCCAAGATAAGCTGGAAAGACTTGCTGGGATACTGTGGAAAGGGGGTAGGAATCTCTGGGTTCTATGCACAGAGAGCTATGGGCGGTAGGGAAAACGGTGGGCCTGGTGGATCCCCCTGGCCTTGCCTTTTGGCTGCTGGGATCCCTCTTCTTGGCTCTCCTGCTGCTTGGCGTCAGCCTGGGGGAAAGTCAGCTGCTTTCTGTCTTCAGAGGGATCCTGGGATCCCTTTCTCGAAGATTTCCCTTCCAACCTCCTAGAGGCACCCCCAGCCCAGAGGCTCGTTTTCGGGCAGCCTTGGAAGCCAGCTTGGATGCTATTTACCTGCTGGAGGCGGTGCGGGATCCCGTTACCCGCGAGATCCTCGACTTTGTCTTTGTGGATGTCAACGCCAAGGGGGAAGAGCTCATTTCTCTCCAGCGCCGGCAGATCATCGGCCAGCGGCTGTGCGAGCTGCTGCCCATCAACCGCTGGGGGGGCTTTTTTGAGAAATACAAGCGAGTGGTGGAAACCGGCATTCCTCTGGAAGAGGAGTTCCCCATTTCGGGGCAGCCGGGCTTGAAGGCCAGCTGGATCCATCACCAAGTGGTGCCGGTGGGAGACGGGATCCTCATCACCAGCCGCGACATCAGCGAGCAGGTCCAGATCAAGCAAGCCCTGGAGGCAAGCGAGTTGCGCTACCGGGCCCTCTATGAGGCGATCCCGGATTTGATTTTCGAGATTGACCCTGAGGGGCTGATTCTCAACTGCAAGCCTTCTCCCTACGTCCCCACCCAGCATCCGCCCGAGTTTTGTGTGGGTCGCCGCGCCCAAGACGTGTTTCCCAGCTCTTTCGGAGAGCAGTATCAGCTTTTAGCAGGGCGGGCCCTGTCCACTCAAACGCCACAGTATCTGGAGTACGAAATGGTGCTCCCCGCCGCTGCCGCAAACGAGTCTGAGCCGGCAATCCGCCGCTATCAGAAGGCTTGCGTCGTTGCCTATGGCAGAGATAGAGTCTACGTTTTGGTGCGGGATATCACCAAGCGGAAAGAGGCGGAGTTGGCCCTTAGAGAAATGGAAGCCACCCAGCGGGCCATTCTCCAAGCCATCCCCGACCTCATCCTTCGCCTGAATAGCCAGGGCATCTGCCTGAGCTCTATTCCCGGAGGCGATGTCCATCTTTGCTGCCCAGCAGAGCGCCACTTAGGTCGATCCCTCCAGGAGATTCTGCCGCCAGCGCTGGCCGAGCAGCGGCTTTTCTATGTTCAGCAAGCCCTGGCCACCCAAACCCAACAGCGCTACGAGTACAGCATTGAAGTTCAAGGGGAGGTACGCCACGAAGAAGCCCGCATTGTGCCTCTGAACAGCCAGGAAGTCCTGGTGATCGTGCGGGATATTACAGAAGCCAAGCAGGCAGAGCTGGCCTTGAAAGCCGCTGAACAGCTGCAGCGAGCCATTCTAGAAGCCATTCCCGACTTGATCTTCCGCCTTGATAGCCAGGGCATTTGCTTGAGCTTTATCTCGGGGGGCGAGGTTCTTCTCTATGGCTCACCCGACACCTACGTGGGCCGATCCCTGCAGGAGCTTTTGCCACCGGAGTTGGCCGAGCGGCGGCTTTTCTTTGTTCAGCAGGCTATAGCTACCCAGACGCGGCAGCGCTACGACCAAAGCATCGAGATTGAAGGGGAGACCCGCCACGAAGAGGTGCGCATTGTGCCCCTCAACCCCCAAGAGGTGGTGGTGATCGTCCGCGATGTAACCGACAGGGTGCGATCCCAGCAGGCCGTCCAGGAAAGCGAGCAGAAGTTCCGGGCTCTGTTTGAGAATGCCGCTGTGGCCATCCTCATCCGTCATGCCGAGACCGGCGAGATCCTGGAGGCCAACTCCCAAGCCATTGCCGCCTACGGGTTTTCCAGCCTGGAGGAGCTGCGGGCCTTCGACGCTTGCGAGCAGTCTCCCTATCGCCGGGCTTTGCAGGGGAGGGAGTTTGCCTTGCAGCCCTACTTGGAGCAGGCCCGCCAGCAGGGATCCGCCCGCTTTGAGTGGCAATGGCAGCGGCAGGATGGCCGAGTTGTCTGGGAAGACGTGTTTGTGCAGCCCCTTGTCTTGCGCGGGATCCCGTGTTGGGTGTTTACCGCGGTGGACATCACTGCCCGCAAGTCGGCAGAAGCGGAGCTGGAGCAGTTTTTCTCGGTGGCTCTGGATTTGCTTTGCATTGCCGATGCCCAAGGGTACTTTCGCCGTCTCAACCGCGCCTGGGAGACCACCCTGGGCTATTCCCTGCAGGAGCTCCAGAGCCGACCCTTTTTGGAGTGGGTTCACCCGGAAGATGTCCCCGCCACACAGGCCGCCATGCAGCAGCTTGTCGAAGAGAAACGGCTGGATCACTTCGTCAACCGCTACCGCACCCAGGACGGCAGCTATCGTTTCATCGAGTGGCGAGCCTCTTTGGCCGGATCCCTGGTCTACGCCGCCGGGCGGGACATCACCCTGGCCAAGCAGGCCCAAGAGCAGATGAAGGCGGCTATGGAAGCTGCCGAGGCGGCCAACCGCGCCAAGAGCGAGTTCCTGGCCACCATCAGCCACGAGATCCGCACGCCCATCAACGCCATCATGGGCATGGCCGGCCTGTTGCTGGATACCTCTCTCGATGCCCAGCAGCGGGATTGGGTGCAGACCATCCGCTACGGCAGCGAGGTGCTGCTCAGCCTCATCAACGACATCTTGGATTTTTCCAAGATCGAGTCCCAGAAGCTGGAGCTGGAGGAAACGCCCTTCTCCTTGCCCCAGCTCATGGAGGAGCTCTTGGATCTCATGGCCGCCCAGGCCCAGAGCAAAGATCTGGAGCTGGTGGCCTGGGTGGATCCGGCCCTGCCGGCCACCCTGGTCGGGGATCCCAACCGCCTGCGCCAGATCCTGGCCAACCTCCTCAGCAACGCCATCAAGTTCACCCCCCAAGGGGAGGTGGTGGTGACCGTCGAGGCCCAAGAGCAAGATCCCCAGGCCCAGGTGCAGTGGGTGAGCTTCCAGGTGCAGGACACCGGCATCGGCATCCCGCCGGAAAAGCAGGATCGCCTCTTCAAGCCCTTCAGCCAGGTGGACAGCTCCATCAGCCGCCAGTACGGCGGCACCGGCCTGGGGCTGGCCATCAGCCAGCGCCTCTGTCAACTCATGGGCGGAACGATCTGGGTGCAAAGCCAGCCGGGTCAGGGATCCACCTTTGGCTTCCGCATCCCCCTGAAGCTTCCGGATGCGGCCCTCTGGGCAACCCCCACCCCCGACCCAGCTCTGGCCGGCCAGCGGGTTTTGCTGGTGGAAGACAACGCCAGCCAACGGCAACTTCTTGCGCGCCTACTGCAGTCCTGGGGGATGCAGGTAACAGCCTGCAGCACGGTGGCGGAAGCCCAAGCCATAGCCAAGGCCCAGACTTTTGAGCTGGCCCTGGTGGATACCAGCCTGCCCGACGGCGATGGACTGGCCCTGGCCAGGGCTCTGCAACAGGAGCAGCCCCCCCTGCGGCTTGTGCTGCTGGTGGATCGCAGAGCCGCTTTGGCAAGCGCTGGCTCTCTTCCTGCCTTAGGTAAGCCGGTCAGGGCTTCTCAACTGCGGGCTCTGCTGGGCCAGGAAAAAGTGCCTGCGGCTGCTTCCCACTTGAAACCCCAGCTCCCTCTGGCCAGCCGCTGCCCGTTGCGCATCCTGGTAGCCGAAGACAACCCCGTCAACCAAAAGGTCATCCGCCTGATGCTGGAGCGGCTGGGCTATCAGCCGGACATCGTGGCCAACGGCCTGGAAGCCCTGCAGGCGCTGCAACTGCGCGCCTACGACCTGGTCTTGATGGATCTGCACATGCCGGAGCTGGACGGCCTGGCCGCCACCCGCCGCATCCGCAGCGAACTTCCCCCAGAGCGCCAGCCGCGCATCCTCGCCCTCACCGCCGATGCCTTCCTGGAAAGCCGCGCTGCTGCCGAAGCCGCCGGCGTCGATGGCTACCTGACCAAGCCCCTGCAGCCGGCTGTGCTGGAGCGGGCCCTCCAGGAAGCTGCTCTCGATTTTGTCGGGGATCCAAAGCCAGAGCCGGCCCTGGATGCCGCTGCCCTGGCCAGCCTGCAGAGCATGCTGGGATCCCCGGAAGACTGGCAGGAGATGATCCAAACCTACCGGCAAGACAGCCAGGCCCTGCTGGGATCCCTGCGCCAGGCCCTGGAGAGCCGGGATGTCCAAACCGTGGCCCAACTGGCCCACCGCCTCAAGGGCAGCAGCAGAACCTTGGGGGCCAAGCTCTTAGCTCAACGCTGCCAGGCGCTGGAAAAGCTCGTTCGCAAGCCATCGGCCAACTCTGTAAACTGGGATACCATAGAGCAGGCCTTCCAGCGGTTGGAAGCCGAGTACCAGCGGGTTATCCTCGAATTATCGGCTAGCGCGCCAGGACCGCTTCTTTCTTCTCCAGGGGCCCATGCAGAGGCTTGAGAGCAACCTTTCGGCTGGATCCGTTCCTCAGACCGGAACGAGCTCTGCTGCGGCAGAGAAGCGGCCTCTCCTCCTCATTGCCGACGATGATCCCAGCCAGCGGCTTTTGACTCGCTACGCCCTGGAGCGGGAGGGCTACCAACTCGTGGAAGCGGACAGCGGCTTGGCGTGTCTAGAAGCTGCAAGCCGCTATCAGCCGGACATGGTGCTCCTCGATGCGGTGATGCCGGATCTGGATGGGTTTGAGTGCTGCCGCCGCCTCCACGCCCAAAACCCGGACTTGCCGATTTTAATCGTCACGGCTTTGGAAGACGAAACCTTTGTCAACGAGGCCTTTGCAGCCGGCGCCAGCGACTACATCCCCAAGCCCATCCACTGGTCGGTTTTGAAGCGGCGGCTGCGCCACTTGCTGCAAGCCAACCAGGCCCAGCGCCGTCTGCAGCAGCTTAACCAGGAACTGGAAGCCAAGGTACAGGAGCGCACCGCCCAACTGGCCTGCCAGGTGGCAGATCTGGAGCAGCTCAACCGCCTCAAAGACCACTTTTTGGCCACCGTCTCCCACGAGCTGTGCACCCCCCTGACCAAGATCAAGCTGGCCCTGGAACTCCTGCGCCGCACCCCCCTCAACGAGAAGCAGCGGCAATACCATGACATTGCCCTGCAGGAGTGCGAGGCCGAAATCCAGCTCATCAACCGCCTATTGGATCTGCAGGGCCTGGAAGGGAAAGACCTGGGCTCTGCCGTTGCAGCTATTGACCTGCCCCACCTCTGGCACAGCTTGATCGAGTCGGTGCAGCAATGCACCCAGGCCCGCTCCCTCACGCTGCAGGTGGGGGATCTGCCCCCCTCCCCCTGGCGGTTTTACAGCCATCCGCAGCTCCTGACCCAGATCCTCAAAGAGCTGCTGGACAACGCCTGCAAGTTCACCCAGCCAGGTGGCACGATTCGTCTAGAGGTTCAGCCAATCCCTGAAGGGGTTGAGTTCAGGATCGGCAACACCGCTCAGATCCCGCCCGACCAGTTGCCCCGCCTGTTCGAGCGCTTTTATCGGGTGCCCACTGCGGATCCCTGGGCCCAGCCGGGCAGCGGCCTGGGGCTGGCCTTGGTGAAGCAATGGGTGGAGCGCCTCCAGGGTCACATTCGAGTAACCAGCGAGGCGGGGTGGACATGTTTCCTGCTGCGCCTGCCCAGCCTAAAGCCCTCTGGCAGGACGTGATCAGTGGCCGACGGCAGCGGCGGTTTCGGCAGTGGCAAAGGAAGTGCCGCAGCCGCAGCTAGCCACCGCATTGGGGTTCTTGAAGCGGAAGCCGCCCCCCAACAGATCCTCGGAGAAATCGACAGTCAGCCCTTGAATAAAGGTCATGCTCAAGGGATCCACCGCCACCCGAATCTCGCCAAAGTCAAAGGTATGGTCGTCAGGGTTGGCCTGGGGCTCGAAGTTCATGGTGTAGGAGAGGCCGGAGCAGCCGCTGGGCTTTACCCCCAGGCGCAAGATGGGTTGGGATCCCTCTTTCTCATACTTGCTGCGCAGCCGCTTTAGCTCTTGGATGGCGCTCTCGGTCAAGGTGATCATGGCGGGAAAGCTGACACTTACTTTTATCCTAACAGGGGTTTTGGGCCGCCTTTTCCCCTCGCGCGGCAGGAACAGTTGATAAGCTAGGGATCCCGTTTCCTCAAGCCTAACGTTCTGCCCTTGTGACGGATCCCAACGCCATTCGTGTTACCTTTCTGGGCACCAGCTCCGGCATGCCCACCCGCCAGCGCAATGTCTCGGGCGTGGCGGTGCAGTTTCCGCAGCGGTCAGAATGGTGGCTGTTTGACTGTGGCGAGGGCACCCAACACCAACTGCTGCGGCTAGACGAGCTGCGCCCCAGCCAGTTGCGCCGCATTTTCATCACCCACATGCACGGGGATCACATCTACGGCCTGCCAGGGCTGTTGGCCTCCTGCGGCCTGGGCAGCACCCCCCAACACATCGACATCTATGGCCCCCCCGGCCTGGAAGAGTACCTGAAGACGGTGCTGCGCTACAGCGAGAGCCGAATTCCCTATTCCTTCCGGGTTCACACCGTCGAAACAGGGCTCATTCTTCAGGATCCCGAGTACTGGGTCTTCTGCGCCCCCCTGGATCACCGGGTGCCTGCCTTCGGCTACCGCGTGGTGGAGCAAGACCGGCCCGGCACCTTCGACGTGGCCAAAGCCCAGGCAGACGGGATCCCGCCCGGCCCTCTCTACGGGCAGCTCAAGGCCGGCCAATCCATCCTCTGGCAAGGCCGCTGGTTCCACGGGCGAGATTACGTAGGGGCTCCGATCCCAGGGCGCAAGTTCTCCTACTGCACCGACACCATCTTCTGCCGCAACGCCGTCGATCTCTCTCGCGCCGCCGATCTGGTCATCCACGAGGCCACCTACGCCGAAGCGGATCGGGAGCTAGCCGAGCGCGCCAAGCACTCCACCGCCGCCATGGCCGCGCGGGTGGCCGCCGAAGCCAAGGCCCAGACCCTCATCCTCACCCACTTCAGCCCCCGCTACACCTCAGAGGGCCCTATCACTTTGGAAGACCTGCTGGCCGAAGCCCGGGCCATTTTTCCCAACACCATCCTGGCCCGGGATCGGATGACCTACGAGATCCCGCGCCGCAGCCCCGCTCCCCTGCCGGTGGGAGTCTAGACCTGCCTTGCTAGCTAGAATGATAGGACCGACAGCCTCAACCTGCGATGACGGATCCCAGACCCTATCCCGAACGGCCCAAAACCGAGCAACTGGAGCAAAACGCCAGCGAGTGGCAGGCCTTCAGCGCCTTGCCCCCCGCCACCTCTCTGCCTCCTGTGCAAGCCGAGCGACCGGCTTCTCAAGCAGCCAGCGTCCCCCAGGCTGAGGAAACCCTGCCCAAACTGGCCCCCTGGGGCAAACGGATCGGAGCCTTTGCCCTGGATTTTGGGCTGGGGCTGGGGGTCTCCTACCTGGCGCAGGGCCTGGCTTCCCTGGTGGGAGCCGATGCGGGCGCCGTGGATATGACCGGCTACATCGCCTTTTTTGCCACCTGGTTGGTGAACCGCGGCTACTTCCAATCCCGCCCCGCCGGCCAAAGCCTCGGCAAATGGCTGCTGAACCTCAAAACCCTGGATCCCGAAACCGAGGCCTCACCCCATCTGGTGCGCTCCCTGGCCCGCGAAGGGGTGCTCTCGCTGTTTATCCTCACGGAAGCCCTGCTGGTGCCTTTGGCTGCCGATGGCCTGTTCGCCCTTTTCGATAAAGAAAAACGCCAGAGCATCCACGACCGCGCCGGACGCACCCTGGTGGTGGAATCGGAGCGAGGCTACCACCTGGATGAAAAAGCCCTGCGGCTGCTGCAGGAAATTCTGGAGGGAGAAGCCGCCGAAGACGTCAAGTCCGCTGCTCGCGACCTGTTGCGCAAAGCTCAGCGCAACGAAACTGTGCGCGATCTTTCCAGACAGATGCAGCGCCTGAGCAGGGACGTGGATCGGAACACCCGCGCCCTCCGCCAACAAACCGGCAGGCAAGTCAAAAACTGGGTTGATTCCGTCAAAGAAAAGTTGGATAATTGGTGATCGCGCTTGCGAGGTAGCCCATCTCCAACCTCGTTGGCTGGGGTTTTGGGGATCTCGAGCCGACTTTCACCTCCATCTTGGGATCCACTATGGCCAAAGCAAAGGGTGCCCGCATCATCATTACCCTGGAATGTACGGAGTGCCGCACCAACGTCAACAAACGTTCTCCGGGGGTAAACCGCTACACCACCACCAAAAATCGCCGTAACACCACGGCCCGCTTGGAGCTGAAGAAATTCTGCCCCAAGTGCAACCGCCACACCGTCCATAAAGAGATCAAATAGTTCAAGACGCTTTACCGTTCTCCTGACCTATGGTTTACGCTCGTCGCCGCCTGTCTCCCATCAAACCGGGAGAGCCGATCAAATACACCGATGTTGAGCTGCTCAAGAAATTTGTAACCGAGCGCGGCAAGATCCTGCCCCGCCGCATCACGGGGCTGACTGCCAAGCAGCAGCGGCAAGTCTCCAAAGCCATCAAACAAGCGCGCATCCTAGGCCTTCTCTACTTTGTCAACAAAGAAGGGTAAGTTGCTGTCTGCTTTCTCCGGATCCCGATGAGCCTGCAGCTTTCGCCGCAATTGCAAGCTCGAATGGCCCAGCCCCTTGAGATTGGGGGGGTAAAGGTTTTTAGTCGTGTCTTTCAGGCACCCCTGTCAGGCGTAACCGACAAAGTGTTTCGGGGGTTGGTACGCCGCTTTGGCCCGCAAAGCCTGGTCTACACCGAGATGGTGAACGCCACCGGGTTGCACTATGCCCGCGAGCTGCCCCGCATTATGGAAGTGGGTGAAGGAGAACAGCCCATCGGCATCCAGTTGTTCGACTGCCGGCCCCACTTTTTGGCCGAAGCGGCTCGCATGGCCGTGGATGAGGGGGCGACCTTGGTGGATATCAACATGGGCTGCCCAGTAAACAAGATTACCAGAAACGGCGGCGGCTCTGCCCTGCTGCGGGAGCCGGACACGGCAGCCCGGATTGTGGAAGCGGTGGCCAAGGCTGTACCTGTACCTGTTACAGTGAAAACTCGCCTGGGCTGGTCAGATCAGGAGATCAACATTCTGGATTTTGCCCATCGGCTGCAGGAGGCTGGAGCGCAACTGCTTACTTTGCATGGCCGCACACGCGCCCAGGGCTTTAGCGGCAAGGCTCGCTGGGATTGGATCCGCCGGGTCAAAGAGCACTTACGCATTCCGGTGATCGCCAACGGCGATATTTTCTCGACTGATGCAGCGGTAAAGTGTCTGGAGGAGACCGGAGCCGACGGGGTGATGTGCTCCCGCGGCACGATGGGCTACCCCTTCCTGGTGGGGCAAATCGATCACTTCCTGAAAACCGGCCAAGAAAGGCCGGCTCCTACCCCCCTGGATCGGATTCAAATGGCTTTAGAACACTTGCGGGGCCTCTGGGAGTATAAGGGAGAACGTGGCATCCGTCAGGCCCGCAAGCACATGACCTGGTACATCAAGGATTTTGCCGGCGCCTCTCAGTTTCGCGCCCTTCTCTGTCGCATCGAAACCTTGCAAGAAGGGGAAGCCCTTCTGCTTCAGGCCATGGAGCGCTGCCAAGAGGCACCGCTGCAACCGGAAGAAGTAACTGAAGACTCAAACGAAGAGCAATTTGAAGAGACTACCTGAAATTGAGTGGGGGATCCTTTTACCCTGACGGCTGGGCGGTAGCCAATCGGTCTTTGACCGCCGTTTGCAAACGGTCGTTTTCATCTTGAAACAAGGCATCCACGCTTCTGGAGAAGCGACCCTGACTTGCTATGGGCAGTTGAGCATAAGCAAACTGCTCCGGCTGAGGCCGAAATGACAGTAACCATGCCAAACAGAAGCTCGCGGTCAGCAGCTTCAGCCGCACCTGAGCTCGATGCGAGCTTTTGGTCTGGCGGGCCTGGCCAGCCTCCCGCAGGCTGCCACGGTTTTCCCGAGCAGCCTGTGGAAAACCTGTGGAAATCCCCCGAAGGCCGCCCCCAGCCTTCATGGGATCCCCAGACCACATCTAGAGCAACGAACCACTAGATTAGAGCATCCCACACTGGTCGTACGTTAAGTTTTATAAATTTGTCAGGGAATAGCAACATTTTCATCCCCCTCAGCCTGTGGAAAACTTGTGGAAAACTTCAAAAATCTGTGGAAAACTTGTGGAAAAACCTCCCGAGTTATCCACAGAGTATTTATACCTTGTGGAAAGTTGGCCAAGTTATCCACAGTTTTTCCACAGGTGGGGAATACGATCAAAAGCTTGTGGCGCAAGGTTTTTCCGATCAATTTCCACAGTTTCCACAGCCCCTACTACTACTAGATTAAAAAATTAAATTGGGTAGGGATCGTGATTTTTAACTTTATCCTGCGCGCGCGAGGAAAATTTTTTGCAAAACTCGTCTGGGCAGGGAGGGATCCGTGGGAAGCAGGCGGTGTAGGATAGGCGTATTCAGCTCGCAAGTCCCCTGATGGTGCAAGCTCAACGTCCTGCGGATTGGGAAGTCGAAACCGGATCGCCCGCGTCTGCCCCGCGCGACGGCAGGTCTGGGGATCCCTTCCCCGTCAACAGGACAGAGTCCTTCGGCAAGGCTGTCGACCTACCTGCCGGTTGTCTTTGCTTCACCTGTGAGCAAGCTGAGCTCAGCCACCACCTTGCTGCAGTTAGCCGAGCCGTTGCCAGCCGTCCTGCCCTGCCAGTTTTGGCCAACGTGCTGGTAGAGGCAAGTGCAGAGGCACAGCGGGTTGCCCTGACGGCCTTTGACTTGAACTTGGGCATTCGCAGCGAGTTCGAGGCCGAGGTGAAGGGATCCGGTCGCACCACTCTGCCGGCCAAGCTGCTCAGCGACATCGTCAGCCGTTTGCCTAGCGGCCCGATCGGCCTCAGCCAAGTGCCGGAGAGCGCTGCCGTGACCCTTACATCGGCCGCCGGCCAGTACCAGCTACGCGGCATGCCTGCGGAAGAGTATCCCACCTTGCCCGAGATAGCGCCCCGTACTGCCGATGCCGATGCTGAGGAGGAGAGCTTAGCCGCCCAGATCCTTGAGCTGCCCATCGAGAGCCTGCTGCAAGGGATTGGCCAAACCCTCTTTGCCGCTTCCGGTGATGACACCAAGCAAGTGCTTACGGGTGTACATGTCAAGCTCTTGACCGGGGATCCGCCGCGGCTGGAGTTTGCGGCCACCGATGGACATCGCCTGGCGATAGTTCAGGTGGAGGCGGAAGGGATCCCAGTTGATTTGGCGGCTGGGGGGACGAAGCTGGATTTCACCATTCCCGCTCGGACTCTACGAGAGGTGGAGCGCATCCTCGGCGCCCAGACGGCCGCCTCCGCGGTGGAACTGCGGTTTGACCGGTCGCAGGTGCAATTTATTTTGCCCCCTGGCGCCGGCAGCGCTCAGTGCCAGCAGCGGATTACCAGCCGCCTTTTGGAGGGCCAGTACCCCGACTACAACCGCCTGATCCCCCGGCAATTTGAGCGGCATGTAACCCTGGAGCGTAGGCCTTTGATCGAGTCCTTGGAGCGAGTGGGGGTGTTTGCTGCCCAGCGGAACGAGATCATCAAGTTCAACCTTTCTGAGGCAACCCAAACCCTACGCATCAGCACCGAGGCGCCCGATGTGGGCAGCGGCGAGGAATCTCTGCCGGTACAGATGTCCGGCCCTGACCTGGAGCTGGCTTTTAATGTGCGCTACCTGCTGGAGGCCCTTAAGGTGTTTCATACACAGCAGGTGAGCCTGGAGCTGAACGGCGCTACCCAGCCAGCCATCTGGAAGCCGATTGGAGCGACGCGCCTCTGCTATTTGGTCATGCCGGTTCAACTGCGGGCTACCTAGCCCACCCCAGCCTGACCCAAATCGAAGATTGGCCTCAGTTGCTCCCCTGACCTGTCCGGAGAGGAGAACAGGTGGCTGCCGATAGCAGCTCGAGCAAACCGGTGGGTAAACTCCTGCACCAAGTCCACCCGCACTTGGCGCAAAACGGCCGGCTCCAGGCGCTCGGTCGTGTTGCAGGTCATTAACACCACCAACCTGATACATTTACGCTGAACACTGCTGAGCATTACTGCTCAGCGGTGAAGCGATAGCATTCTGTCCGTTTCCGTTGTTACTACGCGATGCTGACGCGACCGCGCTACTCGGACGGAGTCCAAACAGAAAGGCGGTATCCCGCAAAGCCCTGAGCATAACACCCAGAGCGCCTTGCCAATCTCGTGGTAGCCTATGGTTGCACTTTGGGCATCTAAACACCTTTGCGCCACCCAACTTGGTGTGGATGTGCCCGCACTTGGTACAGGTTTTGCTGGTGTACGCTTCCGATACTTCCACGACAACCACGTTTTTCTTCTTGGCTTGAAACTTCAGGAACTGCTTGAACCGATAGTGCGCCCAGGTGAGCATCGCCCTTGCTGTCTTGCTACCAAACTTCCTCCCTGCCTTGGCAACCATCTTGGCTGACTCGAAAGTGGGGAGGAATATCAATCGGTAGTTATCCGTTAGGAACGCCGCTACCTTGCGATGGCACTCGTCCACCAAGTTCCTGATTCTCTCCCGCAGACGAAACGCCGCTTGCCGCATTCGCCTACGCTTGGGTCTCGGTGCTTTACTCAGCCTAGATTGCAGATCGTCTAGGTGGTAGCACAGCCGAACGATCCTGCCAAAGTCCCCCTTGGCGATATCTACAAAGCCCGCCCCATCAAACCCTGTAAGGAAGCTTCTTACTCCAGGGTCAAGCGCAACAACCCCCTTTGCTAACGAACACTGCTCGTTCACGGGCTCAGGAAAGATGGCATACCATCTGTCTTTCACCCGCATTAGCTCAGTTCCACGTGCCCATTCTCTGGGCATCTCCTCGGATGCACGGAACGCCAAACCTCGGGTGAGTTTCGGATACCACGTCCCATTGCGAAAGTTGCCGGCGTTGAATTGCAGCGTATGCGACCTGTCCCGCACACTGCGAAACCTCGCGTCTTTGCTTCGGCGAAACGCCAACCACGCCTCGACGACCGCGTTCTGCTTGATGTGGCAGGGGGCGTCCTTCACCCACCCGGGCAGGTCGGAGCGCAGGATGATGTGCCGCAGCTTTCTGGCCGTTTTTGGGGCACCATGCTGACGCTGATAGGCAATCGCTTGGTTGTAGCAGTACCGGCACGCCGCTTGCCACCGCTTCCAAACTTTAGCCAGCGCTGGCTCCGGATAAATCCGTATCTTTCTCGATTGCAGCCCGGTATTTTCTGAGTCCGTAGAGCCGACTGCTGAAGCAGTGCAGGATGGTGAGGATATCCTCAACCAGTTCCTGTTGGGGAGAAAGGTGATCGTCATCGAGAACCAAGATTTCGCACCCGTATTGACGGCAGTACCACTCAACGAACTCAAATCCAAACCGGCAGAGTCGATCCCGGTGAGCGACCACAATTGTTCCGACATCTCCCGCACGAACTCGTTCCAATAAGGCAAGGAACTTTGGTCTTTTGAAGTTGAGACCGCCGCCAACCTCTCCGACCACTTCGGCTCCAGGATAGAGGTTAACCAGTCTTGCAATCTGTCTCTCCAAGTCTGGTTTCTGCCCTCGACTGCTGACTCGGGCGTACAAAACGACTCGTTTGTCCTTCTTGGGTGCTCTGTTCGCGTCAGCGGGCCGGAGGCCAATGTAGCTGTCGAGGTTATACCTTCTCGCTCTACCAGATGGTGTACGTACTGCATGGATCCAGCCCTTCTGTTCCCATCGCCTCAAGGTGTGGAGACACACCCCAAAATAATCCGCCGCTTCTCTCGGTTTTACATATCTAGCCATGCCAAGCAGCCATACTGAACATACTGTACATTATTTTCAGTATAGTCCAGCATATCATTGACTAGAGTCATGCTCTGCTCGCAGTCGAGATAATCGGGAGCGAGCACGCTTTGGTGAAGGGTGCCATCTAACAGGCTGAGGATGCGTTCGGTTTTGGTGCTCTGCTGGGCTACCTCGCTGGCTCGGTCTTGGGCGAGGTGATCGGCTTCGTTGATGATCAGGCAGACCCCCTCCAGGTAGGGGGGCGCGATGAACTCCTGCACGGCTTCGTGATCCAAGATGAGCACCGCATAGCGCAGGGGCCCCAGCAGCTCGTGGGTCACTGCCTGCGTCCATCCCGTTTTGCCCGTACCCGGGATCCCGTGCACCAAGACCGCCAATCGCTCCTGCTGTAGAAGCTGCAAAGGCCTGAATTTCGGTGGGAAAAGAACTGATTGGATAGGGGCTGTGGATTTGCCCGATCCGGCTTTGGTAGCCGCTCACCATCACTGCCAGATTGTAAGTAACCTTGCGAACAAGGGCCTGAGAGCCACGCCCAGCAGGGTGTAGCGGCGGCAGTTGTGATAGGTGGCCTGAACTTGTAGCCAAATCTGCGGCTCCGGTCAGAAGGCATAGGTGGTGCCCAGGCTGCTGATTTCCTCCCAACTGCTGAACCGCTCGACTGGATGGTAGAAGTAGCGCTCCATATGGAATTGCGCCAACTGCACCAGTCGCCCCAGATGCGCTAAAACTCTGAGAACGGTCATTTCCTGCAGGCGCCTTAAAACGTCATCGATGGGAACTTGATCCCGGCTCACCTGCTGCTGAATCGGCGTCTGCGTGGAGAGCTGATCATGAAATACTGTATGGTCGGGGCTGGGCAGAGGTGGAGTGACGCTATTCCAAAACCCTTCGATCTTGTAACAGGTATTCTCTGAAAGTTGAGAAGCGCGCTGTACTCTCTACGTCCTACCGCATTGGCAATATCGCTGCACACATCTCCAAAAATTTTTCGGCCAACGCCCAGGGATCCCGCACAGGAATACTCGGCATCGAAATGGCGGTACAGGGGTTTCCACCCGGATTGCAGTAGGTTGTGCCGGTAGCTGGGGTAATAGTCTTCGTAATCGTTATCCAGGCAGGGTTAGGGTCTGAGAAGAGGGGAAGCCAATAGGGGGTGCTAGGGCGTGGACGACTGAAAGAGCTGGGCTGTTGACGATTGCAGGGAATCCAAACGGCATGAGTCAAGAGTGTTCTGGGTGTGGTCAGGTGGTTCCCAAAAAACTCCACGAAAGGTGGCACGATTGCCCCTACTGCGGGCTAAGCCTGTCACGGGATCACAACTTGGCGAGGGGAATCAAATCCAGAGCGGTGGGGCATCCCGTTCTTAAAGCTCAGGAAACGCCCGCTGCGATAGCAGGGATCCCTGTTCGCGAAGCGTGGCGTAAGCCATGAAGCCCGCCCTCTACCCGTTCGCGTCAGCGGCGCGGAGCGCTTCAGGGTGAGGAACGGGAGTATGGGCTTCCAAATCGTTGCTGTGGGCTGTGGAGCCCGAATGGCCGCTGAGAGCGGCTTTGGCGTTGCGGCGCAGCCGGTGGGCCTTGAGGCGGCGCAGGGCAGAGGCGGGAAACCTGCGGTCGAACTCCTCGTCGCCAATCCGCGCCAGTTCTTGGAGATCGGGGGCAACATTCCAAGGGTAAGGCTGAAAATCGGGGATCCGGCTGGGCCGGGCAAAGCGCTGGTTCCAAGGGCAGACCTCTTGGCAGATGTCGCAGCCGGCCACCCAGTTGTGTAGGTTCTGGGCGATCTCGGCAGGGATCTGCTCGGCGTGGCTTTCCAAGGTGTGGTAGGCAATGCAGCGGCGGGAATCCACCACCCCTGGGCTGACGATGGCCTGGGTGGGGCAGGCCTCCAGACAGCGGCTACAGGTGCCACAGTGGGCGGTGTGGGGCCGGTCGGGGATCAACGGGAGAGTGGTCAGGATTACCCCCAGAAATACCCAGGAGCCGTATTCGCGGGTAAGCAAGAGGCCGTTTTTTCCGATCCAGCCCAAGCCCGCCTGCATGGCCCAGGGCTTTTCCGCCACTGGGCCGGTATCGACGTAGAATCGACCGCGGTAGTCCGGAAACTGGGCCTGCATCCAGAGGTGGAGCTGCTTCAGCCGCCGTCCCAACACGCGGTGGTAGTCCCGCCCCCACGCGTAGCGGGAGATCTTGCCTTTAGCTGGATCCCGGCTGTGGCAGGTGGGGGTGTAGTAGTTGAGGGCCACACAGACCAGAGATTGTACTCCCGGCAGCACCCGCTCTGGATCCATTCGCCGGGGATCGGCCATCCAGGCCATGTCGGCGGCCATGCCCGCGGCCAGCCAGGCCCGCAAGCTCGTCAAGTCAGGGGGATCCGCCGCGCTGGCAATGCCGACTTTGTCAAAGCCCAGCGCCAGCGCCTGCCGCTTCACCTGCTCGGTGGCTCTGGCCCAATCGGCTGCTGCTCCCACGGTCGGCCCCGACAATTCTAGGGCTATTCTGGCAGACCCATCACCTGGCGGTAGCGGGCCTCCAGTGCTCCCTGCTGCGAGCGACGGAAGGGATCCCAGGTGCTGTGAGCGAACAGCTCCTGCCGCAGCTTGGCCACATCCACCGTCGTTACCTCGCCGTTGGCCACCACCCGCTTCCCCCTGACCCAGACGCTGTGCACCACCTGGGTGGGCCGGCCCAGCACCAGTAGACCAATGGGATCCGTGCGGGGCAACAGCGATAGTTGGGTGAGGTCGTAAAGCACCAGATCCGCCTGCTTGCCCACCTCCAGGGATCCCAGCTCCTCTCCCAGCCCTAGACCAATGGCCCCACCGCGAGAGGCCATCTCGATGCTCTCCCGCGGCGAGATCCAGTGGCGGTAGTCGGGATCCGTAATGTTGTGCAGGATGGTGCCGATTTTAATGGCCTCCAGGAGATCCTGGGAGTCATTGCTGGCTGACCCATCGCAGCCGAAGGCCACGTTCACCCCCGCCTGCCGGTACTTGAGGATGGGGGCGATGCCGCTGCCCAGGCGCAGGTTGCTCAAGGGGTTGTGGACAACCGTAGAGCCGGTGCGGGCCAAGATCTCGATATCGGCATCGGTAAGCCAGACGCAGTGGGCCAGCGAGGTTCTCCGGTCTAGGTAGCCCAAGCGCTCCAGGTGCTCGACTGCGCTGCAGCCGTACTTTTCCTGGGCCAATCTCTGCTGGGCGCGGGTTTCCAGCAGGTGGGCATGGCGGGGGAGGCCATACTTCTGGCTCAACTCCGCGCAGCCCTCAAACAGCTTGTCAGAACAGAGTTGGATGCCGGTGGGGGCCACCATCAGCGTGATGCCCTCCTCTGGCCGGTGAAAGCGCTGCACTGCCTCTTCCACAATGGCCAACACCTCCGCTGTGGAGAGAGGATAGGTTTCCAGCTCCCGATCCGAAAAGGAGCCGCTGGGCAACCCCTGAGAGAGGGCTTGATCCTGGAGCAGGGGGCCGATGAAAGCGCGGATCCCGACTTCTCGGTAGGCCCGCACCGCCGCCTCGAGGGTGGCCAGCTCCTGGCCAGGGATGAGGATTAGGTGATCCACTACGGTCGTGCCGCCACTGAGCAAGGTTTCCACCGCTGTCGCCAGGGCGCTGAGATAAATCTTTTCTGGATCCGGGGGCGCGTACTCGTGCAGTTGTGCCAGCCACAGCTCCAGCGGGTAGGGCGGGATGATCCCTCTTTGCCACAGCTCCGAAGAGTGGGTGTGAGCGTTGACAAAGCCGGGCAACAAAAGCTTGTTGTGGGCATCGAGCTCTACGCCATCTGGGCCCACTGCCGCCAGCTCTTTGCCGATGGCAGCGATCCGCTCCCCTTCAATGCGGACATCTGTAGTCTCGTAGCCGGTGGCGGTGGGAATCAGCACATTGCGCAAAAGGTAGCTCATGGCCAGCAATCAAAAGAGCTGTTCTTCAGTTCACACTTTGCCGTGCCAAGGCAAAAAGGGAGGAAAGCCCCAAATACCCTCCCAGGACGCTTCCCGTGAGGAAGTCACCACCTAGCCAGCCCCCCTCAGGGTGGAGAGGCCCACCGAGTAGGCTGCTTCCACCAATCGGGGTGAATTCAGGGATCCATCCGCAGCGTGGAATGGGCTTATTTCTTCTTCTTGGTGGAGCCCTTTTTGGAGGGCTTGCCCTCAGCAGCAGGCGCTGGCTCTGCGTCAGCAGATTCTGCGACGACGGGTTCTGGGGCAACGGACTCTGCTGGAGGTTCGGCAGCAGGTTGGTCAGCCACAGGTTCTGCGGGAGGAGCGGCTGCAACTTCTGCCACTTGCGCTGGCTGTGCTGGCTTGAGACCGGCCTGAGCGGCCACCTCAGCGGCAAAATCCGCTTCTTGTTTCTCGATCCCTTCTCCCAAGACGAAGCGGGCAAACCGCCGCACCCGGATGTTTTCCCCTAGCTTGGCAATGTGCTGCTTCACCAATTCCTCTACGGTAATCGAGGAATCTTTAATAAAGGGCTGATCCATCAAGGACAGCTCTTTCAGGCGCTTCTCGATGCGGCCCTGCACGATCTTTTCCCGCACGTTTTCAGGCTTGCTGGCCAGATCCTCTTTGCCCATCTCGATGGCCCTTTCCCGCTCCACCACTTCGGGAGGGATCTGGTCAATGCTGACGTACTCCACGCTTTGGCAGGCGGCAATCTGCTTGGCAATATCTTGCACCAGCTTCTTAAAGTCTTCGTTGCGGGCCACAAAATCCGTCTCGCAGTTCACCTCCACCAACACACCGATCCGGTTGCCGAAGTGGATGTAGCTATCGACAACCCCCTCAGCCGCCACGCGACTGGCCTTTTTGGCTGCCCCTGCCAACCCTTTCTGCCGCAGCCAGGTGATGGCTTTCTCCATATCGCCACCGGACTCTTCCAGGGCTTTTTTACAGTCCATCATGCCTGCGCCCGTCTTTTCGCGCAGCTCTTTGACCAATTTGGCATCAATACTCATGAGGGTTCCTCAAATCTCACATCGTACAAAGAGGCAGAAAGGATGTGACCGGATGCAGAGGATAGGCAGGAGCAGAACAAAGGATGAATCTGGATTTTAAGGATACAGGCTTCTGGAGAAAGGATGGACAGGGAGCAACTCGAACCACCCAGGATCCCCACCCTCGGCCCAAGGGTTACTCTCCCTGCTCGGGATCCCCCTCCTCTTCATCCTCCACATCTTCCAGAATGTCATCCTCTAGATCCATGTCCATGGCCCCCTCGTAGTCGTACTCATCCTCTTCGACTGTGTCGAGCTGCCCATGTCGCCCTTCGTAGATGGCATCGGCCAGCTTGCCTACAATCAGCTTAATCGCTCGGATGGCGTCGTCGTTAGAGGGGATGAAGACATCGCTCAGGTCAGGATCGCAGTTGGTATCCAGCAGCGAGATGATCGGAATCTTGAGCTTGATACATTCCTGAACGGCGTTGGCCTCCCGCCGCTGATCGACGATGATTACCGCGTCGGGGAGCTTGCGCATAGTTTTGATGCCGCCCAAGTACTTCTCCAACTTGGCCAATTCCCGTTTTAGGCGGGCCGCTTCTTGCTTAGGCAGGCGATCCAGCAGGCCGCTGCTCTGCATCTCCTCGATTTCCTTGAGGCGGTCGATGCGGGTTTTGATGGTGGCCCAGTTGGTGAGCATGCCCCCCAGCCAGCGCTGGTTGACGTAGTAGCTGCCACAGCGAGTGGCCTCATGGGCGATGATCCCGGCGGCTTGCCGTTTGGTGCCGACAAACAGGAAACGCCACCCCTTTTCGGCCCCCTCCCGCACGTATTCATAGGCTTCGTTGAGGTAACGGGCCGTCTGCACCAGGTCGATGATGTGAATGCCGTTGCGCTCGGCGAAAATGTAGGGCCGCATCTTGGGGTTCCAGCGGCTGGCCTTGTGGCCGAAGTGTACCCCTGCCTCCAGCAGTTGAGGCAAACTGACTACGCTCATGAGTTGGTTATCTCCTACGGGTTAGCCTCCGCCCGAACGGATCCCCGTTGAGGACACCCGGTAGTTCGGGCGTGTGGTATTTTGACAGCTCAGCTATGCTAGCATGTGTTCTACAGGATCCGGTAACCAAGGCCTTGCACTTGCCGGGATCCGGTTCTAGAAGCTAAACTGGTAAAGCACCTCCAGAGATTTTCTCTGGCTTAGGTGCGTCGGGGCGTAGCGCAGCTTGGTAGCGCACCACTTTGGGGTAGTGGGGGTCGAAGGTTCAAATCCTTTCGCTCCGACTTAGCTTAGAGAGAGCCCCTGTCTAAAGGCAGGGGCCAAAGCTTTTTTCTGGCGGTAAGCTACCCCAGGGCTAAAGGTTAAGGGCTCCGTCTCGCCGGCGCGAACAGGGAAACTGCTCCCGGGAAGAAAGTAGCATTTGCGCTAGCGGTGCGAGGTTCTTAAGCCTACTAGGTGGCTTCTATCTTGGCCACTTGCACCGGAGTAGGATTAGTAACTTCTGTTAGCGGGCGGCGCTTCCTCCCCACGGCTAGATTGATGAGGGCTTTCCTCTAGTCCTCGACTTGAACTCCATCCGTTCGCGTAGCGGGCCGGAGGCCACTTTGGGGCACACCGGGCAACCTCGCCAACGCACCTTTCTGCCTTCATGTGGATTAGCTAAGCCTAGTAGGAGCGGGAAGAAAGCCTCAACCTGGAGCAAAAGTCCGCTTTTGTCCAGAGTCAGAGGGGAGGAGGCAAGCTTTGCAAAACGCTGTGAACCACCGCTGCCGAGTTGAGAGCCGCTGTCTGAAAAAAAGTTAGAAAATCGGTATCGCTTCCTACATCGCTGACCGATCGCACCAGCAGACAAGGGATCCCAGCTTCTTGCGCCACCCGTACCACCGCCGCTCCTTCCATTTCCACGACCAGGGCTCCGGTGCGCTCGCGAATTTGATGCCGGAGCTTGGCGTCGGCCACAAATACATCGCCCGTGGCCACCAGGCCTTGGTGGATGACCGGCTGCCGCCCCTGCAGCGGGTGAAGAGGGATCCGCTCCCCTTGGGCCACGATCAGGTCGTAAAGGGCACTATCGGCCTCCGCTAGAGGATGGCGCAACTCAGGGATAAAGTCGATCCCCAAGACAAAGCCTTCGGGCCGTCCGGTGCCGAAATCGTGCTCGATGGCGGCATGGGCCAGCACCACATCCCCCATCTGCAGGTGATCGGCCAAGGCGCCGGCCACGCCGGTAAAGATAATGCCCCGCAAAGGGAAGTGGGCCACCAACAGGGCTGCCGTAGTTGCCGCTCGCACCTTGCCCACCCCCCCTTGAACTACCACCACCGGCTGTCCGGCCAGGGATCCCTGATGGAACTGCCGCCCCAGATGGGTATGGACAGAGTTGATCTCCATTGCTTGGGTGAGCATGGCCACTTCTTCCGGCAGGGCCCCCAAAATGCCGACAGCCTTTTGGGAGGGGTGGGATGGAGTTTCCATAGGGCTTCCCTTAGGTTTTTGAGAATCCTCAGGTTTGAGAGGCGGGCGGGATCCGCTGTCCCCACAGGCCTGGCCATTTGGTGACTTTGAGATCTCCCAGCACCTGCACCTGACAGGCCAAGCGCAGCCCGTTGCCGTCCTGGGCCGCCGCCGTGGACGGGAGTTGGTGGGGTGGCAAAGACAGGCGGGCCCGTTCTCGCCAGCCCATAGGGGAAACAGCCCCTTACGATTTGTACGGCACAGGTGCCCAGACCGCGGCAGTTGAGGATAGGAGCCGGCGGGTTGTAGAGCGGGATCCCGGCTTGCAGCAGCACCTGGCGCAGGTTGGCGCCCGCCTCATAAGCGAGGGTGCGTCCTTGAACGTCAGGCTGGGGCATAGGTAACCTTCCCAACCGCGAACAGTTCTATTCTGGCCTGAGCCGGATCCGGCAGCATGGCAGGTAGGTGGGAGGGCTAGGCAGTATAGTTAAGGTGGTTAGACAGGGAGTAGGGGAAAGACCATGGTCTACAGCGAGCCGCTCATCGACCGTTCTCCAGAAGGTTTTCCAGGCCTGATGGAAGAGCCCCCTCGCTACGTTGAAGTTGTCTCAGCAGTAGTTTCCAGCCTCAAAGAAGATGCCGCCTACGAGAACCACGAGCAGGGCCACACCTGGAAATTCACCTACGGCAGCGTGGAAGTGTTCGTCCACCTGAGCGGCGAATCCCCCGAAGATACCCTGTTGGTGTGGTCTCCCGTGCTCTCTCTGCCGGTGGCGGAGCCGGCTAAGCTCATGCAGAAGCTGCTGGAGAAAAACTGGAGCGAAACTCTGGAAGCCCGTTTTTGCATCTGGAACAACCAAGTGGTGCTAAACCACCACCGCACTCTGGAAGGGCTCAGCGCTGGCGAGATCTCGCGCGCCATCACCCTTGTGGCCAGCTTGGCCGATGAGTACGATGAGCAGCTCCAGGCTGAGTTTCCCAAAGCTTGATGGGATCCCAGGGCTCTTGGCTGCCCTATCGCGTGGCCGCTGGCGGCTGGCAGATGGAGCAGGACTTTTGGCTTTTGCAGCGGCTGCGCCAGGATCCCAGGCCCTGTTTGCGCTTTTACGGCTGGGATCGGCTTACCCTCTCTCTGGGACGTCACCAGGCCTGGCCAGATCTGCCGCCAGGGATCCCGATGGTGCGCCGGCCCACCGGAGGACGGGCGGTGTTGCACCAGGCGGCGGAAGATGCAGCAGAGCTGACCTACAGCTTGGTGTTGCCCCTCTCTTACCTCCAAGCTCGGCTGCCCAATTTGCGGCGAGCCCAGGTGTACGACTTCTGCTGCCGTTTTTGGGTAGAGGGGCTGGCGGCGCTGGGCATTGAGGTGGATGCTCCCGCTTCTGTCCGCGGCCAAGGTGGCCAGGATCGGGGCTACCGCAACAAAATCAGTTGCTTTGCCGCCCGTACCCGTGCCGATCTAAGCTGGCAGCGCAAAAAGCTGATGGGCAACGCCCAACTGTGGCAACCCTGGGGGATCCTGCAACAGGGATCCCTCCTGTTGCGGCCCAATCTAGAGCTGTGGGAACGGTATCTGCCCGGCTCGCAGGTGATTGGCGTGTACGACCTTTGCCCAAGGGCGCCAGGGATCCCTGAGTTGATTGAGCATTTTCTCCGCATGGCCCAGGAGTGCTTTGAGGTGGAATGGCAAGAAGAAGCCTGGCTCCCTTGGCCGGACTGAGGGCCGGTTGCTGTTAACAATTACTAGCAACAAGAAGCGGCTTGTCTCAACCGTTCCCCAACTCCCCTCTCTCCCTGGGAAAAGGACTGCCAGTCTAGCCGAGACAGCTGTGCTAGAACCTAGGCAGCGCTCAGCCAGGTAAGCCATGCCGAAAGTTTGGGCGGCAGTTTTGCTAGTTGTATCCCTGCTGCCGCAGCCCGCTTGGGCCATTACCCTTGAACAAGTGCCCAACCCCCGCCGTCAGTATGGAGGGTGGGTTTCCGATACCGCCAACATCCTCAGCAGCAGCACCGAAAACGAGCTCAACCGTCTTATCACTCAGCTTGAGCAGCGCACCAGTGCCGAGATGGCAGTGGTTACCGTGCCGAATACTCAGGGATATGCAACACCAAAAGACTTCACCACGCAGCTATTTAACTACTGGGGGATCGGCAAGGCAGGCCAAAACAACGGGGTTTTGTTTCTCATCTCGGTAGGGGATCGGCGGGTGGAAATCGAAACGGGCAGGGGCCTGGTCGCTATCCTCCCCGACAGCCGAGTCCAGCAGATTATCGACCAGCAGATCCTGCCTCGGTTTCGCAATGGGGATTTTGATGGCGGCACTCTGGCGGGGGTGCGGCAGTTGACCTCGGTGTTGCAGGGCCAGCCCGTTGCCAATGTTCCTGCGGCAGCTTCTGAAGTTACCACCTCAACGATTGCAACTTCTTCTGGGGCAGTGGCCCAGGGCATTGATTCTTCCCTGGTGGAAGGGATCCTGCTGCTGCTGGGGATCATCCTTTTGGGACTGGGGTGGCAGCGCTCTCGCATGCCCGTCTCTCTAAGGGCTGAGCGAGGGGGAAGACAAGTCCTCTCCCTGACACGCAGAGATCCAAGAACAGGTGCTGTGCTCTCTTCGGTTCAGAGCGACCCCATTCGTCTCTTCCTCTATTCGGGATCCCTCTGCCTTGGCCTGTTCCTAGGATTGTCCAGCGGCACTTGGCTGGGGTTGGCTTTGCCGGTTGTGGCTGCTTTGGCCACTGACGGCACCTTGGGCCGGAAGCGTGGGATCCCCTTTCAGCCCGTGGTCTGCCAAAGCTGCGGTCGACCCATGCGCCCCATCCAGGCGCAAGTTCTCGATACGTGCCTCTCCCCGGGAGATCGCTTAGCCAAAAGCCGGGGCAGAGCCAGCTACTACGGCTGGTTTTGCCCTAGCTGTCAGGGGGCAGCTGTGGTTGTTCGCGAGAATGGATTTTATCGCCACCTCTATTGCCCCCGGTGTCAAGCTCTCACCCTCGACCTCACCACCCAGGTTCTCAGGGAAGCCACCTATTCCTCTAGCGGCTTGAAGCTGGAAATCCTGAGCTGTCCTATCTGCGGGTACCGCAGCGAGCGAGAGGTGGTCATCCCCGAGCTCAGCGACACAGACACAGATTCAGACTTCGGTGGAGATTCAGGTGGAGATTCAGACTTCGGGGGCGGCAGCAGCGGAGGTGGCGGAGCGGGCGGCAGTTGGTGAGACCTGACTCTAGGGATTTCTCTATGGATTGAACAAGGGAGTTGGGCTTTTCCTCAGTCCGCCAGGGCAGTACAGTGGTAAGGGAGCAGCGATAGCGATTTGTTAAGGACGAAGATCCCATGACCCTTGCAGAAGGCGTGCAACTGGTTACCTTTGGGGTGCTCTCGGCGATGGCCATCGGCTTTGCCCTGGGAGTGGTTTGGGCCCCCAACATCGTCTATTCCGGCTTTCTATTGGGGGGCGTTTTCTTGAGCATGGCCGGGCTGTACCTCCTCTTGAATGCCGATTTTGTGGCTGCAGCTCAGGTGTTGATCTACGTCGGCGCCGTCAACGTGCTGATCCTGTTCGCCATCATGCTGGTGAACCGGCGCTATACTTTCGCTCCTTTGAAGTTGGGCTGGCTGCGCAATGGGGTGACGGCGGCGGTGTGTTTGGGGCTGTTTGCCCTCCTGACGGCAATGGCCCTGAATACCCCCTGGCAGTTGGAGCCGATCCAGCCCACGAGCAGTGCTTTGGTGATGGGTGGGCATTTCTTTAGCGACTATCTGTTGCCGTTCGAGTTGGCTTCTGTTTTGCTGCTGATGGCGTTGATCGGGGCCATTGTGCTGGCGCGTCGAGAGTTTGTCGTTCCCCAAGCCCAAGAAGGGGATCTCAGCTTGCTGGAGCGGGCCCGGCCACAGCTTGAATCGGAGTCGGAACGCCCAGCAGAGCTGGTGAGCACGCGTTGAAGCTGCCTGCTCTCGGCCATACAGCCCAGCGTTTTCCTGATGCCCCTCTCATCTGTATCCAGTGGAGCCTCTTGTGATGTTGCAACTGCAGTTTTTCTTGGTGGTCGCGGCAATTCTTTTCTGCATCGGCATCTACGGCTTGATCGTCAGTCGCAACGCCATTCGGGTGTTGATGTCGATTGAGCTGATGCTCAACGCCGTCAACCTGAACTTTATGGCTTTCTCCAACTTTGTCGACTCGGGCTTGATTCGCGGCCAAGTGTTTTCGGTATTTGTCATCACCGTGGCGGCTGCCGAGGCGGCAGTGGGCTTGGCCATTGTGTTGGGGATCTACCGCAACCGCGCCACCATCGACATGGAGAGCTTTAACCTGCTCAGGTGGTAGTTGTTTTCTTGATCGATGACTTTCAGGTGCGGCTGGGCAGCGGCGGGCATTGGATCCCAGGGATCAGGGATTCCAGCAGGCCGCTGCAGGCGTCCCAGAGCAGCTCGATCACGTAGTGAAACCCTGCCTCGCCCCCGTAGTAGGGATCCGGAACTTCTTCATCGGTGTGAGAACGACAGTAGCTACAGATTAGGCGTACCTTGTCGGCATATCTTCTCTGGGGATCGAGGCTGAGGATATCGCGGTAATTTTGCCGATCCATGGCCAGGATCAGGTCGAACTCCCGCAGATCCAAAGGATGTATTTGCCGGGCTTGGCCGTGCAGCTCCAGTCCATAGCGCTGGGCAACTTGTCGCATGCGGCGATCTGGGGGACTGCCGAGGTGGTAGGCGGCTGTACCTGCCGAATCGCAGAGGATGTCCCCCTCATGGCCGCTGCTCTGCAGCAGGTGGTTGGTGATCCCTTCGGCAGCGGGAGAACGGCAGATGTTGCCCAGGCACACAAACAGCAGCTTTTGGCTCATGGATCCCTCGACGGCAGTGAACATTTCCCACCGCATTATCTGCGTTTTGCGGCCCAGAGTACAGAAGCAGGCGAGAGGGGATAGGGCCCTCAGGCGGCAGCGGGACAGATTCTTGGCCAGAATGGAGCTAGTTCCCCTGGTGAGATGTCTTATGCCAGATGCCACCCGCTACCCCCACCCGCAGGATGTGGCCAACCTCATTCTCTACTTGCAAACGGAGCTGGCTCTGTTTGAACAATGGGCTGCTCAAGAAGGGATCCCGTCTGCGGCTCTGCGCCCCATCGAGCGCTCCCAAGAGGCTTTGCGGCGAGCTGTAGATCAACTGGAGCTGCGGGAGTGGTACCGCGAACTCACCTATGGCTTTCGGGATCAGTTGGGGCGCCTAGAAGAATGGTTGTAGCTGTCCGGCAGAGCTTTCCAGTGCCAAAATAACGACAACTTTCCCAGGGGCGCCGCTCATGTTGCAGGTTCAGGATCTCTGCTACCACCCGGCAACCCTCCCTCAGCCGATTCTCCGGGATCTCTCCTTTGAGCTGGGCCTGAATCAGTTGGGGCTGATCGTGGGCAAAAGTGGGGCCGGCAAGAGCACCCTGCTGGAAATTTTGGCCGGCTTGGCGCGGCCCACGCGCGGGCGGATTGCCTGGGGAGGAACAGAGCTCTCCCCCCAGCAGTTGCGCAGCATGGCGGGGCTGGTGTTTCAGTTCCCGGAGCGTCACTTTTGTGGCTTGACGGTGCTAGAGGAAATGCGCTTCGGCCACCCGGAGCTGCAACAAAAGGAGATTGAAAACGTTCTCAAACAGGTGGGATTGGAAGGGATCCCTCTGTGCACCTCCCCCAACCATCTCAGTGGCGGACAACAACGGCGCTTGGCCCTGGCGGTACAGCTTATTCGCGGCCCGCTGCTACTGCTGCTGGACGAGCCGACGGCAGGGCTGGACTGGTCGGTGCGGCGGCAGTTGATCGAGCTGCTGGCCCGGCTGAAATCCACCTGGACGGTGTTGGTGGTTTCCCACGACCCAGAGGAGCTATCCTCCATTGCCGATGTGCGGTGGATCTTGCAGGCGGGATCCCTGCAGCCGTTGCCGACAGATGCGCTGCTTCAAAGGTAGCGGCGGGGATCCACCGGCTGGCCGTTGACCCGCACCTCGAAGTGAACGTGGGGGCCGGTGGAGAGGCCGGTGGAGCCGGAAGCGGCAATGGCCTGCCCCCGCTGTACCTGCTGACCCACCCCAACGGCGACGCGGCTGTTGTGGGCGTACAGGGTGGTGATGCCGCCGCCGTGGTTGACAATCACCGTGTAGCCGTAGCCGCCATACCAGCCGGCGTAGATGACGGTGCCCCGGTCTGATGCCCGAACTGGCGTGCCGGTGGGCACACCGAAGTCGATCCCCGCATGGAAGCGGCGGCTTCCGTAGATGGGGTGAACCCGCCAGCCGAAGCCGCTGGTGATTGGCCCGCGCACTGGTGGGATCAACCGGCCTGTCCCCTGAACCGGATCTCTGCCCCCCCGCTGCTGAGCCTGCTGGGCGATCAGTTGCTGGATGAGGATGGTCAACTGTTGGGAATCGGCTTCCAAACGCCGTTGGGCTGCTTCATAGGCGGCGCGCTCGTTGGCCAGGCGGCCCACCAGTTGCTCTTGGGCGGCAGCCTGCTGCTGCAGTTGGTTTTTCTGGGCTGCCAGCTCCTGCAAGATTAAAGAAATCTCGTTGCGCTGCGCTTCCAGGGCGATCCGCTGCTGATCCACCTCCTTGGCCATCACCTGCAGCTCTCGGATCAACTGCCGGTCGGCTTCGATTAGCAATTGCAACTGGTGGCGGCGATCGAAAAACTCGTTGAGGTCGCGGCTGGTGAGCAGCAAAGCCCACCAATGTTCCGCCCCCTGCCGCTGCATGTAGCGCAAGCGGGCGGCCGTGCCCTGCTGCTGCCGTCTCAGGCGGTCTTCCAGCTCTTGGAGCTCCTTCTGCGCTTGCTCTAGCGCCCTCTGGGCCTGTTCCAGACGATATTGGTTGTCGCGAAGGCTAGCTTCTGTCTGTTGGATGTTTTGCCGCAGGGATCCCATGCGGCGACGGGCTTCTTCTTCCGCTTGGCGCAGCTCTCCCAGGCGTCGCTGGGTGCCCCGGATTTGTTGCTGGATCTGTTGCTGCCGCTGTTGCAGTTGGTGGAGATTCTGCGCCTGAGATGGAGCAACCCGCCACAGTCCCCCCAGCACCAGGAGGGCGAGCAACCCGACCATCACCCATGCCTTCAGGCTGTGTGTCCCACAACTGAGCTTGACCACTCCCCACACCCTCGGCAACCAACCTACCGACCCTAAGAATACAAAGATTCGCAAGGACTGATCGAGCCCAATCGCGCTGTTGCCCGCTGTCGTTACTCCAAATCGTTACAAGATACAAGCAAAACGGCTGGGTTATTTTCAATACCAGTAAAACCGTTCATTCCTTCAATTCCTGACTTCCCCCTCCCTTTGAGAGAGGGGCTGGGGGCGAGGGATCCTCACTGCGGCTAGGTTCGTATCGATCTCCAGATCCCACAGGTCTAATCGGTGCCCAACCTAAACAACCGGCAAGCCAGAGCAACCTCGACACAACATCCAGACAATGGCGATAAACTAGCCGCTCACCTGCCGGCAAAACCTCATGCCAGTAAGATGAAAACGATCAATGCCAACCAGAAAGTTACCTCGTAGAGATGGGCTACCATGCGCCACCTTTCCCCTGAGGGAGCTTCCTCCTCTCCTCTGCCGAGTTCAATGTTGGTTAAGGAGCTAACAAGGCTGCAGATAGCTACTAAAATGAGAGACCAGCGACGCCATGAAAGGATGGGAAAAGTAAGCGCTCCAACGAGTGCTACAAACCCGCAAACAGTTGCCCCTATAAACACCACTTTTGCCTGTTCTTTATTCTATTTTAGCCTTCTTCTCAAAAGGAAATTTGTTATAGCTTGTCATTGTTTTACCGTCGGGCTGTTTGGTTATTTTTAATTGCAATTAAACTTAAAATCAACCCAAGCAAGGTAGAAATCGATGAGAGAGGGCTTTTCCACAGATGGTGTTTGAGGGTTCTGAACAGAGCTTCAGAGAGGGATGGCGGCACCCCTGGCTACTCCATTTGTGGCAGCAGCCCCTGATCGCGGTGATCCGCCTCTCGGCCAGCCCGGCCCAAGCCCTTGAGGGATCCACCCTGGCCATCCGGGCCGGGATCCGCCACATTGAGATCACTCCCCAAGTTCCCCGGTATCTGGAGTTGATTGCCCAACTGCGGCAAGACTACCCGCATTGCTGGGTAGGGGTGGGCACGGTTTTAAATCGGCAGATGGCAGAGCAGGCTTGGCAGGCGGGAGCCCAATTCTATGTTTGCCCCTTTGCGGACGAGAGCATCATCCGCTGGGGTCGGGAAGCAGGGCTGCCCATTGTGCCCGGCGCCCTCACCCCCGGCGAGATCTGGAGGGCCTGGCAGGCCGGGGCAACGGCAGTAAAGGTGTTTCCGGCAGAAAGCCTTGGCGGATCCCGTTACCTGCGCCATCTGCAACCGGTGCTGGGATCCCTGCCTTTGATCCCAACTGGGGGGGTTACCTTGGCCAATGCAGCAGAATATCTGCAGGCAGGGGCCTGGGCTGTCGGCATCGCCGGGGATCTCTTCCCGGCGGAGCTTCTTTCCCAGCAAGGGGTTGATCCAGACAGTTGCCGGCAAGAGCTGGAAAATCGGCTGCGGCAAACGCTACAACAGCTTGCCAGCCAGAGGGTCGCCGCAGCCTGGCCCGAACTTCCGGGTGAACCCCCAGAGTAGGGGGCGCGTTGACGCTCCCCGCACTTGAGTGGGGAGATGGCCGAGCACCCTGGCAGCAAACTTTGGAGGGCGCTGCCCAGCCGCACCCCCGACATCCCTCAGACAAAGAAAGTCCGAGAGTTGCGTCTGATTTCCCTATCACCTTGGCCGCCGCTCCCCTTACATGGGGTTCCTTGACTTCCCCCTTCCAGGGTTTGCAGCGTATTTGCCTGGGGAGGCGTCTTTTATGGCTATCGCAGCGGCACCCTAGCACAGCCAGCAATGTTAGCGCTACAGTACATTGAAGGTTTGTACCACTGGCAAAGGCGACTCAAGTCGTGGGTGGCCGTTCCGCTCCGTACTCAATGGGGCCAGCGAGCCAATTTTGGGTGTGAGTGAGGCCTGCATGGAGGGATTCCTGGATCTGTACCTGGAGCTAAACGTCCCCAGCCCAGTTGAGGAAGCCACTTGGCACCGTTGGTTTGAGGTGTGGCTGCGGGAGCTGGGGGTGACGGATCCCTGCGAGCTCAGCCTTTGCCTCACCTCCGACGAGCACATCCGCCAGCTCAACCGCGAGTTTCGCCACATCGACGCTCCCACCGATGTCCTGGCCTTTGCCGCCGAGGAGACGTCCACCCCTGTCGAGCTGCAGAAGATAACAGGGGTGCGCCTGCTGGGGGATATCGTGATTTCGGTACCCACCGCTTGCGCGCAGGCAAAAGCCCAGGGGCAGCGGCTGTCGCGGGAATTGGCCTGGCTGGCCAGCCACGGCCTGCTGCATCTCTTGGGATGGGATCACCCCGATGAGCTTTCCCTACAGCGCATGCTGCAGCAACAGCACCACCTGCTTGCCGCCATCCAAGAAGACCTGGAGGTGACCCATGGCCAGCAGCCCTAGCCGTTTTCCCCAGCCGCTGCGTTTGGCGGCATTGCGACGGCGAGCCCCTTTCACTTCAGCGCAGGTCGATTCGGCCCATCCCTCCGAGGCACCAGACCCGGGAGCCGAGGCTGACCTCGCGGCGCAGGATCCCTGGCAGCGCCCCCCCTCGTGGCAGGTGGCCACTAGCCTAAGTAAAAGCTTCTACTATGCAGGAAAGGGCCTGCTGTACGCCGCCCGCACCCAGCGCAACTTTCGCATCCACCTGGCTATGGCGGTAGTGGCCTTTGTCTTAGGGTTGGCCCTGCGGCTGAGCGCCGTAGAAATGGCCCTGATCAGCTTGACCAGCGGGATGGTGATGGCCTTGGAGCTGGTGAATACTGCCCTGGAAGCAGTGGTGGATCTGACCCTGGGCAGCCGCTATCACCTGCTGGCAGAAATTGCCAAAGATTGCGCTGCTGGAGCGGTGTTAGTGGCAGCGATGGCGGCTTTGGCTGTGGCAGCTTGGCTGTTTCTCCCCCCCTTGCTGCTGCTGCTGCCAGGGTAGGGACGCCGAAAAAGTTTTGCCCAGCCTCTCAAGGGATCCCATCCCAAACAGGTTTGTGCTGTGGATTCCTGGCTCCCCTCTCCCGCAGGGAAAGGGGTTAAGGGGTGAGGGATAAGGAGGGTCGGGAACTTGAGTGGGAGGGCGGTGTCCTAGTCTGCGAAAGGCCTATACGCCTAAAAGCACGACCCCTTTGTAATCGGGGTGACCAGCTTGACCCAAGGGCCTCCTCTATATTTGGGAATGGATCACCACCCGTCCCCCCTGTCGATCCAAATTCAGGGGTTTGGCCTCTGCTTCGATATCCAGTTGCTCCCAGGCGCCGACCATGGCGCATCCCACCCGTTCTCGCTCCTCCGGGGCGCAGAAGGCTAAAAGCGTGGGGCCAGCCCCGCTGATCACCACCCCATAGGCCCCGGCAGCCAGAGCCGCTGCCTGGACGGTTTTGAAGCCGGTAATCAGCTCCATGCGCGCCGGTTGGTGCAGTCGATCCTGCAAGGCCACCTTCAGCCAGTCCGCCCGCCCCGACTGCAGGCTGCGGATAAGCAGCCCCAGGTGACTGACGGAAAAGACAGCATCCGCCAGGCTGACGGACTTGGGCAGGATCTCGCGGGCCGCCTGGGTAGACAGCTTAAAGTTAGGCACCGCTGCCACTAGGCCGATGCGCTCGTGCCAATCCACCGGGCAAAATACCCATTGCCCCTGCTGCCCCTGCACACAGAGTTGACAGCCGCCCTGGAGGGCGGGCACCACGTTGTCGGGATGGCCTTCAAGGGCAATGGCCAACTGCAGGAGGGTCTCAGGAGCCAGGTTCAGCGATCCAAGAGCATTAGCCCCCAACAGGCCGCCGACAATGGCAGTGGCAGAGCTGCCCAGGCCCCGCGCCAGGGGCACGTTGAGGGTGATCTCAATCTCCACCCCCGGCACCGGCTTGCTTAGCAGCTCGAAAGCACGGCAGAAAGCGCGGTACACCAGGTTGTCCTTGCTCTGGCTGATGTGATCGCTGCCGCGATAGTGGATGCTGAGGCCGGTGGGAATCTCGCGAAATTGGAAGTGGTTGTAGAGCTCCAGGGCTGCACCGATGCAATCGAACCCCGGCCCCAAGTTAGCGGTGGTGGCGGGGACGATCACCTCTACTCGCTCTCTAACCAAGGGGGAAGCTCCTTAGCGAACGGCGGGCAACTCAATACCTGTAAGCCCCCATTATCCTACGAATGGGAGATCTCAGGCTCGCAGGGCCTCGATGGGATCTAGTTGCGCCGCTTGGCGGGCCGGGAAAATGCCGAAAACCACCCCGATCCCCGTCGAGAGGGAAAAGGACACCGCCACCGCCACTGCATCCACGCGGGTGGCCAGGGGGGTGAACACTTGCAGCGCCACCAGCAGGCCGCTGCTGAGGAGGATCCCGGCCACGCCCCCGCTGACGGCAATGAGAATAGCTTCGGTGGCAAACTGCTGCAAAATTTGCCGGCTATCGGCGCCGATCGCCTTGCGCAACCCGATCTCGGAGGTGCGTTCCGACACCGAGATCAGCATCACATTCATGATCCCCACCCCGCCCACCAGCAGCGAGAGGGCCGCCGTGCCGGTCAGCAGCACCCGCAGCAAGGTTAAGATCCTGGCCGCCCCGTCCAGCAACACCTTTTGGTTGCGGACGACGAAGTCATCCTCCCCCACCAGTTGGTGCCGTTGCCGCAGCAAGTTGCGGATCTGGAACTCGGCAGCCGGCAGATCTGCTTCGGAGCGGGCCGAGACGAAGATCGCCGTCAGTTCCAGGCCATAGGGGGAGCGCCGCCCCACAAACCGGTTGGCCACCACATCCACCGGCAAAAACAGGCCGGCATCGCTGTTGCCAAACACCGTTGGCTTAGAACGCAACGTGCCGATTACCTCGAAGGGCAGGTTGTTCAGCAGCACCGTCTCCCCGATGGCGGCAGCGGGATCCAAGCCGAACAGCTCGCGGGCGGCCTCGCTGCCCAGCACCACCACCGGGCGCTGCTCCTCAATATCCGCTGGCAAGAGAAAGCGCCCCTCCTCGATCTCCAAATTCAGCACCGACAAATACTCCGGCCAGGTGCCTGTGGCCTCATAGCGGCGATCCACTCCCCCCCGCACGGCGCGCACATTGACCACAAGACTGGGGACGGCTGCCGACACAGCGGGCACTTCCGCGGCAATTGCCCGTAGATCGTCGAGGGTAATGGGACGGGTGTTGCTGGCGTCCGCCAGGCCCAAGCTGGAAGAAAAGACAATGAGCAAGTTGGTGCCCAAAGAACGGAACTGATCCACGGCCAGCTCCTGGGCAGCATGGCCAAACCCGGCAATGGCCACGACGGCGGCGTTGCCGATGAGGATCCCTAACATGCTTAAACCGGTGCGCAGGCGGTAGCGGCGCACCATTTGCCAGGCCATTCGGGCTGCAATCGGTAGGCTCATGGGTGTGGCTTGATTTGAGCGGTTTCGCTGCGATTTTGCTCTTGTCGGATCAAAGTCTCCAGGTTCACCCCCGGCGGCAGCGCCGTAAAGACCCGATCCCCCGCCCGCAAGCCGGAGAGCACTTGGGTGATCCCGCCCTGGGTGAGGCCTGTTTCCACCGGTCGATAGACGGGCCGCTGGGTTCGCGGATCCAGCAGGATCACTCCCTCTTGGCCCTGCTCCCGCAAGATGGCCACCGAGGGCACCGTGAGCGCCTGAGGCTGCCGCTCCCCGATAAAATCCACCGAGACGTTCATGCCGGTGCGCAAAAAGTCTGCCCCCGCCTCCGGTTCGATCATGACCCGAAAGACGGTGACCTCCCGCACCACCACCGTGGCAGGGGCAATCCGCTTCACCCGCCCCTGCACCACCCGATCCGGATAGGCCAGGGAGCGGATCTCCACCGGCTGCCCCACCCGCACCTGGGCAATCTGCGCCTCCGGCACCTCGGCTCGCACCTCGATCCCCTGGGCCAGCGCCAAGATAGAGCTGGAAGAAGCGGCGGTGGCATCGGAAGCTGCGGTAGTGGGAGTTACAAAGGATCCCACCTCGGCAAAGCGCTGGACAACCACGCCGGAAAAGGGCGCCCGGATCTCGGCCTCAGCCAGGCGAGATTGCCGCTGGGCCAGCTCTGCCTCCGCTTGGGCAATCTGAGCTTGGATCTGCTGCAGCGTTTCTGGGCGGCTACCTGACCGCAATCGCTCCAGCTCCTGTTGAGCCGCTTGCCAGTCCGCCTGCGCCTGTTCCAGGCGGGCCAGGCGTTGATCCAGCTCGCTACGGGCCACCACCCCCTGCTGCACCAGGGTCTGAATCCGCTCCAATTCCCTTTCGGCCAACCTCACTTGCGACCGCGCCGCATCCACCCTGGCCTGGGCCGCCGCGATCACCTGGGGTCGCTCGCCAGCTTGCAGTTCCGCTAGGCGGGCCTGTAGCTCTTGGATGCGGGCTTGGGCTTGGCGAATGCCGCTGGCTAAATCCCCGTAATCCATCCGAGCCAACACTTGCCCTGCCACTACCTCATCTCCCTGATCCACCAGCAGCTCTGCCAGACGACCGGACTCGCGGGGGCTGACATTCACCTGCCGGATCGGCTGCACCTGGCCGCTCACCCGCAGGCGTTGGGCGAGATCTGTCACCTGCACGGGCACCGTTAGCCTCTCCAGGCGCTGGGCCGTCTGTTGCCGGAGCTGACGCTGAACGAGAATGCCGCCGCCCAAGCCGGCTAACAATATCCCCACAAGGATCCAGCCGATGGGCAGTCCTCTGTTGTGGGATCCGGTCTGTGGCAGAGGTTGGTCAGCAGATTTGGCAGGGGTTGGGGATCCCGTCTGGGGCTCATTGGTGCGCAGGATCACAAAAGTCTCTCGCCTTTAACAAGGGCTTTCTCTGTATCCAGCCTATTGAAAAAGGAGAGGGGGTGCAAACGCGGTTTCCCGCATGGCCATTGGGTTCGGACGGCTGGCAAGCTCTGTACAAAAAAAGGGGGGATTGCTACACTGATTAGCTGCCGATAACGCGGGAAAGCCATGAACGCTCGCATCAACGCCGAAGAGATCATCCGCTCCATCGAAGCGGCCCACATGAAGTCGGATCTGCCAGAGATCCATGTTGGCGATCAGGTACGGGTGGGGGTGCGCATTCAAGAGGGCGGCAAAGAGCGGGTGCAGGCCTTTGAAGGCACGGTCATTGCTATGCGTCACTCTGGATGCAACCGCACCATCACGGTGCGCAAGATTTTCCAGGGAATTGGAGTGGAGCGGGTCTTCCTAGTTCACTCGCCGCGCATCGACTCAATCCAGGTGTTGCGGCGTGGCAAGGTGCGGCGGGCCAAGCTGTTCTATCTGCGAAACCGAGTGGGCAAGGCCACTCGCATCAAAGCCAAAACGGATTCTAAAGAAGAAACCCTCTAAGGCTTTGGGCATACCTGCTACACTAGGTAAACTAGGTAAGGGGCTGACCCTTTACTACTCCTGCGTCCTTAGTTCAGTTGGTAGAACGTCGGTCTCCAAAACCGGATGTCGGGGGTTCGAGTCCTCCAGGACGCGTCAGCGGTTCGGCATTTTGAGGTGGCTTGGGGTAGATTCTCAAGCTTAAGCGCCCCGAGCTGCCAATTTTCAGAGAGAAGTCAGGGATCCAAGCCAACCGCTCCAACAAAAATTGGACGAGCCTGTTTAGACTCGCCGCTGCGGCCAAGGAACTTCGGCGGCAGCCGTTCGCAATCGGGCTGAGGGCGCTGCGGAGAGTCTTCCAGTTCCCCGTGAACGAGGATTAAAGAGATAGAGATCCCAACTTTTCCCGGGCCAAACCTAGGACTTCCTCGCTTCCTTCTTGATGCGATCCAACTCTGCCTGTAGCTCAGCAATCTGTTGGCGCAAACGGGCAGCTTCCGAAAGTTCAAGGGCAGTGCCAGTCTTGTCTTCAGCGTCGCCCATGTCGTCAATGTTGATCTTGCGAGGGGCGCCAGCAGACCTTTCCCCCCCCCTACGGTTGGCGTTGGCAGCGATGGCGTCCATGTAGGCCCGCGCCTCTTCGGCGGTCATCGCCCCCCGCTCCACCAATTCATCCACCAAAGCCTGGACCTGCTTGCGCAGCTCCAGCAGACGGCTGTTGGCTCTCCCGGCCACCTTTGCAGCATTGTCTGCCACCACCGCGGCCAAACCCATGCCGAAGTAGAAAGCCTTCTGAGCAAAGTTGGCGAGGGGGTTGTCTGTCTCGGCCATACAGGTGTGCGCTGCCAGGGCAGAGGTAAAACTTGGAAGAGGGCGACCCGGGTTGACGCGCCTGCTCAGAGCATCCCGTAGTGCTGCTATCTTCCGATCCTGACACGGTTTGGGCGTCGGAGCTGCACGGACCCAGGTCTTCCAGTAGCCTAACATTTTTCCTCTCTGCCCCGCTCGGCTTTCTGGAGGTGATCTCAGATCTTCTCCCCCTGTAGACGGCGGGAGGGGGCAGAGTACAGCGCGAGCCTTCCCGTCTTGCAAGGTAAACCTAAGGGGTTTCCGGCGGCTCCAGATAAACTGGGATCCGCTCCACAACGGTATCGCTGCGCCGCACCTCTTGTCCCTGGGCTTGGGGAATAGCCACCGGCAAGGTAACCGGTTGGGCAACGAAACAACTGGCCACCGGCAGAGCCTGCTCCAGTTCGTCGAGAGGGCGCGGGATCACAGCCACCGCGTTCAGCTCGCCGATGCGCTCTGCCTCGTACATGCCGGCATCGATGGCGATGGCCACGTTGGCCACCGTGCCCCGAATGATGGCCGTACACAGGCCGTCGCCAATGGTCTCGTAGGCGGCCAGTTGCACATCCGCCGTTTTCAGCATTGTGTCGGCGGCCCCTACCATAGCCGGAAAGCCGCGGGTTTCCAGCAGGCCCACGGCCAAGTTGCTGAGGCGGCTGTAGCCGCGGTTTTGTGCCAGTTGAGACAGCTTGCTGCTGACGGGCAGCACCGCCTCCAAGTTAGGCAAAGGCCGTGGAATGACCAAACTGGAGATCTCCTCTTGCTCAAACTGGCGGGCCACCTCGATCCCCTCCTCGATGGCAATGCGCACATCGGCAATCCCTCCCCGTACGATTGCCGTGCAGTAGCCTCCTGAGATCTTCTCAAAGCCGATCAGCGCCACCCCCGCCGACTTGGTCATGGCGTCGGCAATGCGCACAATGACCGGAAAGCTGCGTGTCTGAATAAGGCCCAAAGAGGTGGACATAGCACCCTACTTCTTTATGCCAGTGTAGCCCTCAAGACTGGCCACCCCCAGAGGATAGGATCTGCCGGTAAGGATAGATCTTGCCCAGCAGCCGATCCAGCTCCGAATAGCCCGGGATCCCATTTAGCTTGCGGGTCTTAGGGGATCTCGAGTTCTCTTGGGTTTGCTCAGCCGCCTCCTGCCAACGACGGGTTTGCTTTTCCACCTGGGCCAGCGGCGAGTCGGGGGGAGAGGGAGGGGTCGGCTCAGGCAAGGTTTCCTCAGGGGGTTCTATCGGCTCTTGCGGGGCCGCCGCCGACACGGGCTCTGCCTCGCTAGCCATGCCCACCTCCGCCTCTTGCCTGCTGGGATAGGTGGGATCCCCGACCAGCGAGCGGGGAGGGATCACCGCCTGGCTGAGCACTGAACAGTTGAGCAGCGTGGTTTCCGAGCCGATACAGGCGTTTTTGCCGATGGTGCCCTGCCCGATCACCAGCACCCCCATTCCCAAGGTGGCCCCCGCCTCCACGACGAGGGATCCCCCGCAGGCGTGCAGGATGGATCCCATGCCAATACAGACGCCTCGCCCGATCTCGATGCGACAGCCGGGGTTGGCCCGCAACAGCACTCCCGCTGCAATGCCTGCCCCTGCCTCCACCTGCACCTCGCCACTGACATAGTAGCGAGTTTCGCCGTTCTGGCTGGGCCAGGAGCGCAGCGTTGTAGAGGTGGGCAGAGGCAAAGCCAAGGTGCTCCTCATCGCTAGGAGGTCGGATCAAAACCAACCTTGAACCGACAGTGATCAGAGAACAGGCGGATCCCTCAAGGGGTTTGGATGATCTGCTCCAGCACCCGTCGTTTGGCTTTGGGGTCGATGCCCAGCAGGCGCACATACTCGCCGCGATGCTCCTCCAGGCAGGCTTCCAGAGCCGCCACCACCTGGGGCAGCTGGCTGGCCTCGATAGGGCTGCAGCTCTGCCAAGAGGAGGTGCGAAAACGCCGCTTGTCCGCATGTTCGGTGCCGATGCGGTAGCCCTGGCTGAGCAATTGCTGCACCTGTGCCACCACCTCGCTGCTGAGTCGGGTGCTGGCAGGAACGGTGGAAACAGGAGTAGCCGCCGGGGATCCCTGGGCTGCAGGGGCAGGCGACTTGCCGCCGGGGGTTTGAATGACGCGCTCGTAAACCCGCTTTTTCCCCTTGGGATCGATCCCCAACAGGCGCACGTAGTGGCCTTGGTGCTCCGCCAAAGCAGCCGTCAGCTCGGCCAACACCTCCGGCCCGCGGCTGGCGCGAATGGTCGGCCCGGTCTGCCAAGAGGAGGTTTTGAAGCGGCGCTCGTCAGCATATTCGTAGCCGATGCGATAGCCCTGGGCCAGCAGCCGATGTACCTCTTCCTGTAACTCCAGGTCGAGGCCAGCAGCGCTCCCTCCCAGCTTGCCCCCCTCTGCGGGCGAGGCTGTCCCGCCGCTGCTGCTCATCTGGGGCGTTTGAATCACCTTCTCCAGCAGCCGCCGTTTGGCCTTGGGATCGATTCCCAGCAGGCGCACATACTCTCCCGTATGTTCGGCCAAGGCCGCCTGCACAGCCGCCAGGATCTCTTGGGCCGAGCCGCTCCAATTGCCCAAAGTCTGCCAGGAAGAGGTGCGGTAGCGGCGGACATCGGCCACCTCCAGGCCGACGCGATACCCCTGCGCCAATAGCGCCCGGATCTCCTCCTCCAAGCTGGCGTCAGGGCGCGGATTGGCTGCGCCGGAACCTGGGGCCGTAACCGAGACGTGGCTGGGGGATCCAGAAACGGTCGCCGGCCCCTCCGGGGTTTGGATGATCTGCTCCAACACCCGTCGTTTCGCCTTGGGGTCGATCCCCAACAGGCGCACGTATTCGCCGCGGTGCTCCGCCAAAATAGCCCCCAGCGATTGCATGACCTCGGCCTCGCGGGTGCTGGTGATCGGGCTTTCGCTCTGCCAGGAAGAGGTACGGAAGCGGCGGGCATCGGCATATTCCAGCCCTACCCGATAGCCTTGGGCCAACAGGGCGCGAACTTGCTCCACCACCTCCGGCTTGAGAAGGGATCCGCCGCCGTTCCGGCCGTCGGCGCGAGAGGAGGAATGAGTCATGGATGCCGTCTCCGTAGCCGTTGGGTTAGAGGTGCGCGACCGCAGAAGTTCGTTGCGAATGGGAGCAATACAGACCAGGTTTTCGCTGCAGTGATAGCCTTCCAGCAGAGCCTGGTTGATGCCGATCACATGTTGGGCAAACTTGGCATCGCTATCCTGCACATCGGGCAGCCGATCCGCCTCAGCTTGCGTGGTGATGATGGAGCCGGAGGGCACATACTTGCCCGGCGGGATCTCCACATCCTGGATCAAGCAGTGCAACATGACGATGCAGCCATCCCCCACCCGCGCGTTGAACACCGTGGAGCGGAAGCCGATAAAGCAGTTGTTGCCCACATAGGCTGGCCCGTGGATCAAGGCCATGTGGGCAATGGAGGTGTTCTTGCCAATCCACACGGAGTAGGGTTGGCCATCTTCCCCAATGACCCGCCCTTGCTCCAGGCCGTGGATTACCACCCCATCCTGGACGTTGGAGCCGTCGCCAATGTAAAAGGGAGAGCCCTCATCCGCACGGATGGAAGTTCCTGGGGCAATCAGCACCTGGGCGCCCACGCGCACATCCCCGATGAGATTGGAAAAGGAATGCACGTAGGCAGAGGGATGGATGGTCGGCTCCGCCAGGCGGCGAGACCAGGGCGTTGGCGGCGCAGCATAGGTGTGAGCAGGCATAACCGTGAGCCTCTAGAACACGTCAGAGAGAGGAAGGAGGGATCCCAGCTAGCGTTGGTCGCGCTTGTTGTAGAGGGAGCGACCGCCGATGCTGACGGTATCGATGATCGCCATCACCACTGCATCCAGCGGACGGGTTTCGTTTCCCTGCGGCTGGCGAGCTGCGCTGCCCTGGCTGACCAGCACCCACTCCTCGGCGCCGGCCCCCACCGGATCGGCAGCTACAGCGTAGTCGGGCTGCGGTCGGCCCTCGAGATCGACATACTGCACCACCAGAAACTTCACGCCTGTCAGGCTGGGATCCTTCTGGGTGCTGGTAACAGTGCCCCGCACAATCGCGATACGCATCTAGGGACGGGTGAAGGGACGGATGGCGTTGACCCCTTCGCGGAACTGAGCCACATCCTCGGTGTAGCGAATGGGCAACACGTACTCTAGGTTTTCGTGGGGACGGGCGATGATGTGCCAGGAGAGCAACTGGCCGCCATTGACCCGCTTCACCGACTCGATCCCGGCGGCCACCGAGGCCTGCACCTCGGAGACATCGCCCCGTACGATCACGGTGACGCGCCCGCTGCTGATTTTTTCATAACCCACCAGGGTGACGCGCGCGGCCTTTACCATGGCGTCGGCAGCTTCCACCACTGCCGGGAAGCCCAGGGTTTCGATCATTCCGACTGCAATAGCCATAGGGACTCCTTACGCTGAAATTGTGGAGGGGGTTGGAACCTGTCCAGATTTTCTGGATCGGGTCAATTCCAGGCTAAGTGCAACTACTCAGTTAGGTACGAAACTGCTCCACTGCCTCCGTGTAGCGGATGGGCAGCACAAACTCCAGGTTTTCGTGGGGACGGGCGATGATGTGGTGGGAGAGGATCTCGCCCCCACTCACCCGTTTGGCAGACTCCAAGCCAGCGGCCACCGAGGCCTGCACCTCGGAGACATCGCCCCGTACGATCACGGTGACGCGCCCGCTGCCAATTTTTTCGTAACCCACTAGGGTGACGCGCGCGGCCTTTACCATGGCGTCGGCAGCTTCCACTACTGCCGGGAACCCGCGGGTTTCGATCATTCCGACTGCAATAGGCATATCAACTCTCCACTTTTGAACACTCAGTTCCTGAACGTTGCCGAACCCAGCAATAAGGCCAATCGATCTCCAAATTGATCTCGCCTATTGGGTTCGATCCTGCAATTTCCCTCGAACTCATCCAAGAGATCCTCTGCCCAACCCTCAGTGGACAGCTCTTCTCGGCAACACCTACTCCAGCCACCACAGACCTCCCCCTGGAGAGAAGGCCGTGCCCAACCCCCGACCTCAGACTCAATCAGACGGAGGCCAGAAAAGGTTGTGGGAGCCATCCGGGTTAACCACAACTGTCGCTCAGGCGGGCAAAGCTGCCAACTCCAGGCCAAGTCCCCATCTTTCTTGCACAAAATCGATCATACAAAATCGACGAGGACGCCCCAGAGAAGGGATCCCCCGACTCAACAAAATGATATCCCCATTCAATCCTGGACGAAAATCAATATTTTTAATTAGCACGATAGCTTTTTATTAAGAGAGACAAAATTGTTATCAACTCAAAAATAATTCTTGACATCTTTTCAGCTTTTGCCGTTATCGGCGCAGCGAGGGGGGCACTTCCAAGTCATGGGCTTCCATGAGGTCGGGTTGGCTCATCAGATGGGCCGGGGATCCCTGGGCGCAAATCCGGCCTTGATCTAAGAGGATCACCCGATCGCACACTTCCAGGATCAGTTCCAGATCGTGGGAAGCGAGCAGAAAGGTGTGCGTTGCTTGCAACAAAAAGGCGATTAGCCGGCGACGGGCGCGCAGATCCAGGTTGGCAGTCGGCTCATCGTAGAGTACCAACTGCGGCTGCATTGCCAGGATCCCGGCGATCGCGACCATGCGTTTTTCACCGCCGGAGAGATGATGGGGGGGACAGTTGGCCAAATTCAGGGTGCCGGTCATCGCCAGGGTTGCTTGGACCACAGCCGCGACCTCTGTCTCAGAACGTCCCAGGTTGCGCGGCCCAAAGGCTACATCCTCGGCCACCGAGGCGGCAAACAGTTGATCGTCGGGATCCTGAAACACCAGCCCCACCTCAGGGCGAAACTGGCCAGGCTGGAGCGGCTGCCCAAACAAGGTGATCTGGCCGGAACAGGGGGGCAACAGGCCAGCGAGGGCCAGGAACAGGGTGGTTTTGCCGGCGCCATTGGGGCCAATGATTCCTAGGCGCTGCCCGGCCTCAACCCGTAGATCCAGCCCTTGCAGCACCGGCGGACAACCGGGATAGGCGACCCACAACTGTTTGACCTCCACCGCCGGCGCTGTGTTCATGGCAGCAAGCTCATCCCAGGGCTAGCGCTGCTCCCAATGCTTCCAGCGCTTCTGGGTGGCGGCAGGGGTGAGCTGCAGGGTGGGTACGCTGGGGCTGGTCAGGTCGATCTGGAGAATTTCGTCGGGTGTACACTCGCAGTGGCGGCGCAGATCCCGCATTTGGTTGAGGGTTTGAATTTGCAGAGGCAGGCGGTCAGAAATCGGCCCCAGATAGACGTTGCCCAGCTCAGTGTGGAGCGTGATTCCCTCTCCCGACTGCCAATCTACGGTCTCGATCTGGATCTCAGCCTGTTGCAGGGCTTCGAGCAACAAGGCCCATTGCTCGGGCGCGTGGTTCTCCCAGCCCAGCAACTCCAGCTCAGGCCAGGAAAGGGAGGATCCGCTGTGGCGTCGAAAGGGATCGGGGGGCAGCCAATGGCCTTGCCGATCCACCCAGCCTGTCTGGTCGCCCCGACGGGCGCGCGCGACCAGTTGCCGTTCCCGCACCTGGACGATCACCCCCACCGGCAGCAGCCGCCGCTGTACCTGGACGCTTTCGATGGGAGAAGGGCGGGCCGGGGATGCCAGCAAGGCTCTTTCCAACACAGCCGGCTGCACCTGCCAGAGGTTCATTGGATAGGTCAGAGGCAGTTGCTCCCGGATCCAGTCGGGGTCGACCCAGTAGCTGCCCTTTACCTGAATTTGCTCCGGCCGGCGAATTTGCCAGTAGGGCTGCTGCAGGCCCAACACCAGCAGCGTCAGAACGCCCATCGAGCTGGCCAAGCGCCAGGATCCCTGCCAAAAGCGCTTGCGCCGTTGCTGACGCAAAAGTCGCCTGCGTTGCAGAAGTTGGTCGCGCGTGGGAGAAGCCAGAGGTACCATTAGCCCTCCCTCAAGCCAAAGGGGAGCATTCCATGCTCCTATTCAACTCGCGATCTCCTCGACCTGATCCGCCCGCAGCCAAATTGGAGGGGTGGGAACAGCCCCAAACTTAATCTGGAGGTAGTCGTCCTTGATATCCACCACTTCTCCAGGAGTTTCGAAGACGTAGTTGGGAATCAAAGGGTCGCTGGCCTGGGCTTCCAGGCTGCCTTGCAGTTTCTCGCGGATGGCCCGCACCAAAGTGCCTCGCTTAATCGCCATTGCCCCTCCTTCGATAGCCGTTGTATCCTGTGCCGCCAATAAGCCGGGTCCAGCCTACTTGCGCTTCAGGCTGCGGGCCATGTTGCGAAACATGTCCATGTCAGATCCCCCCTGGCGGCGTGAGCCTGCTCCACTGCTGCTGTTTGAGGTGGAAGAGCTTTGCTCAGGGGCTTTGGCCTGTTCTACGGCCAACTTAACTTTGCTTAGGGAAGAAACCTGCTCCACCACCTCCACCTTCTCCGTAGAGCCGAAATCCTGGAAGGTGTGCTTCACGATCCTAGGAGTGCGCATGTATTCGATGTTGCCAAGGGTTTTGGCCTCATCTGGGTCGAGAAAGAAGGTGTTGTCTTTCTTTTTGGCCGGCTGAGCAGCCGTCCCTGATGAAGGTTTGGAATCTGCCTGACCACGAGAGCCGAAAAAGCGCCTGAAGATGCCCACCATTGGTGTCTTGCCTGCAATGCGAAGAAAGTTGAGCCGGATCCCTAGACGTCGGGTCAGCCAGCCGCAGCTAGAAAGGTGACGGCTGAGCCCGGCTATGAAATCATGTTAAGCCAACTCAGGATAACATGCTCCCTGGCTGCAGGACGGCTTTCTCGGCCACATGTTCAACTCTCGGAGGCTCTGCCAGGGGAGGACCTTCGACCCTAGGCAAGTAGTCTGGCCAAGGGCAGCGAGCACATCCTCAGTCACGGCTCTTTAGTAAGTTTGGGGATCCCAATGACTGGCCAATGTACAGTTTTTTTGCTGGAAAATCCGTGTTGGCTCCCTTTTTGAGCTATGGCTTGACTCTTCACAATCAGTATGGGCAAGCAGTGTTAAGCCCGATCCCAGGAGGGGCAAACTATGACCATTCGATCCATCGTTGAAGAAGTCTTGCAAACTCGCCACTTTACCTCAGAACACGAGAGCCTAATCTACCGCCTGTTGTGCGATCGGTGTTTTGACGAGGCCGATTTGAAGGCATTGGCTTACCTGAGCGACGCTATGGTTCAGGGAATTGTTCAGCACTAGCCTCGGGATCCCTAAATAATTACAGGCGGCACTCCGGATGCCCGTCTTACGGAGAGGGCCCAAAAACTTTTGGGATCCCTTCCTCTGCGAAACCCTTTAGGCTCAAGAAGCTTCTGAGATCATCTCCAGAAGTGCGAGCGAAATTACCTGGCAGGCGTTGGGGAGCAAGCGTTACCCCTCTGCCTGCGAGGTGTAATGTATGGCAACCCTGAGCGGACTGCCTAAATTCAAGGCTGTGCCGATGCAGCGAGCCAAGATTTGAATGTTTTGCTTTTGCTCCGCCGATTCTAAAATCCTGGTAGAGTCCTTGCTCGGGCTGGCGATGGACGAATACCGGCTGTTCATCTTAAGCAAGCTCTCAATTTTGTTCAGCGGGTTGATACAGCCTGTTAAGGGCTCAAGGGGTACAATAGCAGCACTTAGCAAACCAACTTCGGAAGGAGGATGGATTGATCAGTAGTAAAGAAGTCTTCACTATCTGCTCCATGCTATACTTCCCAATTCTGCAAAGCTGCCGAATAAAATGCTTCAATACCGACCACATCATCTCAATGGGATTCAACTCCGGCGCATACACAGGCAGGTATAGGATTCGTGCTCCTGTCCCCCTAATCAATTCCTCAACTTCCCGACTCTTGTGGATATTCAAATTGTCCATAATCACAACCTTCCTCGCATCTAGCTTCGGACATAACTCGCTTCTCAAAAACTCCAAAAAATCTCCTTTCTTCATCCCACCCTTGATGACACGACAGCCAACTACACCTCTCAAGGAAATAGCTCCAATAACCGTATACTTTTCACCCTTGTATCTCTGACGATAATGATAAGCCCTTTGACCGCGTAAACTCCGAGATACTCTCCGCTCCATTCCTTCCCAGACTCCCGTCTGGTCGATGGCAATCAAATCCTCCGCTGGAATATTCCTGACTTCTTGACTATAAGCTAGTCGTTCCCTTTTCACCTCCTCTTCTTTGACTTTTGCACTGCGGTAGGTCTTTTTTTTTAGAGTCATTCCTTGCTTTTTCAAGAAATTATGTATCGTGACGATGCTTACATTGATTCCTAAGCGCTCGCGCAACAGTTCTTGATACTGCCACAGGTAGAAGTCTGGGTGTTCTGTAATAATTGCCATCACTTCCTGCCGATGTTGTTCCAAAATGCCCACTCGCTTGGTGCCTGCTTTCTTAGGGGCTAAATCTTGAGTTTGTTGGTACTGACGCACCCAGCGGTGTACTGTTCTTTTGGTCACCATGAAGCGTTTAGCTACCTGGCGGATGGAGGTGTTACCTGCCTGATAGGCTGCTACAACTCTTTGCCGCAAATCCAAAGAATGAGTCGGCATTCCTTTCTCTCCTTCCTCTTGAATACCTGTACCCTATTTTAAATTAAAAGGCTGTATCTTATACGCGACTTGGAAAGTAATTGGAGAACAGCAAAAGAAATACCGCATCGTTCTTTGCTTAAAGACTAGAGCGGCTTGTCCCTCTCCCGCATCGGCGACCCTACGGATTTTGGCCGGCAAGGCACTCCCAGTTTTTCAGAGATGGCCGGTTTTCTCTCCGAGATCCCACGGGCGAAGGATCGCCGCCTTGCGGTGAGAGCATGCCTCTAACCCCCAAAACCCTGAACTTTGCTGAATTTACTGAGCTTTAGGCGGTTTGGCAAAAGTCATTGAGAGGGATATAGTAGACCAAGTTTCCCCCTGATCCTTGAGTCCACCGCAACGGTTGCCGGGAAGTGAAGGGGGAAAGCGCTCGGGGGGTATTCCTCAGGGCTTTGCGGGATACCGCCTTCCTGCTCAGAGATAGGCAGGATGCGATCGCTTCTTTCCTGAACCATGTTCAGGAGAGTTCAGCGTGAATGTATCAGGCAACGAGAAAGGTAGAGGCTCGAGGCAATCTCGTCGCCCGATCCCTCCCTGTGGCCTTGCCGTCTGGAACAGCCCCTCGCTCTAGCAAGGGAATGGGTGTTCCTGTTCCGCCTTAAGATCCTAAGATAGGAGTTGAACGTCCCTGCTGGACTGGGTGCCTTTCCTTTACAACTTGGAAAGGGGGGGCCCAGCCGCAGAGGCGGGGGCGACGGCCGTTACGTTTTGAGAGGAATCCATGTTGTTCATTTTTAACCTAGCGAAGCGTCTGCAGCGCATCCTCCTCGCTCTCGTAGTCGGGGTGGCTGCGGTAGCTTTCCTGTCCAACCCTGCTGCTGCTGAAACCTACACGGTCAAGATGGGCTCTGACAAGGCCCAGCTCATTTATGATCCCCCCACCCTCACCATCAATCAGGGAGATACTGTTCGGTGGGTCAACAACAAGGTCTATCCTCACAACGTTGTCTTTGACAAGGTACCTGGTGGCGATGCGGCCCTGGCAGCCAAGCTGTCCCACAAGGCCCTGCTCACTGCTCCCAACCAAGTGGTGGAATCGGCCTTTGTCGATGTCCCTCTGGGTGAGTACACCTACTACTGCACTCCCCACCGGGGGGCTGGCATGGTCGGCAAGATCATCGTCAAGGGCTAGGCTGGCGCTCCAATTCCACTTCTCTGGTTGCTTTTTAAGAGGGAGATTCCGGCTCTGGCTTGCTGGCATGGGATCCCTGCCCGTAGCATAGAAAGTAGCCCTCTCGAGAGTGGGAGGGCTTTTTCGCGAATAGACGTTAGACAGGTTCCCCATGACCACCAGTGTTAAAGGCTACCTGCTCCTGGCCGTTTCCTGCATCAGTGCCATTGCCGCTGTGGGTTCGATTTTCGAGTTGGCTTCCGGTGAGCCGGATTTTGGCGTCGGCCCCACCAGCATTATCTTGATCGTCGCTGCTCCCTTGGCGGTTTGGCTGTTTCAATCGGCAGTTGGGGCGGCACGAGCCAGCGGCGCTGCCGGCAAGGGGGGCAAGAAGCGAAAGTAGGCAGGTAGATACGGGAAAACTGGGGGGAAGGGGATGGAGTCAGCGGGTTTGCTGTAAAGAAACTTGTGATTCTATCTCGGCTTCTGCTGGCTGATGAAACTCCGGCAACAGCTTTCGTTCTTGCACCGTTCCAAGGGCTGCTTCTAGCTCTGCCGTGGCTAGAGTACAACTGGAGCCAGATCCGTTCAATACGGTCTCGGTCACCTGTCCTTTTTTGTCGATCCGATATTCCACCTTGATGTACTCGGGCATCTGCACTCCACTCGCTGCTGCTCAACAACTGACTTTCTCCTACCCATTGTAGTTCTCGCTTTTTCCCCGCTCGATCTGGCTGGGCCGTATGGCTTCTGCTCGTCCCCCGTTTCCTCCTGCCAAAAGGGATCCTGGTATCCAGCGGGATCTGAGTTTGGGAGTAGGGGCGCTGCTGGGCGTTGTCCTGATCGGCACCCTTTGGTACCACGGGGTGGAGCAATGGCCTTGGGTGGAAGCTTTTTACATGAGCGTTATCACCCTAACTACTGTGGGCTTCATGGAGGTGCAGCCGCTGGGGGATCGGGGGCGCTTGTTCACGGTGGCCTTGATCCTGATGGGGGTCTTGAGCATCGGGTTCATGGTGAACCGCTTTACAGAGGCCCTCATCCAGGGGCATTTTCAGGAAGGGATCCGGCAGCGGAAGTGGAAGAAACAGATGGAAGCGCTGAACAACCACTACATCGTCTGCGGTTTTGGGCGCATTGGGCGACAGGTGGCCCAGGAGTTTCAGGCAGAGGGGGTGCCCTTTTTGGTGATCGATCAATCGGCCGAGGCAATTCAGGTGGCCCAAGAGCTGGGATATGTCGCTCTCCAGGGAGACAGCACTCTCGATGCCACCTTGCTGGCGGCGCGGGTGCAGCAGGCCGAGGGGTTGATTGCCGCCCTCTCCAGCGATGCCGAAAACCTCTATGTGGTGCTGTCGGCCCGCACCCTCAACCCTCGTATCCGCACCATTGCCCGCGCCAACACGGAAGAGGCTTTGCAAAAGCTGCAGCGAGCGGGCGTTGCCCACGCCATCTCTCCCTTCATCACCGGTGGAAAACGGATGGCAGCGGCTGCCCTGCGCCCCCGCGTGGTGGACTTTGTGGATGGGATCCTGTCGGGTCGAGATCGCACTTTTTACTTGGAAGAGTACGAGCTGGCGGCGCAAGAATGCCCCTATGTTGGCCAGACCCTGGGGAAAGCCAATCTAAGGGCGCGATCCGGCGCGTTGGTGGTGGCAATTCGGCGAGCCGATGGCCAGCTGATTGGCGGCCCCAGCGGTGACACCCTGTTGCAACCGGGGGATCTGCTGCTGTGTATGGGCACGGCCGAGCAGTTGCGCCGCCTGGGCCAGTTGCTCTATCCCCGCCCCTAGATGGGCTGGACAAGTCGGCTAGATACGCCTGAGGATGCTGGGGCCGTGGGAGTCGGTGCCGCAGGTTTTCAAAAGTCCGTAGGTCTCTGCCAGCTTTTCCCCAATCGCCGCCTCCTCTGGGCTGGGAGCCCAAATGTCGGGGTTTTTGTAGGCGTAGTAGACCTCAAGGCCATCCAGGCCCAACTCCACGGCTGCCGGCACCAGCTCTTCCGCAGGCAGCCAGTAGCGAAAGGGATGGGCCAACACCGCCAGGCCGCCTGCTGCTTGAATGGCCCCAATGGCCTCAGCGGCGGGCAGGCCGGGAACTTGCTCCCCCTGGATGTAGGGATCCAAAACAGGATCCGCCGGATCGAAGCCGTAGCCAAGAATATGCACCTCGCAGCCCAGCAGGTTGGCTGTAATCTCGATCCCCGTCCATAGCAGGGGGTCCTCGGGGCGATCCAGATAGGCTTGCGCTTGCTCGTAGCCCTTCAGGGTGTGGTGATCGGTGATGGCCAGGCCCTTGAGGCCGTGCCGGCGCGCCTGCTCCGCCAAGTCTGCCGGATCCATGCGCCCATCGGAGCAGCAGGTGTGCAGGTGAAAGTTGTACTGCAGCGGGCAGGAGAGAGGGCCGATCCCCTGCAGCACCCGCCGCAGCTCCGCCGCCGAGGCAGTTTGACAGGGATCCCGTTGCAAACTAACCAGCATGTCAACCCTTGGGTTGGGAACAGATAGCTCTCCAGAGCAGTCGACTCTGGAATTTTATCTTTTGTTAAGAACGCTCACCCATTCTAGCCAGGGCAAGGGAGGGGCGCCAGGTGTCAAGAGCTACAGAATGGGCCAGGGATCCCTAGGGGCTTGCCAAGATCTCCTCGGCCGCCTTGATGGCCGCTCCAGGAGGGAAGTCGCCATAACCCAGCGTGTGCAGGGTCGACTCCAGGGCAGCCAGCGTGGTGAGAATGTCGCGGTCGCTCACAAAGCCCAGATGGCCGATGCGGAAGATCTTGCCCTTGAGGTGGTCTTGACCGGCAGCAAGGGCGATGTCGAAGCGTTTCTTCAGGGTGCTGCGGAGGGTATCGGCGTTGATCCCTTCAGGCGCCAGCACAGCAGTTACCGAGGGGCTGGCTGCCGACTCCGGGTTGACCAAAAGCTTCAGCCCCAGGGCCTTGACGCCGGCGCGGGTGGCCTGGGCCAAACGGGCGTGGCGGCGGCAGATGGCTTCCAACCCTTCGGCCCGCATCAGGCGCAGGGTTACCTGCAGGGCATAAAACAGGTTCACCGCGGGCGTAAAGGGAGTGGTGCCCTGGCGCAGGGCTTTTTGGGCCAGTTTAAAGCTCCAGTAGTACTTGGGAAAGCGAGAGCGCTCGGCAGCAGCCATGGCCCGCGGGCTCACCGCCACAAACCCCAGCCCGGGCGGGATCATGTAGCCTTTCTGGGATCCGGAGGCCACCACGTCTAGGCCCCACTCGTCCATAGGCACCGGCATGGCCCCCAAACTGGTGACCGCATCCACAATCACCAGGGCTTCTCCGTGCTCGCGGGCAGCAGCCGCGATAGCCTGCACATCGTTGGCTACGCCGCTGGAGGTTTCCGAGTGGGTGAGGATGACCGCCTTGATGGTCTTCTCCCGGTCGGCGGCCAGCTTTTCTTGGAAGACTTCGACAGGATAGGGCACGCCCCAGGGGGTCTCTATCCGCTCGCACTGCAGGCCAAACTGCTCCGACATCTCGGCCCAGCGCTCGCCAAACTTGCCGTTGACCCCCACCAAGACCCGCTCCCCGGGGCTGAGGGTGTTGAGGATCCCGGCTTCCATGGCCCCGGTGCCGCTGCAGGCAAAGACAAACACATCGGAGGTGGTCTGGTGCAGCCAGCGCAACCCCTCCGTCACCTCTTCCAGAATGGCGCTGAACTCTTGGCTGCGGTGCTCGATGGGCCCCCGCGCCATGGCCAGCAGCGCACTCTCGGGAACGGGAGTGGGGCCGGGGATCATCAACATCAACTTGTCTTTCATGCGGGTCCCGCTGGGGATGTCAGGTTTGAGAGGTGGCGGCCAGATTCGAACTGGCGCATAGAGGTTTTGCAGACCTCTGCCTTACCACTTGGCTACGCCACCCTACTCCTCAATCGGACAAAACATTGTATCCGAAAATGGGATCCCGCTTCCACTTGCTGCAGCCAACGGCAACAGCGCTCGGGTTCGCTAGGCATCGACAATAGCTTGGTAGCCCCGTACTTGAGTGCGGGGCGAAAAAGCCCTTGAGCCACTTTAGTTGCTTCATAGTTAGTACAGAGCTTCTCCAGGAAAACAACCTACTGCGGTGCAAAACCCGCGCGGCAATAACTAACCTGGAGGAACTTAAGTCCGAAGTAAGCAGAACTTTGAGGTTATGCCTCAAAGGACTGTCTAGGGGCGTCTTGACAGCGCCTTCGCGAGTCCATCTTGGGCTGCGTAAGAATCCGCTGGGTGGGAGTGTCAACTTCTTCTTGTACCCTCAGCAGGCGGGATCCCAGCAGCCGCTGCAGCCAGGGGGCGAGAAACTCGCGATTGGCCAACTGCTGCTGGGGATCCTGGGTTTCCAGAGGAAAGGGGGCAAGGGCCCGCAGGGCGGCGGTGGTAACACAGAACATGGCCTTTTGGAAGCTGAGGCAGATTTTCACCCGCAGGTCATCTTCCCCGCGCGGCTGGCGGCGGTAGTGCTCCCGCAAATAGCCAGGCAGGTGGCGCATCATATCCTGCATCAAGAGAGTAGGGGGGATCCCGGCGCTCCCCACCGGCAGCGGATCGGCATACAAAGCGCCGTAGGCGAAGTCCGCCTGCTCGGCCGGGATCTGGTGGGCCTGGGCATTGTAGGAGACGGTGCCCATGAAGGGAAAGGAGCGGAAAAACACAGCTTCCACGTAGGGCAGGGCCGTATCGGGCAGGAAGGTCAGCCCCGCCGACAGGGGGATGATCTCGTAGCGGCGGCCCCAGATGCAGGGGGCGTAGGTGATGGGCTTGTTGGCAGCTGCCACCAACCCCTGCTGAATGTGGGCTACTACGTCGGGAAGCGTGAGCTGCGGTTCGCTCTCGCGGCGCTTGGCCAAGGCCAGGAAGATATCGCTCATCACCCGCCAGAACTGGCCCAGGCCGCTGTACATGGCCAGCATGCGCACCTGTTCCAGCGCAAAGTCGGGGCAGAGGAAGTTGAGGCCCTGCAGAAGGGGGTTGAAGCGGAACTTGGCCCGGATGGCCACCTTGGCCCGCTCGACAAATTCGGGAGTATCCAGATAGCGATCGAGGCCTCCCCCTCCATGCCAGAGCATGGCTTTCATGCAGTATTCGGCAAACTCGTAGTTGATGCGGTCATGCCAGAGGTAGCGCAGCCATTTGCCCAGGGTGATTTCGCCGTTGAAGTACTTAAAAACTGGGAAGAGCTCCAAAAATTGGTGGTCGGCTATGAAGATCAAATTCTGGGAGTAGGCATCCAGCACCTGGCCGTAGCTGTGGAGGATGCCGATGACCTCCAGCCGGTTGCTGGAAGAATCCGGCACAAGGGCTCCCCCTGCTTCTAGGCGTTGGACGATGGGAGCCAGTCGCCGTTGCTCTAGAGGATCTAAGCCAGCCAGAAAGAAACAGGAAGGAGCGGGAACAAGGGTGGCCGTCATGGGAGAAGGAGGGGTTGAGACAACAACAAAAACTCAGTCGTATCACTAAATCGTCACAACGAAGAGAACCCAGGCTCGAAAGCAGTGGTCGGCCCGCCTGCTTCGGCAAGATTGAGGGCCGCCGGCTTGGCCAAATGGGCGGCGGTGGACTCCACCCAGTGGGTTGCCCAGGCAGGCTGGAGGCCAAGCACCACCACCAGCGAGGCCAAAACTACAGCAGGCAGGCGTTCTCCCGTGGCGCGTCGTTGCATGGCAATGGCCACTTCCGAGAGGCGCCCGAAAAAGACGCGGTTCACCATCAGCAAAAAGTAGGCCGCCGTCAATCCCGTCCCCACCATGCACAGCAACGTCTGCAGGGGGAAGACGGGGAAGCTGCCCCGAAAGAGGGTGAACTCGGCAATAAAGCCCACCAGGCCGGGCGTGCCGCCGCTGGCCATCACCCCCAACACCATCAAGCTGCCAACAAGTGGCAGGCCGCGTTCTGGGTTGAGCAATCCCCGCAGCCGCTTGAGATCCCGCGTGCCGGTGTTGGCGTAGACAGCACCCACCAGCAAAAACAGCAGCGAGGAAATCAGCCCATGGCTCACCATCTGGAAGACGGATCCCACCAAGGAGAGGGGGGTGGCCGCCGCCGTGCCCAGGAGAATGTAGCCCATGTGGGCAATGGAGCTGTAGGCCACCAGCTTTTTCATGTCTTGCTGCACCAAGGCGTTCAGGGATCCATACAGCACATTGGCCACCGCCCAACTGGCCAGCCACGGCCCGGCTTGCTCCCAGGCATCGGGCAAAAGCTGCAGGCCAAAGCGCACCAGGCCATAGGTGCCCAACTTGAGCAAGAGCCCCGCCAAGAGCACAGAAATGGGGGTGGAAGCCTCCACGTGGGCGTCCGGCAGCCAGGTGTGGAAGGGCACCAAGGGGATCTTGATGGCCAGCCCCAGCAGGATGGGAATGAGGATGAGAATCTGGGGCAGCAGCGGCAAGGGGTGGGCCTGCAAAACGGTGTAGGTAAAACTGTGGGCGTCGCTCAGCCAACTGAGGCCGAAAAAGCCAATCAGCAGAAGCACCCCCGAGAGGGCGGTGTAGACCAAAAACTTGGTGGCGGCATAGGTGCGCCGCGGCCCGCCCCAGATGGCAATCAGCAGATAAAGGGGAATTAGCTCGACTTCGTAGAACAAGAAAAACAGCAGCAAGTTCTGGGCCAGAAAAGCCCCCACAATGGCGGCTGCTAGCAGCAACACCAAGCTGTAGTAGAGGCGGGGCCGCTCCACCGGGCCGCTGGCCCAGAGGGCAATCAATACCAGCAAGCCGGTCATCACCACTAGCGGCAGGGAGATCCCGTCCACCCCCAGCTCGTAAACCAGGCCCAACTGCGGGATCCAGGCCATCTGTTCGGCCATCTGGATCCCTTGCGCTTGGGGATCAAACTGCAGCAGCAGCCCCAAGCTCAGCCCCAACCAAGCCAGGCCGAAGCCCAAGGCCAAACTTCGGTGCAGGCCCTTCCCCGCTTGCTCGGGGATCAGCCCCACCAGCAGGCCACCCAATAGGGGGATCCCGATTAGAAGGCTGAGCATGGTTCCTCCCGTCTCAATAGGCCAATCCCACCAGGGGCGAGCGCAGCAGCCAAGCGGTAACCACCACGACCCCGATGACAATGAGCAACACGTAGAGCTGCATCCGCCCCGACAGGGTGTACTTGAGGGCTTCGCCGCTAAACCAAAAAGCCAGGCTCACTCCGTTCACCAGGCCATCCACCCCGTTGCGATCCAGCCACTCCAGTCCGCGGGAAAGGGCGCCGACCGGCTGCACCACCAAAGCCTGGTAGAGCTGCCCGGTGTAGAAATCCTGCGCCAACAGATCCTGCAGCTCCGGCCAGGGTAGGCGCAGCCGCCGCCGGCCCCCCCAGTACAGCCAAGCACCAACACCGGCCCCCAGCAAACCCGAGGCCGCCAGCAGAGCCGCCATCTGCTGCAGCTCTGGGATCCAACCGGGATAAAGCCCCCAGCGCCAAAACAGCCAGGGCATGAGCAGGTTCTGCACCGTCAGAATGACCATGGGCAGGGCCATCGGCCAGCCCACCTCAGGGGCACGGCGCGTCTTGGGCTGCGGGGATCCCAAGAAGACCAGGCCAAACACCCGCGCCAGGTTCAAAGCCGTCAGCCCATTCATCAGCAGCAACACCCCCAACAGGGCCGGCTGCAGGGCGCTGTACACCAGCGCCAGGCGGATTAGGATCCAAAAGCACCCCAGGGGCAAGAGGGCCACCATCCCCAGGGATCCCACAGCAAAGGCGGCCACCGTAGCCGGCATGCGGCCCCCTAGGCCCCCCAGCTCCGTCAGATCTTGGGTAGAAGTGGTGTAGATGAGGGATCCCACCCCCATAAACAGCAGCGCCTTGGCCAGGCCGTGCAGCAGCAGCAGCTCCAGCGCCAAATCCGGCTGCCCCGTCCCCACCGCCCCAAACACCAGGCCCAGGTAGGCGCTGGTGGAATAGGAGAAGGTGCGCTTGAGATCGATTTGCGCCAAGGCCACCAGGGATCCCCCTACGGCTGTGATGGTGCCGATGGCCACCAGCACCCCATCCGTGAAAGGGGAGAGGGCCAAGACTGGCTGCAGCTTGATGAGGACAAAAGCTCCAGCGGCCACCACTGCCGAGTTGCGCAGGATCGAAGCCGGGTTGGGCGCCTCCATGGCCTCATCCAGCCACAGGTGCAGCGGGAACTGGGCGCACTTGCCCAGCGGCCCGGCAATCAAAGCCAACCCCATCAAGGCCGCCCAAGTTGGATCCAAGCTGGCCGTAGCCGCCCAATCGCGCAGGCCGGAAAAGGTCAAGGAGCCGGAGAAATTGGAAACCGCCACCACCCCCATCAACAGCAGCAGGTCTCCCACCCGTTTGGTGAGAAAAGCATCCCGCGCCGCCGTGACCACCAGCGGCTGGGCGTACCAAAAGCCCACCAATAAGTAGGTGGAAAGCGTGAGCATCTCCAGCAGCGCGTAGCTGAGAAACAGCGAATCGCTGAGGGCGATCCCCGTCATCCCCCCCTCAAAAAAGCCCATCAGGGCGGCAAAGCGGCCCAACCCCCAATCCTTGTCCAGGTACCCCAGGGCGTAGATCTGGGCCAGCAAGCTCAAGCCGCTTACCCAGACCACCGCCCCCAGCGTCAGAGGCGAGACCTCCAAAGCCAGGGACAAGTCCAAATCGGCCACCCGAAACCAGAGGTAGTTCAGGAGCTGGGGATCCCGACCCCAAACTTGTCGCAACAGCCAAAAGCTATGAGCAAGGGCCGCAAAGGTCAGCAGGATATTGAGGTAGGCTGCCGGACGTGGGCCACTGCGCTTGATCCAGCCAGCGGCCCAAGGAAGAGCCAGCGCTGTCCCTACCCAGCCATAAAAGGGGAGACACCAGGCGCTCTCTGGCCCAATTGCCCAGTCTTCAAAACCCGCCATCTGCTGCTTGCAACAAGTAGTTAAGCATTTTTTAATGAACAGCTACAGTCCAATATAATATTAGGAGTTTTCCAGCGGCAGCGTCTCTCCCCACTTGGACACAGCTTCTGCCTCTGCCTAGGCAAGCAGGCGGCGCCCTTAGATTCTTTGAGCTCCCGGTTCTTTTGGACAGAAAATGGCGGCGCTCCGAATACCTTGCCCAGACCCCGGCTGGGGCTATCGCGGATTGGCGCCAGGGGGAGTGAGACCCCTCACCGATTGATTCTCCTCTTTAGGCTGGGCAGCCCTCCTGACCACAGCCAGGACTATCGCCTGCAAGCCGAGGTGTGGCACGAGGTGGAAGCTTGGGGATCCCCCTGGTGGCTGCAGTTGGATCCCCGCCATCTCACGGTGTTTTGAATCGAAATCCAACGGCCATCAGGTGGGTTCATCACAAGCGGTAGCCGCGGGGAGTGATCAGCCGGCTGCCGTAGCGAAAGGTCTGCGAGCTGCCGATCAAGACCAGGGTAAACATGTCCACCTGCTCAGGATCCAACTCCCCTAGCGTGGTGAGGTGGATGGCCTCGCCGGGACGGTAGAGGTTGCGGGCCACCGCCACCGGGGTGTGGGTGGGGCGGGCCCGGCGAAAGATCTGCAGCGCCTTGAGGAAGGGATCCAACCGCTGCCGCGAGCGGGGGTTATACAGGGCCACCACAAAGTCGGCCTGGGCAGCCGCCTGCAGGCGTTGCTCGATGGCCGGCCAGGGGGTGAGGCGATCCGAGAGGGAAATAGCGCAAAAATCCTGCATGAGAGGGGCTCCTAGGCGAGCGGCAGCAGCTTGAAGGGCGGAGATCCCCGGCAGCACCTCCAGGGAGGGGCGGATCCCATCCCAGCCGCTGCGGGCCAAGTACTCCAGCACCAGGCCGGCCATGCCGTAGATCCCCGCATCCCCCGAAGAGATCACCGCCACCTGCAGCCCCTGCTGGGCCAGGGCGATGGCGCGCTGCGCCCGCTGCACCTCCTGGGTGATGGGAAAGGCTTCGCAAATCTGGCCGGGGTGCAGGAGGGGCGCCACCAAGTCCAGGTAAAGCTGGTAGCCAATCACCACCTCGGCTTGGGCCAGGGCCAGGCGGGCGGCCAAGGTCAATTGGGCGGGATCCCCAGGGCCGATGCCAATTAGCCACAGGTGCCCGGCGCGAGGGGAATACTCGCGGGCGGCGCGGGCAATGGCCAGGGTACAAGCTCCCTCGCTTTCTGAGGTGAAGATCTGCTTGGGGCAGACAAGGGTGGCTCTCCCCTGGGCTGGATTGTCCTCTCCCGACCAGCGCTGGGCCGCCAAAAGAGCAGCCGCCTCCGCCACCGAAGGGGTGCCCACCGCCTGCCGCACCGCCTCTGAAGGGTGGGGAACCGGGATCCCTGCCAGGGCCGCGGCGGAGAAAAACTGGATGGGCCAGCCATGGGCCTGGGCCAGCTCCAAGAGCCCCGCCTCATCCCGTTTCAGCTCCAGAGTGGCCAAGCCGGCAACGGCCTCGAGGGCCAGCCCCTGGTTTTGCAACAGGCGCCGCAGGGATCCCTCCAGCCAGGCGCGGCTGGTGCCCCGCTCGCAGCCCACCCCCACCCACAGCACCCGCGGATGCCAGTGGACGGTGGGGATGTGGGGGCAAGGCGTTGTGTATTCCCCAATCCGGATCTGGGCCACTGCTTGGTCGGGAGCCGTAGTCAAAAGAAGATGATCCGCTGGCCAGGCCCGCTGCCAGAGCTGCGTGCCGCAGGTTTGCTCTACGGCCACCGGCTCTCCCCGCGTCAGGGCAGCAGCTACCCCGTTCCAATCGCCACTGCCCCGCCGCCAGCCGTAGGGATGCCCCAACACATCCACAGGCGGGATCCCCAGCCCTTCGGAGGCAGAGGTGAGGATCGGCTCGGCTCCCAAAGCAGCCGCCACCTGCCGCGCCAGCGCATCGGCCCCGCCCACATGTCCCCCGCAGAGGCTAATGGCCCAGCGGCCTGATTCATCCACCACCACCACCGCCGGATCCCGGTATTTGTCCTGCAAGAGGGGGGCAATTAGCCGCACCACCGACCCAACTGGCAAGATGAAAAGACAGCCCTGCACCTGGGGCCAAGTTTGGGCCACCGCTGCCGCCAGGGATCTGGGCGCTGTGGGATGGCTGGGATCCCCATAGGCTTGCCAGGGCCAAGGCAGCGGCTCTCCCTGTGGATTGGCTTTGCTCCAGCAGATCCACTCCTCTGGCAGCAGCGACAGCAGAGCCTGGGCCAAGCGGCGACCGCGCGGGGTGGGGGCAAACAGGGCAAGCTTCATCAGCCTAGGGATCCTATACTTGACTACAGAGCCACCCGCAAATGGACAAGCGCCAATGCCAACCCCCCTTGGACTGATGCTGCCGCTGATCCCCCTGGAGGTTTTGCTCTCCACGAAGGGGCTGATGTTTTTGCTGCTATCGGCCTACGGCGGGGCCATGTGGACGTTTCTGAGCGGCGCACCGCGGGTTTACACCATCATCGTGCCCGATCTGGAGCAGGCGCGAGGGTTTTACGAAAAGGTCTTGAGGCTGCCGGAGGCGGAGCTGCCGCTGCAGTACTACTACGGCTATGAGCAAAGCATGGTCGGCTCCAGCCTGGGATCTGCCTACTTCCCGGCGGATATTGGCCTCAGCTCCCGCCTTGATGCCAAAGCCCGCTCCACCTCGACACCTCTCGATACCGCTGGCCTCTGGTATCAGCTCTCCGACACCGTGCAACTGCACGTGATCCCCGGTACCACGGATCCCTACGGCAGTCTCTCCAGAACTCCCTTTGTACCTGCCTACGGGGCGGCAGCCGGTCGCAGCAGCGGCGTCCGCTATCGCCACACCACCTACGAACGGGAAGCCCTCAAAGCCCTCCTGAAGCGGATCAACAAGCAAGGGATCCGCAGCAGCGTCCGCTCCGAAAAGCCTTTTGTCTTCTGGGTGCGCGACCATCAAGGGCAGATCGTCGAATTTGCCGAAATAGGATGAGGGGATCCCCTAAGATTGTTGGGGAGGCAAAAAGTCGGCACCGGGGGGACGCCAACGGATGAAACAGATGCTGCTGCTGTTGCTGGGTTTGCTGTGGATTGGGGTGTGGGCTGGACAGCCGGCCATGGCTCTGTCGCGAGCCAAAGATCACCCAGCAGTTACTGTGCAATCTCAAGCCCAGCAATTTATCACCACCGAGTCGGGTCTGCAGTACTACGACCTTGTCGAAGGTACAGGGCCTTCACCTCAGCCGGGGCAAACGGTGGTGGTGAACTACGTGGGCAAGCTGCAGGATGGCACCGTCTTCGATAGCTCCTACAAGCGCAATCAACCTTTTACCTTCACCTACGGGGTAGGGCAGGTGATCCGTGGCTGGGAGGAAGGTCTGGCCACCATGCGGGTGGGTGGCAAGCGGTATTTGCGCATTCCGCCGGAGTTGGCCTATGGCAGCCGCGGGGCAGGCGGGGTGATCCCTCCCAACGCCACCCTGGACTTTGAAGTGGAGCTCCTGGCCATCCAGTAGATTCAGATCTTGCAGAGACCGAATATCCAAGCGGCATTGGGCTTGTGCAGGAACTCCCTTCCCCGGAACTGTCTTCTTCTTGGCGGCCCAGTTCTCTGGCAGCAGATCCTGCCCTAGAAAAAGCTCGCCTGCGCCAGCACTTTCGCCAGCTACGGCAGAGGTTGGACAGATCCCTTATCAGCCAGAAGATCGTGGCTCATTTGGCCTCTTGCCCCCAACTTTTGGCCGCCAAAACCATCCTGGCCTATGTGGCCTTCGGCTCCGAGGTGGACTTGGGATCCCTGTTTGCCCTTTTTCCAGAGAAGCAGTGGGGGATCCCCCGTTGTCTGCCGCGGCGGCAAATGCAGTGGCACCGCTACCAGCCGGCTGAGCTTGTCCCCAACTGCTGGGGCTTGTTGGAGCCTTCTCCCGGCAGCACAGTTATCGACCCTGGCAAGGCGGATTTGATCCTGGTGCCCGCCCTGGCCTGCGATCGGTGGGGAAGGCGTTTGGGCTATGGCGGCGGCTATTACGACCGCTTTTTGGCCGCTTTGCCGGATCCCGGCGTGCCCAAGTGGGGCATTGTCCCGCAGGCCTGCCTACTGGAGCAGCCTCTGCCTCAGGATCCCTGGGATCAGCGCTTGGACGGGATCCAGACCGAGGAGGGGTTTTACCGGGCGGGGGATCCCCTAGACTAGGGGAGATGGGCCTTGGAGAAAAAACATGAGCCAAGTTTGGAAGAAGGGGCTTCGCTCCCTCTGCTGGAGCCTGGGTTGTGCAGCTTTGGCGGCGCTCTTGCTGGGTTTTGGAGCCATCCCCCTGCAACTGAAGGATTTGCACCTCACCCCCTGCCCGGATACCCCCGAATACACCAACCTGGTTACCAGCAACGGCAACCCCATACCGGCCAGGTGCCTATTCATTGAAGGCACGGTGGTCAACCGCTCCAGAAATACTGTGCTGAATGCGGATGTCTTCGGTCGCCTTTACGATGCCAACGGCAATGAGGTTCTGCCGGAGCGCACCCGCCTGGGAGCCATCGAGGAGGTTCCCCCCGGCGAAAGCCCCTTCTCCATTCGCATCTCCGTGCCCGTGACCAGCCCGCTGCCTCTGACTATGGAGCAGTTCAAAGCCAGCGGCTTCAGCGGCACCGTGCGCCGTTAAAGCTGGCGGGTGAAGTCCACCTGGGCCGGGCGCCCCGGCAAATGGAGCTGGGCAACCACCGGCGGGGTTTGGGCGATCAGCCGTCCCCGACGGAAAACGTACAGGCAAGCCGGTTGCAGGCGAATGGCTTCGACAGCATCGGCAGCCTGGAGCACCACCAAGTCGGCATAGCAGCCGGGTTCTAGTCCGTAGCCTTCTAACCCCAGAATGCGGGCCGGGTTTTCCGTAACCGCCAAGAAACACTGCCGCATCTGCTCATAGCCTGTCAGTTGGGCAGCGTGGATCCCCATGTGGGCCACCTCCAGCATGTTGCCGCTGCCCAGGGGATACCAGGGATCCATCACGCAGTCCTGGCCAAAAGCTACGGTCAGCCCGGCGGCCATCAGCTCCGGCACCCGCGTCAGCCCCCGCCGCTTGGGATAGGTATCGTGGCGGCCCTGCAGCACCAGGTTCACCAGCGGGTTGGCGATCACCCCCAGCTCTGCTTCGGCCATCAGGGGAATGAGTTTGCTCACGTAGGCGTTGTCCATTGAGTGCATCGAGGTGAGGTGGGAGGCGGCCACCCGCCCCTGCAAGCCCAGCCGCTGCGTCTCGTAGGCCAGGGTCTCCACGTGGCGCGAAAGCGGATCGTCTGTCTCGTCGCAGTGCAGATCCACCCGCAGACCCCGCGCCGCCGCGATCTCGCACAAGGCCCGCACCGCAGCTGCCCCTTCGGCCATCGTCCGCTCGAAGTGGGGGATCCCGCCCACCACCTCCACCCCTAGATCCAAGGCCTTCTCCAAAAGCTGCACCGCCCCCGGCGAGCGGTAGTAGCCATCTTGGGGAAAGGCCACCAGTTGCAAATCCAGGTAGGGGGACACTTTTTGCTTGACCTCCAGCAAGGCCCGCACCGCCAACAGGTTGGGATCGCACACATCCACATGGGTGCGGATGGCCAGGATCCCACGCGCCACTGCCCAGTCGCAATAGGTCAAGGCCCTCTCTATGACTGCCTCGGGGGTCAACAGCGGCTTCAACTCCCCCCAGAGGGCGATCCCTTCTAGCAAGGTGCCCGACTGGTTGACGCGCGGGATCCCATAGGTGAGGGTGGCATCCATGTGAAAGTGGGCATCCACGAAGGGGGGCGACACCAAGCGGTTGCTGACATCAATTTCTTGGGGGGCAGTGGCTTGTAAGTTGCTTTCCAGAGCCACAATGCGATCCCCCTCGATACCGATATCGATTCCCTTGCGGCCATCCGGCAAATTGGCCCGGCGCAAAATGAGATCCATATGTTGTGGCTATTTGTTTGAACTTAGGATGGAAAGAAGCAACTACAGTTGAGTAAACTACCCGACCCTGACTGCTTCGCAGTACAGGGCGGGCTTAAGGCCTCCGGCCCGCTGGCGCGAACGGTAGCCCTGCAGTTGGCAAGCCAACCACGAACCTCTAGGCTGGTTTACAGCAGCCCCCAAAAGCGCAATCATATTCGCACCATTCAAATCCGCATCCCCTTCCCATCCACAGTGTCCACACTTAAACTTCTTTCCACTGCGGTAGGATTGCGCAGGGTCGGGATGAATGTGCAAACACCGGTGGCAGGTCTGCGACGTGTAGGCAGGCGGAACAAGAATCAGAGCAACCCCCGCACGCAGAGCCTTGTACTCCAAAAATTGACGGAGTTGATAAAACGCCCAACTGTTGGCCCTGCGCCGTTCGGCTTTGCTGCGTGGCTGTTGATTGACCCTTCCCCGAATCCCTGTCAAGTCTTCCAGAGCAAGAGCGCTGTTTGTCGCCTTTGCCCTAGAGACAATAGCTTTGGAGATGCGATGATTGACCCACGTTTGAAAGCGTCTTTCCTTGCCAGACAGCCGTTGCAACAGTTGACGGCATCTGCGCCGCGAACTGCGGGTGCCCTTACTGGCTTTGCGTTGGAGTACCGCCCTCAGCTTGGAGTAGTGGTCGCGGACTCGGTTCAACTGCTGTCCATTCCAATTGTCCCCCTCTGACGTATGGGCGATATCCGTCCTGCCCAAGTCCACCCCGATCACCCTGTCGGTATCTTGTTGCTTGGGCGGGTTTTTCTCTACGCAAATCTGGATGTAGTAGGAGCCGTCCTTCCGCTGGACTAGGGTGGCCGATTTGGGGTTAGAGCCAGCCAGCATCCCACGCTGGTAGTTGCCAATGGCCAGCTCAAAGCGCTCTCGACCCCCAACGGTGGTCAGCGACACCGTCCAGTCTTTCTCGCGAAGCGAAAAGATACGGGCATCGTAGGTCGCAAAGCCTCTCTTGAACGCTTTGACCGGACGGTTTTTCTGTCGGGCAACTTTACGGGCACCGGCCAGCCGTCTGCAGACCTGCTGAGCCAAGTTACTGGACAAGCCAAACCGAGCGCGAATCTGGTAATAGCAAAGGGACTGGAGTTTGACTGCGTTGACTACTTTTTCTGGTGTGTTTTGGTTGACCCAGTTCAACGCCTGCACAAAGGCATCCATTGTCGCATCCAACTTTGCGGCTTGCGACGGGGACACCTTGAGCTTGCAGGAGACGGTCAGGACTTGGGTCATGGTTCTATCATAACTTCCGCATTCCTCCCGACACTGACCCTACGGGTACAGTGCGGGGCTCCTGCGATTTCTAGCTGAATGATAGGCCAAATCAGATAAAGATGTCTTAAATTACCTCAAAGCCCGAATTTAGGAAACCAGTTGATTGGGTTATTGCTCACTTTATAAAAGAGGGCTGTAGTCCCCAACAGCATCCGGTTGTGCAAGATATCAACCAAGTAGTCAGAGGGATAATCTATCGAGAGCTGATTTGAGAGGACTTGGCCCTTACATCCATTCCAACCGTCAGCGAAACTTCGTTGTCCATTACAAACAAGCTCCTTCTCAAAAAATTGTATTTCAGGATACATATTTTCAGGGATCTCCCCCTTAGGATAAGCCGAGCAGTAACCCGATCTCGAAGTAACCTCAACAGAAGCGACTATGGCACGTTTAGAACTCTCCCGGCGGGACTTCTGCCTGCGTTCTGGGGCTTTTGTGGCTGGCCTGATGGGGAGCCGCTGGTTGGTTCGCGATGCCGCGGTGGCTCAAGGAACCAAGCTGAAGGTGGCCGGGGTTTATACGGTTCCCATTGAGCAGCAGTGGGTGAGCCGGATCCATAAAGCCTTGATGACCGCCCAGGAGCGGGGGGATATTGACTATACCTGGTCGGAGTCAGTTTCCAACACCGACTATCCACGGGTGCTGCGTCAGTATGCCGAGAGCGGCGTCCAACTGCTGGTGGGTGAGGTCTTTGGGGTGGAGCGGGAAGCGCGGGAGGTGGCCAAAGACTATCCCAAGGTCAGCTTTTTGATGGGGTCCAGCCTCAAGCCGGATCCTGCCCTGAGCAATTTTGCCGTGTTTGACAACTACATCCACGAGCCTTCCTATCTGACGGGAATGGTGGCCGGGGGGCTGACCCGCTCCAAAATTATCGGCATGGTGGGGGGCTATCCCATTCCAGAGGTGAACCGCCTCATGAATGCTTTTATGGCAGGGGCGAGGGAACTGCAGCCGGAGGTGAAGTTTTTGGTCACCTTTATCGGCAGTTGGTTTGATCCCCCCAAAGCCAAAGAGGCGGCTTTTGCCCAAATTGATGCCGGCGCAGATATCCTTTACGCGGAGCGGTTTGGGGTATCTGATGCCGCCAAAGAGAGGGGCGTTTTGGCCATCGGCAATGTGATCGATACCCAGCCGGACTACCCGGAAACGGTGGTGGTCAGCGCCCTGTGGCACATGGAACCCACCATCGACAGAGCCATTGCCGCGGTGAAGGCCGGAGAGTTTAAGGCAGAGGACTACGGGATCTACAGCATGATGAAATATGGGGGATCCAGCCTCTCCGACTGGGGAACCTTTGCCGACAAGGTTCCGGCTGAACTGAAAGCTAAGGTGATGCAGCGGCAGGCAGAGATTCTGGCAGGGTCTTTTGTTGTAGCCATCGATGACAGCGAACCCAAGTCCACCCTCTGAAGCGCCTTTGGCCTTGAAGGTGGTGGGCATTACTAAGCGCTTTGGTGCTCTGCTGGCCAACGACCAGATTGATCTTGAGCTGCGGGCCGGGGAGATTCTGGCCATCTTGGGGGAAAATGGGGCGGGCAAAACGACACTGATGAACATCCTGTTTGGGCACTACGTTCCCGATCAGGGTCAGGTGTGGGTGTTTGGTCGGCCCCTCAAGCTGGGATCCCCGGCGGCTGCCCTGGCGGCAGGGATAGGCATGGTGCATCAGCATGTGGTCTTGGCCGATAATCTGTCGGTGCTGGACAACATTCTGCTGGGCACTCAGCCCCTGTGGCACCTGTGGTCTCGGCGGCGAGAGGGACGGCGGCGCATCCAAAAGCTAGCTGAGGAATTGGGGTTGGCCGTGGATCCCGATGCTCTGGTGGGATCTCTAACCTTGGGGGAGCGGCAGCGGGTGGAGATCCTCAAGGTGCTGTATCGAGGGGCGCGGATCCTGATTTTGGATGAGCCTACGGCGGTGTTGACCCCACCGGAAATTGAGCCGTTTTTTCACACCCTACGGCAGATGGCCGGTCGCGGGCTGGGGATCCTGCTGATTTCCCACAAGCTCCAGGAGGTGATGCGCATCAGTGACCGGGTGATGGTGCTGCGCTCAGGGCGGGTGGTGATGACGGGCAAGACGGCTGAGATCCATCCCACAGCTCTGGCGGAAGCGATGGTGGGGCAGCGGTTGGCGGCGGTGGTCAAAGCCCCTTTGTCTCCGGGGGAGACGGTCTTAGAGTTGCAGCAGGTCTCCTGTCGGGCAGGGCAGCAGCATCTGGAGCAGGTTTCTTTGACGGTGCGGCGTCACGAAATCGTGGGTATTGCCGGGGTGGCGGGCAATGGGCAGGCCGTTCTGGCAGATCTGGTCTGTGGGGTGATCCGGCCCCACCAAGGTCATCTCCATCTGCATGGCCGAGTCCTGCGGCTGATCTCTCCTGCTGAGATGGTGCGGCAAGGCATGGCCCGGATCCCAGAAGACCGCCACAAAACTGGGCTGATTGGTTCCCTTAGCCTATGGGAAAACTGGGTCATCGAGCGCTATCGGGATCCCGAATTCTCGCGGTGGGGGATCCTGCGTCACCGCCAAATCTATCAGCAGGCTCACACCTGGCTACAGACCTACGATGTGCGGGGGCTCCAGAGGGGGGATCCCTGGCGGGCGCTCCAGATGCCGGTGCAACTGCTGTCCGGCGGAAATATGCAAAAAGTGATCCTCTCGCGGGAGCTGTGTCGGGATCCCCAGGTGATTGTGGCTCACCAACCGACGCGGGGACTGGATCTGGGGGCTGTGGCTTACGTGCATGCCCAACTGCTGGCAGCAGCCCGGGCTGGAGCCGGGATCCTGCTCATTTCTGAAGACTTGGATGAATTGCTGAGTTTGGCCGATCGGGTGGCGGTGCTCTATCGCGGTCGGCTTTCCTCGGCAGTCCCGACCCAAACCACAACGGTGACCGCCTTGGGGTTGCGTATGGCCGGGCAGGAGGTGGCCGATGCGTGTTGAACCTCGTTCCACTGTGCCCCTTTGGCTGATCCTGAGTGCGCCGATGGCAGCCATTGTCCTGGCTTTCCTCTCCTGTAGCCTGCTGATCCTGTGGACGGGATCCCCGGTTTTGGCAGCCTATGGAGCTTTGCTGCGGGGAGCGGTGGGATCCCCCTTTGCCCTAAGCGAGACCTTGACTCGGGCCGTTCCTCTGATCCTGACGGGATTGGCGGTGGCGGTGTGTTTTCGGGCCAAGTTGTGGAACATCGGTGCGGAAGGCCAGTTTTATGGTGGGGCTCTGGCTGCCAGCCTCTTGGGCACCGGTGGGCTTTCGCTGCCGCGCCCATGGTTGGTGTTGGTGCTGCTGCTGGCGGGCTGGATTGCTGGAGGGCTGCTGCTGTGGATCCCGGCCTGGCTCAAGACCCAGTTCCAGGTGGACGAAGTGGTGACCACCTTGCTGCTCAATTTTGTCATTCTTCTCGGGATTAGCTATCTCCTGGAAGGCCCCCTCAAAGATCCTCTGGCTCTGGGTTGGCCCCAAGGTCGTGCCCTTGTGGATGCCGCCCTACTGCCGCGGCTGATCCCCCGCAGTCGTCTCCACGCTGGTTTAATCATCGCCCTGCTCGCTGCCCTGGGGGTGTGGGCCATAGAGCGGTTCACCGTTTGGGGCTTAGAAATGCGAGCCGTAGGCGCCAACCCAGAAGCGGCCAGGTTCCTCGGCATCCCAGTCCGGAGAGTTATTTTATATACCTCATTGTTGGGAGGTGGGCTGGCAGGCTTGGCGGGAGCTTGTGAACTCCTCGGGCTCAAGGGCTATCTCACCTTGGATTTATCCCCTGGCTTTGGCTACACCGGCATTGTTGTTGCCCTGTTGGCCCAACTGCATCCCTTGGGAGTGGTGGGGGCCGCAGTTTTCATTGCCGGGGTTTATGTGGGAGCCGATACCATGGGGCGTAGCTTGGGCGTTCCCACCTATCTTGCCGATGTCATTGTTGCTGCTGCCCTGCTGTGGATGTTGGTCTGCATGGGATTGGCCCGTTATCGTCTGCGCTGGGACTGAGCACCCGTGTCTGCACTCCTGAGTCTAATCAGCTTAATCAGCACCACCAGCTTCTGGGTGGCCACCCTGCGCATTGCCACTCCCTTGCTCTTTGGCACTTTGGGCGAAGTCCTCTGTGAGCGGGCCGGCGTTCTCAATTTGGGCATCGAAGGGATCATGACCCTGGGGGCCATGACCGGTTGGCTGGTGGTCTATCAGGGATCCGGATTGTGGTGGGGCGTAGCCTTTGCTGCCGTCCTCGGTGCAGGTGTGGGCTTGATTCACAGCCTGTTGACCGTCCGCCTTGGGGTTTCCCAGCACGTCACCGGCATTGGCATTACCCTCTTGACCATCAATGCTGCCTATTTTGTCTATCGCATGGCCCTGCCCCAGGTCACCTCTCCCCCCAAAATCGTCCCCTTCAGTCCTTGGCCGATCCCGGGTCTCTCCAGCCTGCCCTTTCTGGGAGAAACCCTGTTTACCCAGCCGCCCCTCACCTACCTCGGCCTTCTCCTGGTGCCCCTCATGGCCTACATCCTCTACCGAACTCCGCTGGGCCTGGCCGTGCGCATGGTTGGAGAAAATCCCCAGGCTGCCGCTTCCCAGGGGATCCCGGTCTATGCCGTTCGCACCGGGGCCGTGATGGTGGGCAGCGCTCTTATGGCCGTGGCCGGTGCTTTTTTAACCCTCTCTGCGTTCGATGCGTTTTTCTTGAATATCGTCAATGGGCGGGGGTGGATTTGCATTGCCCTGGTGGTTTTTGCCGCTTGGGATCCCTGGCGAGCCTTGGCAGGGGCATTGTTGTTTGCTGGATTTGATGCCTTGCAATTACGCCTTCAGCAGCTTTGGGGCAGCCGGATCCCCTATCAGTTTTTTTTGATGTTGCCCTATCTTCTCAGTATTGCGGCGTTGATCTTGGTCTCTCGCCATGCCAGGGCGCCCCGCGCTCTTTTGATCCCCTTTCGCCCTGAAGAACGGATTTGACTACTGGACTTTCAAGAAGCCGAAAATTACTCCCATTGAGCCTTTGCCCTTGCCCCAGAAGCCTGTATGTCTTACGCCAAGACGATTGTCTGTTTCGCCAACTCCAGAAAAATGGCCGGTCGCTGTATTGCCGGCAAGGAATGGCAGAACGGAGAGCCGGGGGAATGGATGCGTCTCATGAGGCTCTAGAATCTCGTCTTCTTGCCCTTTGCAAACTTCCAGAGGGGGACTTGTTTAGAAGTCGGGAAGAGTTTATAGCCGAAGCCTATCTCATTCAAGGCAGGCGTGTCGCCTATCGAGATGAGAAAATGTCAAAAAGTGATGAGCGGAGCGCGAGGCCATGAAGATATTTACGATAGGGTTTACGAAGAAAAGTGCAGAGCAATTTTTTAATCGCTTAAAACAGCCTGGTCTGGTTCGAGTTGTTGATACTCGACTTAATAACACCTCGCAACTGGCGGGATTCACGAAAAAGAGGGATCTAGAGTTTTTTCTTCACGAGATCTGCAAGCTTGGATATGTTCATTTGCCGGAACTTGCACCAACTCAAGAGATTCTCGATGCTTACAAAGCCAGTGGTGAATGGTCTAACTACGAGAGACAGTTTTTGTCGCTGATGGCCGAGCGTCGCATTGAAGATCAAGTGGATAAAAGTATTCTCGATGGAGGATGTCTGCTTTGTAGTGAAGCTACACCTGAGCACTGTCATCGTAGGCTGGTTGCTGAATATTTGCACAGAAAATGGGGTGATGTTGAAATCGTGCATCTATGATAACTAAGAGCTGGCACTACGGATTTTTCCGATTTATGCAGCTACTCCGAGTTGCAGCAGGATTCCGGCAACACGGAGCGAAAGGGATCCCTGACTGCCCAACCGATTTGGAAACTCTCTCACCGACAGCAAGCTCAATACAGGGATCCCCGCTTGGGCAGATCCAACACTGGGCCAGTGTTTGCCGCCGTTGCTTTTGGATCCCAAGTTCCTGCTGTCAGCTAGCGTGTATGGTAGATGAAAGCTTGTTTTTGGGTCTTTCCCCGTCCCCATGCCCAGGGCTAGCACCTCTCGCCATCAGACCAACCCCCGCTTCAGCTCTGCTATCGCTACGCGAGGCTTTCGCGAACAGGCCAAAGGGTTAAAGCCCCACCAACAAAAGCAACTGCAACGGCTTTACCAACTGCGCCTACCCCCCGACCGCTTGGTGACGGTGGAGTTTGCCCAACGGCTGGGATCCCTGACCCAAGAGTTGGAAGGCCGGCCCATCAGCGTTTACCTCAACCGGCGCGGCCAGGTGATCCGCGTAGGGGTGGGATCCCCTTTTGAAACCCAGATTCCCGCTTGGGAATTGCCCCGCCAGGGGGCCGAGCGCCTATCCGGGATCCGCTGCATCACCACCCAAATGGGGGAGGGGGGCCCCGGTCAAAAAGCGCTGACGGCCATGGCCCTGCAGCGTTTGGATGCCCTCATCACCCTTTCCGTGTCCAAGTCAGGAGGGCACCGACGCCGGGGAGGAGCGGCTACGGGCTTTGTTCACCGGGCCTATCTGGCCCATCTGCTGCCGGAGGGAGAGCGCCGTTGGCAGGTTTCTGAGCCTTTGCCTTTGGGGATCCTGGCAGAACAGGATCTGCAGGAGCTGGTGGCGGAGCTGGAGGATGGGTTTCGGCGCCAGTTGACCGCCCGCCAGGTGGATCTGGATCAGGATCGGGCCATCCTGGTGGGGCTGCAGGAGTCCGGGCAGAGCTACGAGGATCTCATGGATGGGTTGGCGGAGCTGAGCCGCCTGGTGGAGAGTGCCGGCGGACAGGTGCTGCAAGCCCTCTGGCAGAGGCGGGAAGGCCCCAATTCGGCCACGGTAATCGGATCCGGTAAGGTGCAAGAGCTGGCGCTGCTGGTCCAGGATCTGGGCGCTAACTTGGTGGTGTTCGACCGGGAACTTACCCCCAGCCAGGTGCGCACCCTGGAAGAGGCCCTGGGAGTGCGGGTGGTGGATCGCAGCGAGGTGATCCTGGATATTTTTGCCCAGCGGGCCAGAACCCGGGCCGGGAAATTGCAGGTGGAGCTGGCGCAACTGCAGTATTTGCTGCCTCGCTTGGCCGGTCGAGGGCGCACCATGTCTCGGCTAGGTGGGGGCATCGGCACCCGTGGCCCGGGGGAAACCCAACTGGAAATGGAGCGGCGGGCCATCCAGCGGCGCATCGGCAAGCTGCGGCAAGAGGTGGAAGAGCTGCGCCGCCACCGGCAACGGCTGCGCCAGCGACGGGAGGGATCCCAAATTCCCGTGGTGGCCCTGGTGGGCTACACCAACGCCGGCAAGTCCACCCTTCTCAACGCCCTCACCCAGGCCCAGGTCTACGTGGCCGACCAACTCTTTGCCACCTTGGATCCCACTACGCGGCGGCTGGAGCTGCCCGGCCAGCAGGCAGTGCTGTTGACCGACACGGTGGGATTCTTAACCGAGCTGCCTGAGCAATTGGTAGAGGCCTTCCAGGCCACGCTGGAGGAGGTGACGGAGGCGGATGCCCTGCTGCACGTGGTGGATCTCTCCCACCCCAACTGGGAAGGGCACATCGAGGCGGTGGAAACATTGCTGGACGAGATGCCCCTGGCCACCGGCCCGCGACAACTGGTGTTTAACAAAATTGACCGCCTCGATCCCGAATGGGTCGAGGACGTGCGCCTGCTCTACCCCAAGGCCCTGTTTGTGTCCGCCGCCAACGGCCAAAACTTGGATCAACTGCGCCACACCCTGGCCCAGTTTGCCGCAGCTTTTGCTCCCAGACCCTGCGGGGGTCGGCAGTTTGGGGATCCCTGAAGCATTTCATCAGAAAATCAAAACTTGGCGGCTCCTCAACATTTAGTTACATCACGGTTACGATGAGTGCAGAGGGCAGTTAGGTAAAGTTGCCATTTGGCAGAGGGGGAAAACATGGCCGTTACGGCAGTTGCACCGCGTTCAGGCCATCTTACGCTGCAGACGCTGCTCATTGGAGCCGATACCCTTGCCATCCGCTCCCAGGACTGGGATCGGGATCGGTTTGATATCGAGTTCGCCCTGGAAAACGGCACCACCTACAACTCCTTTTTAATTCGCGGGGAGAAGGTGGCCCTCATCGACACCTCCCACGAGAAGTTTCGCCAGTTGTACCTGGATCTGCTGCGAGGCCTCCTGGATCCCGCCACCCTCGACTACCTGGTGGTCAGCCACACCGAGCCGGATCACAGCGGCCTAGTCGGGGATCTGCTGGAGCTGGCGCCCCAAATGACGGTAGTGGCCTCCAAAGTGGCCGTGCAATTTTTGGAAAACCTGGTGCATCGCCCCTTCCGGCACCTGGTGGTCAAGCAGGGGGATCGCCTGGATCTGGGCAAGGGACATGTTCTGGAGTTCATCTCTGCTCCCAACCTGCACTGGCCCGACACCATCCTCACCTACGACCACGGCACGCAGATCCTCTACACCTGCGACGTCTTTGGGATGCACTACTGCGATGACTTTGCCTGGGACGAGCATCCCCACCTGCTACAGGCCGACTTCAAGCTCTACTACGACTGCCTCATGGGGCCCAACGCCCGCTCGGTACTCTCGGCCCTGAAGCGCATGGAGTCCCTGCCCCCCATCGCCGCCATTGCTACCGGCCACGGCCCCCTGCTGCACCACCACCTGTCTGATTGGGTGGAGCACTACCGCACTTGGAGCCTGGAGCAGGCCAAAGCCGAACGAATGGTGGCGGTGTTCTACCTATCGGGCTATGGCCAGGCGGAAGCATTGGCCCAAGCCATTGCCCGCGGCATCCAAAAAACCGGCGTTGCCGTAGAGCTGGCGGATCTGCGGCTGCTGGATGCCCACGAGGTGCGCGAGCTGATGAGCTTGGCCGCTGGTGTGGTGATAGGCATGCCGCCCCAAGCGGGGCCTGATGCGGCCTCCACCCAGGTGCTGCTGAAAACCCTCCTGGCTGCTGCCCACAGCAAACAAGGCTTTGGCCTGTTCGAGTCGGGGGGAGCAGATGACGAGTCGGTCTACCTCTGCCGCAACACGCTGCAGGAGATGGGCGCCAAAGAAGTGTTCCCTCCTATTCTCCTCAAGCAACCCCTAGACGAAACCCTGCTGCAATTGGCGGAGGAAGCCGGCACCGACCTGGGGCAGTGGCTAACGCGGGATCGCACCATTCAGCAGATGAAAGCCCTGGATGCCGACTTGGATCGCGCCCTAGGCCGCATCAGCAATGGCCTTTACATCCTCACCGCCCGCAAAGGGCAGGCCACCAGCGCCATGCTCGCCTCCTGGGTGGCCCAGGCCAGCAGCGATCCGCCGGGGATCAGCGTTGCCGTGGCCAAAGACCGGGCCATCGAGTCCTTCCTGCAGGTGGGCGATACCTTTGTCCTCAACGTGTTGCAGGAAGGCCATCACCAGTCCCTAATGCGCCACTTCCTGAAGCGCTTCCCGCCGGGAGCCGACCGCTTTGCCGGCATCAAGACCTACCCCGCCGCCAACGGATCCCCCATCTTGGCCGATGCCTTGGCCTACCTGGAGTGCCGCGTGGCCAGCCGCCTAGAAACCAGCGACCACTGGGTGGTCTACAGCACCCTAGAAGCCGGGCGGGTCTCCAACCTGGAGGGCCTCACCGCCGTCCACCACCGCAAGGTGGGGAATCATTACTGATCCCTCACCCCCAGGGAGAGGAGAGGTTCAGCAGGGCTTGAAATAGCCGTCCTGCTAACGCGAAAACCTCCCCGCCTATTTCAATAGGACAGTTGGTAGACCAGCCCGTTGACATGGAGGAAAAAAGGGCTACCCTCTCCCAGAGGGATCCCGGCTGGCCGCAGTGGAAAAGGCAGCCCCTCTGGGCTCTGTTCCGCTTTCTGAGCGAGGCGGTAGAAGACCTCCCCAAACCCAGAAGAGGGAATCTCCGCGGCAGCATGCTGCTGTTGCCAGCGCTGGTAGGGGCTGAGTCGAGCTTCCCTCTGGTCGATGTTCGACGGCACAGGGAGAGAGGGCGATATAGCCGGCTGTCCGGCGGGCAAAAGAGCCGCTACCTCCGCTTGGGCCCATCCTCCCCTGGCCAAGGCCATAGCCAAAAGCCAGCCGCTTCCCCAAACCCAAATGAACTGCTGCATGACCGGATCCCTCGCTCTGCCTCGACTAGCCGCTTCTCGGGCTTTTTTGTCCGGCACTGAGAAGATAGCTCCCATCTTCTCGAAGCCAGACCGAGGGAAGCATGACGGAGATCCTGCCAAGCCTGTGATCTGGATCAGAACCATTTAGATCATCAGATCAACGGAGCTCCCCTCTATCCGCTAACTGATTTGCCAGTAGGGCTTGGGCTGCTGGCTCCCACATAGGCCTGCCAAGCCAAATCCAGCAGGCCATCCAAGACCGCCGCCGCCACTGCAGGGCCGCCCTTCCGTCCCTCAGTGCGGATGTGGGGCACCATGGAATCGGCCAGCTCCTGCTTGGCTTTCACCACATCCACAAACCCAGCCGGCGTCGCGATGACCAGGGCAGGGGATACCTCTTTCTCGGCGATCAACTGCACCAGGGTGGAAAGAGCCGTCTGGGATTGGCCAATGACAAAGATTGCCTCAGGGTAGCGCTGAGCTAGGGTTTGCAGGCCCCAGGCAGAGCGGGTCTTGTCCCTCTGGGGGCGGGTGACAGCTTCGCTGCCGCAGTAGATGGGGTTGGAGAAGGTGTTCTGCACGGCCCGCGCGATGCCTACCTGCACCATCGGCTCGTCCACCACAATGGTGGTGCGCGCCGCCAAAGCCGCCGCCCCAGCCTGCAGGGCTTCGTTGCCAAAACGGATGAGGTGGAGATACTCGAAATCTGCAGTAGCGTAAATAACTCGACGAACCACCTCATACTCGGCGGGGGAAAGCTCGTGCTTGCCCACCTCCTGGTCGATGATCATCAGGCTTTCCGCATCGGTAACATGCCACTCCATCGCCTCTAAACCTCGCCTGCCAGCCACCCTCAATGGCAGCATTCTAGCTGTAGAGGCCCCACTTGGCGGCAAAACCCGAAGCTAGCCCGGCGGCCAGCCCATCGCCCGACCGCCCAGAACGTGGATGTGCAGGTGAAAGACGGTTTGACCCCCGTCTTCTCCTTGGTTGATGACCAAGCGATAACCTCTGCTTAGGCCAGCTTCAACAGCCACCCGCTGAGCCGTCAGCAGCAGGTGCCCTAGCAACGCTTCGTGTTCGGGCTTGGCCTGGGCAATGCCGGGGATAGGCTCCTTGGGCACCACCAAGATGTGGACAGGAGCCTGGGGAGCAATGTCTTTGAAGGCGATGGCTCGCTCGTCTTCGTAGACAATCTGGGCCGGGATCTCCCTGCGGATGATCTTGCTGAAAACGGTGTCGCTCATGGGTAGTTACGAAACAATCCTGCCCTTAGCCTACCCGGTTTAGGGATCTCATTGGTTGAGCAGCCACTCAAACTCCTGCTGTAGGGATTGAATGGGCCCCACCCGCGAGATCAGCAGGACATCTTCTCCGGCATCCTGAAAGCGAGACCGCCACAAACTGACCAAGTCGGGATTGTTGCACCAGAAGCGAATAACCGCTTCGATTAGCTGATCCAAATCCCAGCCCCGCCGCGCCGGCACCTCCTCCAAGGATCCCAGCAGCGCATCCAGGGTGCAAGGGCGGGTGCCCAGGTACTCTACCCGACAAGGCCGCTTTGCCAGCTCCTGCTGCTGCCAGAAAAAATCGAGGGCAGGGGCAATGCCGATGATTTCAAAAGTATAAACCATGGTCCTAGTTTTCTTGCCAAAATAGAGACCTTGCAAAAAGAGGTTCAGAAACTCCTCGACCGATTCAAGTTGGGATCCCTTCCCAACCCTCTTCGGCCTGAACCTGAAGGTTAGTGGATGGTAGGCACTGATTATACTCAACTTGAGCCAATTGCCAAGGTAAAGAGCAGGTGGACACAGCTCTTTTGCCGCTGGCCACTACCTGGGAATCGGCTGCTGCGGCAAACAATCTTGTGCAGATAAGGCCGAAAACTGCTAGCAAACCAAAGCAAGGACTGCCAGCACTCCTCGAGATTTTTTGTGAGTTGACTCTGCCGACAAAACAGTTGACGCCCGCCTTTCCTGGAGGCGCCAGAGAGACGGTGGAAACAACGGCTTGGTGAAAGTCTCCGGCCTAGGCCCTTTCTTCTATCCAGGTCGGTATTGGGTTTTGCAGGTTTTGCGCGGCAGGAGAGCTGGGAGCGGGGAGATGAAACTCCAGGCGCGGCTGGCCTACCCCGTAGGTGAGGGTGTAGCTCCAGCTCAGGCAGCGCAACCACAGGCGGGGGTAGCGGGACTCCAGCCAGGGCTGCAGGCGCCGCACCAGCTTGGGAAACCAACTTCCCAGGAGGGCCGAGAGCAAAGCCAGTCCGGTGTAGCTGAAGTAGGTAGGTAGCCACTGGGCAAAGCCTTCCGCTCCTACTGCCTCCCAGATCCACAGCAGCAGCCGCGGGTTCTGCAGAGCCGCTTTGATAGCCATGCGGTTAAAGGCCAGCCAGCCAGCCCGGTCTTTGATAAAGTCGTCCACCACCTCAGGCGGCTCGGTGGCGAGAATACCGAAAAAGCTGTTGAGGATGGCGTTGATGCGCTCGGGCGGCAACACCTTGCCGGTGGGCACCATCATCCCCCGCGAAAACAGCCAAGTGACGGCGGAGTTGCCCTGGTAGGCGCGGATCTGGGCTAGGTCGGCGGCTTTGAGGAGATTATGGCGCAAGGCTGTGTCCAGCAAATCGCACAGGCGAGGGCAGTTGCGCACCAGGGATCCAAACCCCGTAAAGCTCAGGGGCGATTGCAGAGCTGCCGCATCCCCAATTAAAAGGAGGCGGTCGAAGGGCTCTTGGGGAGCTGGCTGCTGGCCAAAGCGTCCGGGGATGTAGCCAAAGGTGGCTTTTTTCCACTGCAGGCGCTCCGGGTCGCAGCGGCGGTATTCCGGCAGGATGGTGAAAAAGTCTTCGTACAGCTCCAAGAGGGAGCCCGGGTTTTCCGGATGCACCTGGTGGTAGTGGAACAGGTAGAAGGTGAGATCCTCCCCCGGCCCAGGGAACAGTTCCCAGATGAGCTGCCGACCGCGGCTGATGTCGCCGTGGCTGGCCAGGATGTCGCCAAATTGGGGATCCCAAACTCCTGGCTCAAACCCCCCTGCAATGGTGGCCCCTACCGTGGGGCAAACGCTGTCGAAGGCGCGGCGGCCGTAGAGCTGCTGGGCAATGGGGGAGGCCGTCCCCATGGCATCCACCAACAGGCGGGATCCCAGAGAGAACTCTTCTTGAGTGGTTAGGTCCTTAACCACCACCGTGACGCCTTGCTCCTCGATGTAGGCCCGCTGAAACTCGCTGCGCTCGTAGATGGCACCACCCCTGGATCTCAAGATTTGACCACAGAGCTGCAGGAGCTTTTCGGCATCAATGGCCAGGTTGAGCACCGTCGGCGTGTGCAGGACGGGGGCGCGCACGGGGCTGTTGCCATCAAAAAACTTGTTAAAACCATCCGTGTATTCCCTGAGGATGAGGCTCTCCATCTCCTCAGGGCTGAGGAGACCAAACTCCACCAGCGTCTGCAGCTCCCGCCGCGAGATGTTCCACTCCCGGTTCATGCGGCCAAAGGGCAGCCGTTCCACCAGGGCCACGCGGTAACCTAAGCGGGCCATGGCCGCGCCGTAGATAGCCCCCAACGCCCCGCCCACGATCACCAAGTCCCACTCTTGGGGGGCGGGCTCTGGGGCAGGCTGGCGAAATAGCACGGGGGGCCGGCAAGCGTGAGGGGATTGGACTTCTTCCCGCCAGCGTTTCTCCCACCAGTAAACCCGCTGCAGGTCAAACTCCCCGTTGGGGATGCGGCGGAAATACTTCACCGTCTGCGGGTAAAAGGGCTCCAGTTGCTCAAAGATGGATCCCTGGCTGAGATCGACATCTGGCAACTGCGGGTAGCGGTGGGGAAATTGGCTTTGGATAGCCCTTTCCACTTCCTTTAGCCAGCGGCCCTGCTGGGGGAAAGGCCGCTCTGACCACTGAAAGATCTTGAGATAGGTGGTGTTCAGCCCCGACCAGAGGAAAACGGCCAGCTGCGCTCCGGATCCCTCTAGGCGTAGCCCAGTGGGGGTGAGTACCTTTTGGCTGCTCGCAGGCAGAGGCAGGTGCTCCTGCAGCCAGCTCAGCACTTGAGCGGTATCTGGGCAAGGGATCTCGCGGTAGTACAGGAGCTTGAGCACAGCGCCAAGACACAAAAAAAGCCGATCCTTACCCATTGTGACACGAGGGGATGCCGGAGGTGGGGTTATCTCGACCATCCATTCCCAGAGACGAAGGGGAAGAGGCGAACTAATGCCTCAGTGACGGGATCCGACTCCAAGGCCCAAACCCGAGCCTAGGGGGCTTCCCACTCGCTCCCCTCAAGCAGGAAAAATCGGGGATCCCCTCTAGGAAGCTGCAAAACACTGCTTCATCTCCTGCAGCACCTGAGCATCCTGGGAGGCGGTTCTAGCGCCTGCCTGGGCGGCCCAGCACTTAAGGCTTTCGATCTGGTCGCGGGCAATGGAGGCCAGGGGCACAGTTTCGCGGATGGCCTGCAGGATGTCTTCCTGGGTAAAGTCTCGCCGAGCGCCGCTGCCGCTGCCTCCAAAGGCGTTGTACATAGCGTCAACGATAGCCTGCTCGATCTCGGCGCCACTGAAGTTTTGGGCGGCTGCTGCCAGCTCATCTAGGTCAAACTCCCGCAGCCGGCTGGGGCGCAGCCGCTGCAGATGTACCCGGAAGATCTCCTTGCGCTCAGCGTGGGTGGGTAGGTTAAGGAAAAAGATCTCGTCGAAGCGGCCCTTGCGCAACAGCTCCGGCGGCAAGAGGGGCACGTTGTTGGCGGTGGCCACGATGAAAACGGGGCTGGTCTTCTCCTGCATCCAGGTAATCAGGCTGCCAAACACCCGACGGCTGGTGCCCGAGTCCCCGTCGGCGCTGCTGGTGATGTTGCCAAAAGCTTTGTCGATTTCGTCAATCCAGAGCACACAGGGGGCCATGGCCTCCGCCAGTTGGATCATCTGGCGCACGCGGCTTTCCGATTCGCCAACAATGCCGGCAAACAGCCGCCCAACGTCCAGCCGCAACAGCGGCAGCCGCCACTCGTTGGCGATGGTTTTGGCGGAGAGGGACTTGCCGGTACCCTGGATCCCCACCAGCAGCACGCCCTTGGGATTGGGCAGGCCGTAGCGCCGCGCCTCTTCGGTAAAGGCTTCCTGGCGCACCCGCACCCAAGCTTTGAGGTTGTCCAGCCCGCCCACGCTTTTCAGGGTCTCGCGGGCGGTGAAAAACTCCAGGATGCCGGTCTGGCGGATGGCCTGCTTTTTCTCCTCCAACACCAGGTCGATGTCGGCCTCGTTCACCTCCTGCTTGGCGGCCAGGGCGCGAGCCAAGACGCGGCGGATGCGCTCCCGGCTCAGCCCCTGACAGGCTTTGACCAGTTGCTCGCGGGCCAGGGGGGTGAGCTTGAGTTTTTCCGGGGCCACATAGAGCTGGATGAGGCGGCTGATCTCTTCGCTGTTGGGCAGGGGAATGTCGACGACGGTGATCTCCTCGGCCAGGTCGCTGGGCACTTCTAGAATGTGGCTGAGCAGGATCAGCGTCTTGCGGGTGCGCTTGAGCTCGCGGCTGAGGTTTTTCAGCTCCCGCAGGATAGGGGCGTTTTTGTCGCTGCTGGCGTTGCGCAGCACAAAGTGCAGATCCCGCAACACAAACAGGGTGTCTTCCTGAGGAGCCGAGCGCCACACCCGCCCCAGGGCGGCCATGATGGAGCCGCGATCTTCGCCGCTATCTTGCCAGCCCCGCACCACGTCCCAAAACAGCAGCCGCCGCGGCGGATCGGTTCTCTTGGCTACTTGCACGAGCACAGCATCCGCTGGCTCCTCTTCTGGAGAAACCAAGTAGATCAGGGGGTAGCGAGCCCGGATCATCAGATCCAGCTCCCGCACCAGTTCCCCTTGCACTTCGGTGGCGATCCCGCTCAGGATGGGATCCCCGCCGCTTTGCCGAGTGGGGTCAGTGAGATCTTTTACGGCTTCTGCCATCGGGAGTTAGGAGGGTTTTGAGAAGATTCTGTGTCTAACTTCAGGATAGAGCAGGGATCCGTTGCAGTTCGGCCAGCATGGCACGGGCGGTCTGGGTGGGATCCGCCGCCTCCATCAGGGCCCGCACCACGGCTACGCGGCTGGCGCCTGCCTGGCGCACCTCGGCCAGGTTGTGGAGGTCGATGCCGCCGATGGCAAACCAGGGCAAGTGGGCCTTCTCAGCGGCCAGGCGCACGTACTCCAGGCCGGCGGGGGGTTTTTCCGCTTTGGTGGGGGTGGCATAGACGGGGCCGACACCGATATAGTCCACGCCGCTATTGAGGGCTTGGGCCAGCTCTTCGGCATTGGTGGTCGACAGGCCAATCAGGCGCTGGGATCCCAGCAGGTGCCGCGCCTGGGCAACCGGCAGATCCGTCTGGCCCAGGTGCACCCCATCCGCTTGGCTGACCAAGGCCAAGTCCACCCGGTCGTTGACGATCATCAACGCCTGGTAGCGGTCGCACACTTGCCGCAACTGTTTGAGATCCCAGAGCATCTCCCTATCGGTGAGGTTCTTGCGGCGGTACTGCACCAGCGTCACCCCTCCCCGCAGCGCCTTTTCCACCACCTCCAGCCAGTGGGGCACCGGGCTGGTGACCAGGTAGAGATGGGCCGCCAACAGCCGTTGGCGCAGGGATCCCCCCAGCAGCTCGCTTTCTAGAACATAGAGCCGATAACGCATGTCTTTGGCCAGCTTGGCCAGGCCGGGTGCTACCCAATGACTGGACTCGGCCAACTTGCCGTATTCTTCCAAGACCCGCAGCGCTTCTTGCACACGGCTGCAATTGGCCTGCAGCAGGTGGCCGAGATCCCGCCGTTGCTCCTCTTGCGGATGGGAGATCTGGGTGCCCGGATCGGCAGGGGTGTCGCGGGCCAACCGCAGCGGGTCGCTGTGCCAGCGGGCCAGGGCTTGGCGCATGGCCTTGCATTCGCTGGCCAGCTCGCCGTTTTCTAGGCCAAAGCGAAACCACTCCTCTAGCACCCGTAATCCCTCACGAGCTCGGTCGAGGTTGGCATCCAGGATACGGGCGACGGCCTGCGGTTTCATGTCCCCTGCGCGTGGGAGTTTTAATCTTTTTTTTACTGTAAGTTGAAACGGTTTCTCTGGCACCTGTCCTAGCCTTTGTCCGAAAAGGAGGCAGGCTGTTGCCAAAGGGCGTTGAGGAAAGCTTGCTGTGGCGTGTGTCCCCAGGCAAACTCACGGGGGCCGATCCCTTCCGGCAGGTAGGCCCAAGCATAGCACTCGCAGGCAGGAAAGTAGCGGATCTCCCACCAGGGCTGGCCGGCGGCCACATCCTTCACCGCCCGCCAAAAATACCCCCGCTGACGGGTAAGACGGGTCTCGACGAAGTAAGGGCCTTCCAGGCGCAAAGCTTCCACCGCTGCAATAAACTCGGCTCGTTGTCGCTCATTTCGGATCATTACCCTGGCTTCCCCTCGCAGGTTGGCTCTATTTTAAGAAGAGATTTTTGGTAAGCTACAGGGTTCTGCTCGTTTAGCTCGAATGGAGGCGGCAACACCCCAGAGTTGAACTCCCATCCTCTACCCAATGAATCCACAGAATTTGTCGCGGGTGCTGTGCCTGAGCAATGGCCACGGGGAAGATGAGGTGGGCAGTCGCATCGCCCTGGCCCTGACCGGCCTGGGGATCTCGGTGCAAGCCCTGCCGATTGTGGGGGAAGGCACCGCCTATTGCCGCCGCGGCATCCCGCTGCTGCCCCTGACCCAGGTGATGCCTTCAGGGGGATTTATCTATCAAGATTGGCGGCAGTTGTGGCGGGATCTGCGCGCTGGCTTGCTGGGCCTGACGGGGCGGCAACTGGCTTTGGTTCGCCGGGCGGCGGCTCAGGTCGAGCTGGTGCTGGCGGTGGGGGACATTGTGCCTTTGTTAATGGCCTGGTGGAGCGGCAGCCCCTACGTCTTCGTGGGCACAGCCAAGTCGGACTATTATTGGCGGGACGAACAAGGGCCCTACCGACGCGCTTGGCTGGGACAGCCGGTTTCCGATTACCTGCCCTGGGAGCGCTGGCTCATGGCCCGCAGGCGCTGTCGCGGCTCCTTCTTGCGAGATGAGCTGACGGCCACCGCTCTGCAAAAACGGGGCCTCCGGGCTTTCTACCTGGGCAACCCGATGATGGATGACCTGGAGCCGCGGGGAGAATTGCCTTTGGATCCCGACCGGCCCGCGGTGCTGCTGCTGCCGGGATCCCGCCCGCCGGAAGCCTACCGCAACTGGGCCTTGATGATGCAGGTGGTAGAGCAACTGCCGCCGGAAATCCAAGTTTACGCCGCCCTCAGCCCTAACCTGGAGCGGAACCCCCTTCAAGAGCGGATCCCTGCTCGACGCCGCGACCTGCTCCTGGTGTGGGGAGATTTTGGCACCTGTGCTCACCGGGCAACAGCGGTGCTGGCCATGGCGGGGACGGCCACGGAACAATGCGTGGGCCTAGGGAAGCCGGTGGTCACCCTGCCGGGGGAGGGGCCGCAATTTACCCCCCGCTTTGCCGAAGCTCAAACCCGTCTCCTGGGATCCGCAGTCCACCTCACTTCACCCCAGCAGGCCCCTGCCGTGCTCTGCCGGATTCTGAGCCGCCTGGCCAGCGATCCCGCTTACGCCGACCAACTGCGAGCCCACGGGCAGCGGCGTATGGGATCCCCTGGCGCTGCTCAGCGCATTGCCGCCCAGATTAAAGCCTGGCTCCCCAACCCCGCTGGCTAAGTCCGCCCCACCCTCTCCATCAAGTCGTCCAGCTCTGCGTAGTCCGGCAGCGCCGTGTCGATGGGCTGACCTTGGCGCAGCACCACCCGGTCGTGCTGGGGACGGGAAAGCAGCTCATCAAAGCCACGTCCTTTGAACAGCACCAGATCTGCCGGCAGCCCCACCCCAATTTGCCCTCGCTCGGTCAAGCCCATGATGCGGGCAGGGGTGGTGGTAATCGCCTGTGGCCAATCCCCATAGGGGGTATCCAGGTGCAAAATGCGGGTGGCCTCCCGGAACACCTCCAAGCCATCGTGATCCCCAAAGCCGTAGAAGGGATCCCGGCAATTATCGCTGGCTATCATCACCGGCACGCCCAAGGCTTTCAGCTCATGCAACAGCGTCACTCCCCGCCAGCGGGGGGTATGGCCGGGGTTACGGGCTTGCAAGTACAGGTTACACATGGGCAGGCTGACCACGGCAATTCCCGCCTCTCTGACCAAGGCCATAGTCTTGTGGGCCACCTCCGGCGGTTGCACGGCCAGGCTACAGCAATGGCCACACACCACCTGATGGGGAAAATCGTTGCGCAAGGCCGCCGCTGCTACGTGTCTCAATGTGAGGGATCCCGGATCATCCGTCTCATCCGTATGAAAGTCCAGAGCCAAGCCCCGCTCCTTGGCCAGGGCAAACACCCGATCCAATTGCCGATCCAGCTCTGGCCCCATCGTCACCACCCCACCCAGGAGCCCGCCCAGCTCTGCCACCTTGTCTGCCAGCTTCTCCCCTGCGGGGGTGAGAAAGAAGTCTAGGTCCACCAGCGTTACTGCTTGCAGCTCCAGTCTGCCCGCCCACTCTCGGCGCAACTGGACAAACACCTCCCAGTTGGCCCCCATAACCTGAGGATTCTCACAGACCAGATGGGTGCGCACTGCCTGGGATCCATGGGCATAGCTGCAGCGCAAACCAAAGCTGAAGCGACGGTAGAGATCCTCCCGAAACTGCTCCGGATCCCCGTCATAGGCTTGCTTCATCTTCACCCAATCTTCCTGGCCGGCCTGCCTCGCCCCGGCAAAGGTACCATCGGGATTGGGGGTGCGCGGCCACACATGCCCCTTGTCCAGGTGGGTATGGATGTCCACAAAACACGGCCACACTTGGCCCCGCCTTAGATCCACGCCGGGGATCCCCTGGGGCGGGATCCCTGTTGCCAGCCGAATTTGGCGGATCTGCCCCCCTTCGATTTCCAGATCCAGCAACACCAGGTTATCGCGGTTGGGAACAGCTCCTGGCACCGCCTCCTTCAGTACCGACAGGGGAACCTGAGCATTCAGCAGCCAGTAGTGGGCAACGCCGGGGATCTGCATGGCGGGCAACGAAAAAAGCAGCTCTCCATCGTAAAGGGATCCCGGCCTATCCAGATGAATCCAGTGCTACAGCAGCTAGGCAAACTGGCCCACCACCTGCATGGCAAAACTGAGCAAAATGAAGGCCAGCCAGGGGGAAAAGTCCAAGCCGCCGATGGGGGGGATGAGGCCGCGGAAGAGGTTGAGATAGGGATCCGTGAGCTGGCTGAGCACCGACAGAATGGGGTTAGACCAGTTCAGTTGTGGGAACCAGCTCAGCAAAATCCGCACAATCAACAGCGCGTTGTAAATGACGATGAACTGGTAAAGGGAGCGAAACAGCAAAGACGCGGCACTGCCGTAGACCAGCCCCAGAGAGAGGCCGTCTGTCCAAGGGAGAGGGAGCAACAAAGGGCTGAGCATCATGGTTAGAAACAGCGAGGGAACAACTCTTCAACAACTTAAGCGCTGTCGGCAGAGGCAGACCTGATCCAGGAGAGCAACTCAGCCGAGAGGCGAGAACGCTGGCACTCCCCAGAGGAGAAAGCCAGTGCCGCCTCTAGTTTGGCATGGACAGGGGTCCCCTGCTTAAGGCTTTTCCTCGACAGCGCTAGAAGATATCTCCTTGACGAGCAGTTGTGCGCGGGTGGCCTGGATCGCCTCGTTCAACTCGGCAATCTTGGCTTCGAGGGTGCGGCGGGCCTGGGCAATCCGCTCTGTTTCCTGTTCCCACTCCCTCCAGTCGCCGGAGCTGGGCACAGCCGGCTCACCCGAGGCTCGGAGGCGCGGTCGTTCAGGAGGGACAGAGGTGCCGTTGAGACGGTCGGGATCCCGGCGCTGGCCTTCGGCGGATCCCTTGCTTAGTCGGGGGGCCAGCACAAAGGCGATCACCCCGCCGATGATCCCGCCCAACACAGCGCCGGCTACCACACCGGCAATGAAGTCGCCTTTCTGATCTGCCACGCTTTTGTCCAGCTCACCAAACTTAAGCTATCTTTTTCCGTTTTACCTTTCCTGTCCCACTCCCGCCAGCCAATTCGGCCAGGGCTGGGGAAGTCGCCAGGGGCTGAGCCGCTCCAGGTGGGCCTGCACCTGTTCCCTCAACTCGGCCAAAGTATGTTGCAGATCGCTGGTTGAGGGCAGGGATCCCAGTGCCGCCTGCCAGAGGTGAGTTGGAGACAAGTCGGGGCTGATCACATGCCACAGCCGCTGCAGCTCCTCAAAGTGAAGGCGGTCATCTTCCGTGAGAGAAAGCACCAACTGGCGGCGCAGTTCACGGGCCTCCTCCGACATCAGGTAGCGCAAACCCATGCGGGCGGTGGGTACCCAATCCAGCCCCCCATCGCTGCGGGCAATTTGGATCAGGTTCTCCAAGCGGTTCCAGCGGAACTTGCCATCTTTAATTAGCACTTGCAGCAGCCGCTGGCGAATGCGGGGCGATTCGTCCGTCAGCAGGCGCTTGGCCACATAGGGATAGGCCACGCCGACAATGCGAAACTGCGGATAGAGGCTGAGGGCCACCCCCTCTTGGGTAACCAAAGAGCGGATGACCAACGCAAAGTGGGAGGGCACCTGAAAGGGGTAGCGGTACATCAAATCGGAGAACTGGTCGGTGGCGGTTTTGAAGTTAAAGTTGCCCACCTCCTGGTTCAACACATCCGCCAACACCGTCTCCAAAGCAGGGATCAGCTCTTGACGGTTGACATCCGGCTGTAAAAAGCCCAAGTGAATAAAATCGTCGATCAAGGCGTCGTAGTCGCGATCCACCAGGTGAACCAGCGCGTCCACCAGGTACTCCTTCATTTCTTCGGTGAGCTGATCCATCATGCCAAAGTCGATGTAGGCCAGGCGGCCATCGGGGAGGGCAAACAGGTTGCCCGGATGGGGATCGGCGTGGAAAAAGCCGTATTCCAGCAACTGCTTCAGTCCGGCCACCACGCCGATGCGCACCAGTTGTTTCACCTCCAAGTTGGCCGCCCGAATGCGCTCCACATCGGTGAGCTTGATGCCGTCAATCCACTCCAGGGTCAACACCCGGCGGGTGCTGTAGGCCCAAAAGATGCGCGGCACATACACATCGGGATCGCCGCGAAAGTATTCGGCAAAGCGCTCGCAGTTCCGTCCCTCCTGCAGGTAGTCGATCTCCTCAAACAGCTTGCGACCAAACTCATCCACCACCGCCGTCAAGGTGTTGCCCAGGTTCAGGGGCAGCCAAGGCCCCAGCCAGGTGGAGGCCCAGCGGATGAGGTACAGATCCAGGCTCAGCCGCTCCCGCAGGTGGGGCCGTTGCACCTTCACCGCCACCCATTCGCCACTGTGCAGTTGCGCTTTGTAAACTTGGCCCAAGCTGGCGGCAGCCACCGGCTCGGGCGAGATCTGGGCGTAGATCTCGGTGATCGGACGGCCCAACTCTGACTCAATGCGGGCAAACGCCTCCTGGGAAGGAAAGCTGGGCAATTGATCCTGCAGCTTGGTGAGCTCTTCCAAGTAGTCTTTGCGCACCAAGTCCGGTCGCGTCGAGAGGGCCTGCCCCACCTTGATGAAGGTAGGCCCTAGGTCAGTGAGCAGCTTGCGCAACTGCTCTGCCCGCTGGGGCACTTTGCGATCCCCCTGTCCCCAAAGCTGATCCCAGCGTAGACAGAGAACAAACCAGAGGAGGGGCCAGAGAATGGCCAGCGCCCGACCCATCACCCGGAGCAGGCGCCAGCGGTAGTAACGAGTGATGAATTGCGGATCGTAAACTTCTAGGTCGGCAATGGAGGAAATCCTGTTAACCACGCTCAAGGGATCTCACAATCTGTTTTTAAAGCTCTTAATATCTATCGTAATCTATCGTAATGGCAAAAGCCTCTTGTTTTCTCTTATCTTGCTTAACAGCGCCTCCTCAGCGTTCGCCAGCCAGGTTCTCGGCCAAAGCCGGCTTCCCCCGATCAAATGACGGTGTTGTCCGGGATCACCGAGTCCTTGATGATGGTGACGATGCCGTTGCTGATCCAGATCCCTTCCTCTTCCCGCTGCGCTTCGCTGACGTGATCCTTGTTGAGGATGCGGACATTGCGCCCGATGCGGGCGTTTTTGTCCACGATGGCGTTGACGATGTGGGAGTTGGCGCCGATGCCCACCGGTGGGATCCCAGCCTCCAGCTTGGCCTGCCGCTCTTCTGCCGACTCGTAGTAATCGGCCCCCATGACCAGGGTATTCTCTACAATGGTATTGGCCTCCAGGCGGCTGCGAATGCCGATGATGGAATTGCGAATTTGAGCATTTTTGATGATGCAACCGTCGGCAATCATGGAGTTGACGATCTGGGAATCGAGGATTTTGTTGGGGGGCAAAAAGCGTGGGCGGGTGTAGATGGGCATTTCGCTGTCAAAGAAGCTGAAGGGAGGGTTGGGCTGCTGCACCAGCGCCAGGTTGGCTCGATAAAAAGCCTCGATGGTGCCGATGTCCTCCCAGTAGCCCTTGAACGGGTAGGCCTGCAGATGGTACTTGCCGATGGCTGACGGCAGCACCTCTTTGCCGAAGTCGGTGTGCTCCTTCACCTTCAGCATCTCGATGAGGGCCTCCCGCCTGAATACATAGATGCCCATCGAGGCGATGTAGGGCTTGGCTTTGGCCTCTTCCGGGCTGAGGCCGAGGGCTTGGGTATCCACCTGACAGGCTTTCAGCAGCTCCCCTTGCGGCTTTTCTTTGAAATCGACGATCCGTCCATCGGCGTCGATCTTGAGCAAGCCAAAACCCGAAGCCACTTTTTCTTCGCAGGGGAGCACCGCCAGCGTCACATCGGCTCCGGTTTGCCGGTGATAGTGAATAAAGGGGCGGTAGTCCATGCGGTAGAGGTGATCCCCCGATAGGATGAGGAAGTCCCGCGGCTTCCAGGAGTCCATCAGCCAGAGATATTGGCGCACAGCGTCGGCGGTGCCCTGAAACCAATCCGGGTTATCGGGCGTCTGTTGGGCCGCTAAAATATCCACAAAGCCGCCTGTGAAGGGAGACATGCGGTAGGTGTTGATGATGTGGCGGTTGAGGGAGGCGGAGTTGAACTGGGTGAGGACGTAGATTTTATCAATATCAGAATTGATGCAGTTGCTGACCGGGATGTCGATGAGGCGATACTTGCCTGCCAGAGGCACAGCAGGTTTAGCACGGCGCTTGGTCAGGGGATAAAGTCGGGTGCCACGCCCACCGCCCAGGATAATCGCCAGTACATCGCGCATGGTTGTCCTCCACCAGGCTACACCCAATAGCATAGACTGCTGCGGCGGCACCTGACCCAATCTGGCCAAGGGGAATCGGGAAATCGGAAGCGCCTGAAACAAACCCTGGGGAAGCTGATGGCACGCGTCCTGGCTTTTACCAACAACAAAGGGGGCACCGGCAAGTCCACCCTCTGCGTCCACGCGGCTCAGTTAACGGCTCAACGGGGCTACCGAGTTCTGCTCATCGATCTCACCTCCCAAGCCACCGCCAGCAGCCTTTACCTGGAAGAGGCCGGATCCCTGCCCCCCGAGGAAACGGTTTGGGCCAGCCTGCACCCGCAGTACCGACGTCCTTTGGAAGAGGTGATCTATTGCACCGACAAGGGGGTGGATGTGGCGCCCTCCCACAGCACCATGGCGGAAGTGGCGGCCCAACTGGCGGCTGCTGGCGACTCCGGGCAAGACCTGTTGCAGCATCAGCTCGCTCCCCTGCTGCCGGATTACGACTTTGTCTTTCTCGATACGCCAGGGGAACTGAACGCCCTCACCGCCAACGCCCTGCGGGCGGCCCGGCGCGTGTTGATCCCGACACGGCTCAACCGCGTCGACTTCTCTTGTACAGAGGTGACCCTGCGCTATGTCGAGTCCCTGAAGGGCGAGTTGAGCCAAGTCCGCGCCATCTTGACCATGCTGGACGACCGCTACTTGCCAGGGGGCATCTGGTCCGGATCCCATACCGGGCAATTGTATGTGCAAGCGCAACAGATTTTTGCGGATGTGCTTTCACCCGTTACCATTCCAGATAGCAGCGATTTGCGCACCGCTTTTGACTACGGCTTGACGGTCATGGACTATCGGCCTGGCTCGGTGGTGTGTCAGCGATTGGAGCAGTTTGTCGAACATGAGGTGCTCTTGTGACTGGATCGGACCGTAGCCTCTTTCCTTCTTCGGGAGAAACTTCCCGCACTCGGCGCAAGGCCAGTGCTAAAACCAGTTCAGAGCCCACCCCTGCAGAATCTACTCCCACGGGCGAGGAGCCGACAACGATGTCTTCTCAGTCTCCTACAGAACCAGCCCCAGAATCGCCGGACCTTGAAACCCTCAAAAGCCAACTGGCCGAAGCTCAACAACTTTTGCAGGACTACCAAAACAAAGTCTCTGCCCTGCAAGCTCAGCTACAGCAAGTCACTGCCCACCGCGACGAATTGCAGAAGGCGCTGGCCCAGTTACAGGCGGTGGCCGAGGAGCGGGCCAAGACCATTCAGGAACTGCAAAGCCGCCGAGGGCAAGTCGCACCTTTACCCAAGCCGCAACCCCAGCCTTCGCCTCTGCACGCGCAAAAGAAGATCATGAATCGGCCCATCTTTGACAACGTGTCGCCCACCGACGAAGATATGCCCCCCTACATGCTGGACTAGGCAGTTGGTACTAGTCTGGATTGCGCCGGAGGAAAGGAGGGTGTAGGGTTAGGGATCCCTGTCTGCTCGGTTGCCGTTCCGGTCTGCACGCTATGACTCCATCCCAGGCGAAGATGACTGTTTCTGGCGATGCCATTCCGCCCCACGGGGGCACCTTGGTCAACCGCATTGCCTCCCCTGAGCAGGCGCAGGAGCTGCGCTCCAAAGCTGAACACTGCCCCATCCTCCACCTCGACGAGCGGGCCCAGTCGGATCTGGAGATGATCGCCATCGGGGGCTTCAGCCCGCTCACTGGCTTCATGGGGCGGGAAGATTACCAGTCGGTTCTGGAGACGATGCACCTGGCCAACGGCCTGGCTTGGTCGCTGCCGGTAACGCTGCCGGTCTCTGCCGAGATAGCTGCCGATCTCAAGGAAGGGCAGACCATTGCCTTGGCCAATGCCGAGGGCAGGCTCTTGGGCCTGTTGGAATTGACCGAGAAGTTCACCTACGACAAAACCCGCGAAGCGCAGCAGGTCTACCGCACTACCGATGAGCAGCATCCGGGGGTGAAGGTGCTCTACCAACAGGGATCCGTCTATTTGGCCGGCCCCGTCACCCTCCTGCAGCGGGATCCCCATCCCCTTTTCCCGGCCTACCAGATCGACCCGGCCCAGTCGCGGCAACTGTTTCGGGAAAGAGGCTGGAAAACCATTGTCGGCTTTCAAACCCGCAACCCCATCCACCGCGCCCACGAGTACATTCAAAAGTGCGCTCTGGAAATCGTGGACGGGCTGTTTCTCCACCCGCTGGTGGGGGCTACCAAAAGCGACGACATTCCCGCCGAGGTGCGCATGCGCTGCTATGAGGTGTTGATTGAAAAGTACTACCCCAAAGAGCGGGTGATCTTGGCCATTAACCCTGCAGCCATGCGCTATGCAGGACCGCGGGAAGCCATCTTCCACGCCCTCGTTCGCAAAAACTACGGCTGCACCCATTTTATTGTGGGCCGGGATCACGCCGGGGTGGGCAACTACTACGGCCCTTATGATGCCCAGCACATTTTCGATGAGTTCCGTCCCGAGGAACTGGGCATCATCCCCCTCAAGTTTGAACATGCCTTCTATTGCACCGTCACCGGCACCATGGCCACGGCCAAGACCAGCCCCAGCCAGCCCCACCAGCGCATCCACCTCTCGGGCACCAAGGTGCGGGAAATGCTGCGCCGCGGCGAGATCCCCCCGCCGGAGTTCTCCCGCCCCGAGGTAGCCCAACTGCTGGCCGAAGCTATGCGTGAGCGGGGACAGCCTGAGTAGGGGCAAAAATAGCCTGCTCCAGCCCAGGCCCTCTGTGTTCTTGGGGAGTCGGCCAAGCTGAAATAGGGCGCTGCCTCCTTGCCTAGGCTGACTCCGCTAGATTGATCGTTGGGTTGCGGTCGCAGAGCCCCCAGGTATCAGCTTAAAACCGGTTCTGTACATGGGCATCACCGGCCAGTCCTCTGGCGCAGCCTCAGGGATACCAAACCATAAACAAACCCACGCCCAAAAGCAGGGGAAGGATGCTGCTCTCCTAGGAAACTCTCGCCAGGAAGCCCTCCATGGGCAGCAACAGACCTCATCCCGCCTCAAAGCGGAGCTGGTCGGGATCCACATAATAGCAGCGGGCATTGTCAACACAGATCAACGCCCAGCCATTTTGGTCAACATCGACCAACGTATACTCGGATTGAGGGATGAAGTGGCCCTGGTGGTTGCGGGTCTCGCCTTTAACCCAAACGGTCTGACGGTTCATCTTCAAGTTCCTCCAATTTACAGTCAAAGAAAATCAAAAGCAGAACTCAATTTCAATGCAAGTCGATGCAAGAAGTGTCACACCAAACAGAAACCCTTGCATCTCCTCAAAGCCCAACAAATCCACAGGCTTGCGTGGGATGCAAGCTAACTCACAGCGGTGCCCGAATACCGTCTTGCGATTTGGTAAGAGAAGTCTAGCACCAACTCTATGAGAATATTGTTAAAAGTTGCGGATTAAGTTGACAAGCTCTAGATTTTCCTAAATTCTTGTTGCAAAATCGGGTTAAGCCTGCTTAACCTGCTTGGTCTACTTCAAATAGCCATTGGTGCATCTTGCTCAACTGAGGCCAATTGGGACGGCGGTTCCCTCCCTCTGCCAAGTTAGATTTGACCCCCTCGATCTGCTCGGGATCCCGCGCCAAGATTTGCTTGATGATCTCCACCTGCTGGCGTACCCCTGTTTTTTTCAGCTCCAGCATCGCCAAAGTCAAGTTCACCCGCGGCTGGGCGTCCACCGGGTCTAGCTTCACAGCAGTTTGGGCAGCTTTCAGGGCTTTTTCCGCTTGCCCCTCCAAAAGATAGAGCCAGGACAAGCAAGTCCAGGCTGCTGCCGCCTTCGGGGATCCCTTACAAATGGCCTCGAAGGAAGGGATCAGCGTCTTGGCCGCTTCCCCCGCCTCGTAGCGCCGGATCCCTTCCTGAAACAATTCTTCAATGGCTGCGCTCATCGTTCTCAACTCGGCATAATGACGTATTGACAAGTGCACTACTTTATGGGTGTAAGGCTGCTCTTGCCTGTTCGCTCATCTGTTGTAGCGCACCGGTGTCGGGGAGAGGGATCCCTTCCCCTTCAGCAAGCCATAGCCAGTACTCGATGTTGCCGGCAGAGCCAGTGATAGGCGACCACGTATAGCCCTGCACCCGCCAACCGCGACTCACTGCCGCCTGCATCACCGTCTGGAGCACGCGAGCGTGGATAGCCGGATCCCGCACTACCCCCCTTTTGCCCACCTGGCCTCGGCCCGCCTCAAACTGCGGCTTGACTAGCAGCAAGGCTTCCCGCGGCGAGCGCAACAGCTTCCACAGAGGATCCAACACCTTAGTCAGGGAAATAAAGGAGAGATCCACCACTGCCAGATCCGGCCAGTTGGGAGTGGGCACCTCGGTTCCGTAGAGATCGGCTGGCTGAAGATAGCGCAAGTTGGTCCGTTCCCTAAGGATTACCCGCGGGTCAGTTCGCAAAGACCAGGCCAATTGGCCATAGCCCACATCCACCCCATAGACCCGCTGCGCCCCTCGTTGCAGGAGGCAATCGGTGAAGCCCCCAGTGGAGATGCCAGCATCCAAACAGATGCGACCCTGGACTTGAATGGGAAAAGCTTGCAGTGCCCCCTGAAGCTTTTCTCCTCCTCGCGAGACAAAAGCAGACTTGGCCTGGATGTGGACTACAGGATCTCCGCTTACCCACGTCCCGGCTTTTTCCGCCCGTACTCCGTTGAGGAAGACTTCTCCCGCCAAGATAGCCCGCTGCGCCTGCTGGCGCGAAGAAAAATACCCTCGCTCCACCAGCCAGGTATCCAGGCGGACTCGATCGGCCATGCCCTAGCCACTGGCCTTCCACTCCATCAAGATAGACGACCGGGATCCCTTCTGTCAGCTGCGACTTAGCCAAAGCGCCCGCTCACATACTCTTCCGTCTCGCGGTTGGCGGGAGAGTTGAAGATCTTCTCGGTGCGGTCAAACTCTACCATTCGTCCGTAGCGGATCCCTCTCTCGTCAAGTTCAGTGTTGAAGAAGGCAGTGAAGTCGGACACGCGAGCTGCCTGCTGCATGTTGTGGGTGACGATGATGATCGTGTAGCGACGGCCCAATTCCTTAAGCAGCTCCTCAATGCGCAGCGTAGAAATAGGATCCAGCGAGGCGCAAGGCTCGTCCATTAGAATTACCTCCGGCTGAATGGCCAGGGTGCGGGCAATGCAGAGGCGCTGCTGTTGTCCACCGGAGAGGGAAAGGGCGCTCATCCTCAACTTATCTTTCACCTCATCCCAGAGAACGGCCTGGCGCAGTGCCCGCTCCACGAGCTCGTCCAGATCCCCCTGGTAGCCATTAATCCGGGGCCCAAAGGCAATGTTGTCGTAGATGGATTTGGGGAAGGGGTTGGGCTTCTGAAACACTAGGCCAACCCGCCGCCGCACCTCAGAGGGATCCACATCCGGGTCGTAGATGTTTTTCCCGTGGAAGATAACGGAGCCTTCTACCCTTGCCCCTGGGATTAAGTCATTCATGCGGTTGAAGCAGCGCAAAATAGTGCTCTTGCCGCAACCTGAGGGTCCAATAAAGGCTGTGATGTGATTTTTCGGGATCTTCAGGGAAACCTGCTTAACCGCCAGGTGGGAGCCGTAGTAGACGCTCAGATCCCGCGTCTCTATTTCAACCTCCAACCGGGTGGATTGCTCAGGAGAGCCCGACTTGTCAGAGAGTGGAGAGCGCATAGGCGTGTTGAAAAGAAGATAACGTCACTGCAAGGCTTAGATAGTGATGACTTCTTGGCGACGACTCACAAGGAGCCGGAAACTGACGGTGGTAATCAGGACCAAAATCACCAGAGCCAAAGCCCCTCCCCAGGCAAGCTTCTGCTGGTTTTCAAAGGGGACAAGGGCAAAGTTGTAGATCAACACAGCCAGCGAGGCCACTGGCTTCAACAAACCGCTGGGCCAGAGAAAGCTAAACAAAGCCGTGAAGATCAGGGGCGCCGTCTCACCTGCAGCGCGGGCAATGGCCAACGTCACCCCCGTCAGGATCACCGGCAGAGCCGCTGGCAACACCACGCGAAACACCGTCTGCACTCGCGAAGCCCCCAACGCATAGGCAGCAGCCCGCGTATCGGCCGGCACCAGGCGCAGCGCCTCTTCACTGGACAAAATGATGATAGGCAGGGTCAGCACCGATAGAGCCATCCCGCCGGCAAGGGCCGAGAAGGTTTTGGAGGAAAGCACCAGCACCCCATAGGCAAACACCCCGGCAATGATGGAGGGAACCCCCGTCAACACCTTGATAATGAAGCGCAGAAAGGAGGCCGTGGGGCTGTTTTTGCCAAACTCCGAGAGATAGATGGCTGCGAATAGACCAATGGGGAATGTGATGGAGATAGCAATCGACACCACAATAATCGTCCCCAGCACCGCATTGCCAAATCCGCCCACCTGATCGCCCGGAGGAGGGGGAAGCTGGGTCAGCGTCTGCCAGTTCAGGCGCTCGATGCCCCTGGTGAAAACGTAGTAGAGGATGAGAGCCAGCACAAAAATGGCGAAGATGCTGGAGATAGTTGTCAGCGCTGTCATTCCTACATCCAAGAAGATGCGCTGCCAGGGCTTCGCTCTGCGCTTAAACAAATTGCCTTGCTCTACCGCCTGCACTTGCGCTGTCATGTTCCTCTACTCCCACGAAGCTGTTAGCGCAAACTTGACACGGCGTATCATCAGCTCCGCCGCAATGTTAACCACCAGAGTGATGGCTAACAGAATCAAGGCCAAATACATAAGTGCTGCAACCTGCTCGGGGCCCGCTTCCGCAAACTCGTTGGCCAATAGGGCTGGAATGTTGCTGGCAGGAGCCAGAAGCGAGATGCTAATGCCGCGGGCATTCCCAATCAGCATCGCTACTGCCATCGTCTCCCCTAGGGCGCGTCCCAAACCCAAAACCACCGCTCCCAGGAGGCCGCCAATTGCTGCCGGCAGCACGACACCAAAGATGGCTTCCCAGCGAGTGGCTCCCATCGCATAGGCAGCCGCCCGCAACTCTGGCGGAACGGACACCAGCATTTCCCTGGCGATGGCAGTAATGATGGGGATGATCATGATCCCCAAGACAACCCCCGATGTCAACATCCCAGGCCCTACTGGTGGTGTGCTGAAAATGGGCAGCCAGTTGAAGTGCTGGAACAAAAACATCTGTATAGGGCGGAAGAAGGGGATGAAGATAAACAACCCCCAAATGCCGTAGACCACACTGGGAATGGCTGCCAGCAGCTCCACCACGATGATCAAGGCTGTGCGCAAAGGCTTGGGCAAAAAGTCCTCGCTCAAAAAGATGGAGATGCCAAAGCTTAAGGGAACGCCCACGATCAGAGCAATCAGAGAAGTTACCAGCGTGCCGTAGATCTGGGGCCAAGCACTGTAAATGTTCTCAACAGGATCCCAGGTGGTGCCCCAGAAAAAGCCCAGCCCGAACTTCCGAATGGCAGGTAGCGCCTGAATCCCAATCTCCAGGGCAATCCACAACAGTAGGAAAGCCGAGAAAAAGACGGCGATCCGCGTTGCCCAAATAAATAGCCAGTCGCGCCGGCGCTGGAAGACGGGCCGGGGCCGAAATAGAGAACTGCTCTCCGAAAAGGTAGTGGTCATCTGCTGGGTAGGGGGTACAAACCTCTACGGAGTGATTTTTTCCAGGGCAGCCAGAGCTTTCTTCCGCGTTTCCTCCGGCAAAGGCACATAGCCCAGCGGCTCCGCAAAGGATTGCCCTTCGGTGAGGGCGTAGCGAAGAAACTCTTTGACAGCCTTGGAGGTTTCAGCTTTGGGGTAGACTTGGTAAGCCAAGATCCACGTGTAGCCCACAATGGGGTAGGAGTCTTCCCCTTCGGGATCTGGGTCAACCCCCAGCAGCCGCTCGTCGAGCTTGATTCTCGCCAGCGCTGCCTGCTCCGTCTCAACTTTGGGGACGACGAACTTGCCTGCCCGGTTTTCCAGGCGAGCGAAATTTAGGTTGTTGAGCTTAGCAAAGCCGTACTCCACATAGCCGATTGAGCCAGGAATCTGCTTGATTTGTTCAGAAACGCCTTCGTTACCGCGAGCTCCCACGCCAGTTGGCCAGTTCACGGAAGAGCCACGGCCCACTTTTTGCCGCCATTCGGGGCTAATGGCGTTGAGGTGGGTGGTAAAGATGTCGGTGGTGCCACTGCCATCAGAGCGGTGCACAACAGTAATCGGCATATCTGGGAAAGTCACCCCTGGGTTAAGGCCAGCCAGCAGCGGATCGTTCCACTTCTTGATCTTGCCCAGGAAGATATTGGCCAGCGCCAGGCGAGAGAGGCGAATTTCAGGACCTACGCCGGGGACGTTATAGGCTGCCACCAATGCCCCGCCCACCATAGGCACGGCCACCATGCCCTTGGGAGGGTTGGCTTCACCCTCAATCTTGCTAATCTCCTCAGGACGCGGCACGCTATCACTGGCGCCGAAGTCGACAGTGCGGGCCACAAATTGCTGACGGCCAGCGCCGCTCCCCACCGATTGGTAGTTGACTTGGATGTTGGGGTTTTTCTTGCCAAATTCTTGGGCCCACGTTTGGTAGAGGGGGGCCGGGAAGGTAGCTCCAGCGCCGTTGATGGTTATCGTCTTCTGCTGGGCAAACACTCGCTGCCAGCCGGCCTGACTTGCCGCAAAACCCGCAGCAACTGCCGACAAGGACTTGAGGAAAGAACGACGACCCAAGGAATGCGACATCGACATACAGACAGAGATCTCTCCACTGAAGAGCGTGTCCTGGCCCAGGTCCAAAAGCTGCAACTGTGAAACCTAACTCCAAGAGTTCAGTCCACCGGGCCGAAGAAAGCACAGGATCTCGTTGAGACCGCAGCCTTTGCAACTCGGTCGTTAAATGTAACGTAAGGTCAACCCTTTTTTGGTTAACAAGAGGTTAAATTCAGGTTATTTCTAGGCCCAGCAGCCGAGGTCGCGACTGTCGGGCTTAATCAGGGTAGAGACCCCAGGGGGAGGCTGGGCTGACATTGGTCGGGGGAATGCCTAGAATAGAGAGCTGTCAAGAGAGTGGGTGCCTTCCTCCTATGGCAAAAGATGTGCAGGTGATGCTGCGCCAGGCGGTTCCTGGGCTCGGCAAGCCGGGAGAGGTGGTGAGTGTCAGGCCGGGCTATGCCCGCAACTACCTTTTCCCGCGGCAGATGGCGGTGCGGCTTACGCCTGGACTTCTCAAGGAGCAGCAGATGCGGCGGGAGCAGGAAGCAGCCCGCAAGCTGGCTGAGAAGCAACAGGCGGAAAACTACAAAAAGGCTTTGGAGACGATTGGCCGTTTTGTCATCCGCAAGAAGGTGGGCGAAAAAGACCTGCTCTTTGGACAGGTAACTGCCAGCGATATTGCCGAGGTGGTGCTGGCTACCAGTGGCCTCGATATCGACCGCCGCAATGTCCTACTCGATGAGGAGATCAAGAAAACTGGGGTTTACCTGGTGCAGGTGAAGTTACACCCCGAGGTTACCGCTACGCTGCGCATTCAGGTCACGCCTGAGTAGAAAAGAGGTTCTGGTTCAGACGGCTATGCCCACTTGGCCCGCTGCGCTAGGGTGTGCAGCCTAGCAGTCGGAGAGCGGGGGAGAGCTTGGTTTTTCTACCCTGGCTGGTGGTGATTAGCGATTACGACCTGACCGGTGGGGATCGGCTTCCGCCTCAGAACATAGAAGCTGAGGAGGAGATCTTGGGCGGCATCCTCCTTGACCCTGAGGCGATGGCGCGGGTGGCGGAGCTCTTGCGGCCTGAGATGTTCTACCTCTCCGCCCACCAGGAGATCTACCGGGCTGCTCTGCAGTTGTACAGCCAGGGCCAGCCCACTGACCTGACCACTGTTTCTGCCTGGTTGGCAGATCACCAGCTCTTGGAGCGGGTGGGAGGAACGGCGGCAATTCGCCGCCTAGTGGAGCAGACGGTTAGCAGTGTCAACATTGACCAGTATGCCCGTCTGGTGGTGGACAAATACATGCGCCGCCGGCTGATTCAAGTCAGCAACACCTTGGCGCGTCTGGCCTACGACACTAGCCAGCCTCTCCCTCAGCTCCTGGATCGAGCCGAGCAAGAGGTGTTCAGCCTCACCCAGGAACGGGTGCAGCGCAGCCTTGTTCCAGCCTCGGAAGTTTTGGTAAACATCTTCTCAGAGTTGGAGGAGAGGTTCCAGAGCGGGGCTCAGATCCCTGGGATCCCGACCAAATTCATTGACCTCGACAACCTGACCCAGGGCTTGCAGCGGTCGGATTTGGTCATCCTAGCCGGCCGTCCCTCGATGGGAAAGACCAGCCTGGCTCTTAACATTGCCCAAAATGTGGCTGCCTACGTCAAGCAACCGGTGGCCATCTTCAGCCTGGAGATGTCGCGGGAGCAACTGGTGCAGCGGCTCTTGGCCAGCGAGGCGCGCATTGATAGTAGCCGTCTGCGATCCGGGCGCATCAGCGAGAATGAGTGGCAACGCCTGGGGCAGGCGATTGGCTTTTTGTCGCAACTGCCTTTGTTTATCGACGACACGCCCAACTGCACGGTTACAGAAATTCGCTCTAAGGCGCGGCGTCTGCAGGTGGAGCAAGGAGGGACGTTGGGGTTGGTGTTGATCGACTACTTGCAGCTAATCCAGGGATCTGAGTCCGACAACCGGGTGCAGGAATTGTCGCGCATTACCCGCGGCCTCAAGGCGCTAGCCAAAGAGCTGATGGTGCCGGTGCTGGTGCTATCTCAGCTCAGCCGGGCAGTGGAGTCGCGCTCAGACAAGCGTCCGCAACTGGCAGATTTGCGGGAGTCGGGTTGTCTAGCCGGCGATACCCGCGTGAGGGACGTGGATCGCGGCAAGATCTGGCGCCTGGAGCAACTGGCAGCCCTGCCGCCTTCAGCAGAACTGCCGCGCCTGCTCAGCCTCAATGGGCGCGGGCGGCTGGTGCCCCAACAGCCAGTGAGGGTATTTTGCAGTGGGCGGCAGCCCACATGTCTTCTAAAAACCCGCCTCAACTTTTCCATTCGTGCCACTGGCAACCACCCTTTCCTAACTCGGGACGGCTGGAAAACCCTCGACGAGCTGCAACTGGAGGAGGAGGTGGCGGTGGTGGTGCAGGAGGGGTTGATCTGGGATCCCGTCGTCTTCATTAGCGAGCCGGGGGAGCCGCAACCGGTTTACGACATCGAGATGCCCCGCCACCACAACTTTGTGGCCAACGGCCTGCTGGTGCACAACAGCATCGAGCAGGATGCCGACGTGGTGATGATGATCTACCGGCCCGAGTACTACGATCCCAACACCAGCGATCGCGGCATTGCCGAGGTGATCGTCGCCAAACATCGCAACGGCCCCACGGGCACGGTGCGCCTTTTGTTTGAAAGCCAGTACACCCAGTTTCGCAACTTGGCGGATCCCTATCGGTGAGCGAAAGCCGCAGCAGAAGTAGATCGGGACTCCTTTCAAGGACAGGTCCGGGGTGCGAGGTGTTAGCCTGAGATTGCCCCCCTAGGGCAGGTCGCTGTTGCTGGCTACCCCCTCTGCCTAAAGCCATATGTTCAAAAGCCTGTTGATCGCCACCGATTGCCGCGATGGACTGCAGCGTTTTGGCAAATGCCTAGAAGAGCTTTACCTGAATGGGATTGAGCGCGTTGCCTTTGTGCATAGCGTCGCTCGGCAGGACGACGACATTGGCCTTCCCGAAGACCTCACCCCCAAAGTGCAGGCGCAACAGGCTCGCTTACACAAGGTGTTGAGCGCCGTTCCTGCAGGGCTGGAAGTCGAAGTCTTGGTGCAGGCGGGCAAGGCGGTGGATCTGATTTTAAGAGGGATCCAAACCTGCAGCTCCGACTTGCTAATCACAGGCATGGGGATCCACGATCTGCTCACCGAAAAACTGTTTGGAAGCACCACCTTGGAGCTGCTGCCGAAGCTGACCATCCCGGTAATGGTGATGCGTCCGCAACTCATCGCCGCCTTTACTCTGGAAGAATTGCGCCTGCGCAGCCGCCACCTATTTCGCTCCCTCCTAGTGCCTTTTGACTTTGAGGAGCCCCGCCGGCAGCTCCTCAGCCGTCTTGGCCAACTGCTGCCAGGAACTTCCCAGTGTCAGGCCATTACGCTGCTCTATGTGGTGGATCCCAGCGCCCGCCGCAACCAGGGATCGCCGGCAGAAGAGCTCAAGCGCAGGGCCGAGGCCGACTTGGCCCGGTTAGTCGAACCGCTGGTCGAGCAGGTAAAACCGGTGCAGTTGCGGGCCTTGGTGCGGGTGGGATCCCCGCTTCAGGAAATCCTAGCCACCGCCGCCGATGAGGACATGACCGCCATTGCCACCGCCTCGCCGCGGGTGGGCAGCTTCTGGGAGTGGTCGGTTCGCAGCCTCACTGGCGAGATCCTGCGGCAAAGTTGGCATCCGGTGTTGTTTTTCCCGCGCGGGTCTTTGGCCCAGTAGAGCCGCTCCATCCCCTTGCTATGCCCGACCCAACCCAAACCTTGTGGGAACTGTTCCAAGCGGTGGCCCAAGGGCAGCTCTCTGCCGAGCAAGCCCTGCAGGCCTGTCGCTTTTTGCCCTTCGAGGAGGTAGGAGACTTCGCCCATGTGGATCACCACCGTCCTTTACGCACCGGCTTTCCCGAAGCGGTGTGGGGGCCGGGCAAAACTCCTGAGCAGATTGCCCAGATCCTGGAACGGCTCCACTGGCAGGGATCCCTGGCCGTGGCCACCCGAGTGGAAGCTTCTACCTATGCTCAGATCCGCCGCTGGCTGCCCCAGGCGCAGTATTCCGCGGTGGCCCGCCTGTGCTGGATCCCGGCCCAGCAGACCCTCCGCCGTCCCGGCCAGATTAGCGTGATCTCCGCCGGCACCGCCGATGTGCCGGTGGCCGAGGAGGCCGCTCTCACCGCCGAGCTGGCTGGGTTTCAGGTCAAGCGCCTCTGGGATGTGGGAGTGGCCGGGATCCATCGCCTGCTGCACCACCGCGCCGCCCTGGAAGCCGATGTGCTGATCGTGGTGGCGGGCATGGAGGGGGCCTTGGCCAGCGTGGTGGCGGGCCTGGCCGATTGCCCGGTGATCGCCGTGCCCACCAGCATCGGCTACGGGGCCAGCTTCCAGGGCTTGGCTGCCCTGCTGACCATGCTCAACTCCTGTGCTCCTGGGGTGGGGGTAGTGAACATCGACAACGGCTTTGGGGCTGCGATTCTGGCCGGCCAGATCCTGCGCTGTGGCCAGCGGCTGGCGTCGCGATTGCCCTCGCCTGCATCCCCTGGAGAGGGAGAAGGTTAAGAAATGTAAAACAATCCTAAGCCAGACAGGCTATACTCAGGCCATGGCTAGGCCGGGATTTTGGCTGTCTCCGCTGGGAGGTTGTTTCCAAGAATTGAGGGGTGGGTTCTTTCCTCAGGTATCATTCTTGGGGCGCTCCCTAACGACCATAAAAACGACCATAAAAATGAAAGCAAATGAAAGGAGTTGTCGATTATAGGATAGCAGTCTGGGGTTGGCTGCACTGAACGAACGATTTTTTAGCCGGGGTACATGAAGCTTGCTGCTATGTCCATCGAGGCAATAAATACCGCTGTGGCTCTTGTTCAGGGGATCGTTCAGTCCTTCACTTGGACGGATCTCTTTTTGGTGGTGGCTCTGGTGTTTTTGGAAGCAGCCCTCTCTGCTGATAACGCCGTCGCCCTAGCTGCTTTGGTCAAGCATTTGCCCACCCCCCAGCAACAGAACCGGGCTTTGCGCTGGGGCATCATTGGCGCCTATGGTTTTCGCATCGCCATTGTGTTTGCAGCGGTTTGGCTGGTGGAGTATCCGCCCGCTCAGTTTCTTGGGGCCTGTTACTTGCTCTGGCTGGCCTGGCAGCATTTTCGCGGGGAAGAAGAAGGACCCGAGCAAGACATCACTCGCCAGGCCAATTTTTGGCAAACTCTGGTGATGGTAGAGCTGACGGATCTAGTCTTTTCTTTCGACAGCATCGCCGCTTCGGTGGGCGTCTCCCGCAAGGCTTGGGTGATCATCCTCGGCGGCATTCTCGGCATCACCCTGATGCGCTACATGGCCTCTTTGTTCTTGCGCTGGCTGGATGAGTTTTCCCGCCTGGAAGATGCTGCCTTTGCCATCATCGCCCTGGTGGGAAGCCTCATGCTGCTGGAGGTGTTTTTCCCCCAAATTGAGCTCCCGGAATGGGGGATGGTGCTGGCTGTGCTGCCTTTGTTTGTCTGGGGCTTTTCGCAGCGCCGCAGTCCTTCTCCTCCAGCCGTGGCCCAGCCAGATTCGACTCTGCCCAGTTCGACGGAAGGGATCCCTGCCGGCTTAGCCGCTCTTGCTGAGGTTGAGTCTGCCGCTGAGCTGGACTAAGGGAGCCCAGGGAGGAATTTCGGATCCCTGGGGCCGGTGAACGCCGGCAGGTTGTTCGGGCAACGGGAGGGCCTTGTAGACTAGTAGTGGAGGCAAGCCACCGGAGGAAGGTATCCTGATTCCGCAGTTTTGCCAGAAGTGGTGGGCAAAGTGCTGCCAGCAAGCCACTGCCACAAGCAGGGACAGCCAGCAGAAGCCGCCAGCAGGGGTAGAGAATGGTCAACCTCAGCCCCTTTCCTCTCCAGCCAAGGTAAACGATCCGATCCCTCTGGTAGAGCTGCGGCAGGTCTGCAAGCGCTTTGGGTCTACGGTGGTGCTGGATGGGATTGACCTCAAGGTGTACCGGGGCGATGCCCTAGGAGTGGTGGGGCCTTCCGGCACCGGCAAATCGACCTTGCTGCGCATTATTGCCGGCCTGACGGAGCCGGAGGCTGGCGAGGTGCTCTGGTGTGGGATCCCGCTGCCGGAAATTCAGGCCGGCCATCAGACTCCCCCCCTGCGGGTAGGCATGGTATTCCAGCAAGCGGCCCTCTTCGACTCCCTGACGGTGGAAGAAAACGTCGGTTTTTTGCTCTATGAGCACTCGCGGCTGCCGCGGGCACGCATTCGGGAGCTGGTGGCGGCCAAGCTGGAGGCGGTGGGGCTGGCGGGCAAGGAGCACAGCCTGCCGGAGGAGCTTTCTGGGGGGATGCGCAAGCGGGCCAGCTTCGCCCGCGCCATCATGGAGGATCCGTCGCTGCCCCAGGACGAGCCGCAACTGCTGCTCTACGACGAGCCCACAGCAGGCTTGGATCCCATTGCTTCCACCGTGATCGAAGATCTTATCCGGGATCTGCAGCGCGTGAAAAAAGCTTGCGAGAGCTACATTGTGGTGACCCACCAGCACAGCACCATCTACCGCGCCACCGACCGGATTGTGCTCTTGGCCCAGGGGCGGGTGCAGTGGGAGGGATCCGTGCAAGAGATCGAAACGTGCGACAACCCCTTTGTGCGGCAATTTTTCAGCGGTAGCGTAGAAGGGCCAATTCGAGTGGCAGGGCAGGTGTGATGCGTTCGCGAGCCATCCGAGAAGGGGCAGTGGGCCTGTTGATCTTGGCGGGGGCACTGGGCTTTGCCGGGCTGTTTTTGTGGATCTACAACTTGCGCTTCGGCAGCCGCGGCTTTCGGTTCACCGTCACCTATCCCAATGTGGCCGGCCTGGCGGAAGGCTCCAGCGTGCGGCTGCGGGGAGTAGCTGTGGGCCGGGTGGAGCGCATCGTGCCTCAGGCAGCTCAGGTGGAGGTCCAGGTGGCCATCGACCAGCCCTTGATCATCCCCCGCGATGCTCTGTTTATTACCCAGCAAACAGGGTTGGTGGGGGAGACGGTGGTGGACATCTTGCCTAGGGGGAGTGTCGAGGGGGCAGTGGGATCCCCCCTAGCTGCCGATTGCGACCGCAGCCAAATCATCTGCGATGGCGATGTGGTGGAGGGCAAACCGGGGGTGGATTTTGGCCAGTTGCTGATTCGCCTGGAGCGGTTGCTTGCACGGGTTGACGATGATGAGGTTTTTAGCACCCTTAACGCCACCCTAGAAGGGATCACCCGCGTTGCCGACAGCGTGGCCAACCTCTCGGAAACCCTGGAAGAGCGGGTGGCAGCCCTGCGCACCGAAGATCTGGACTTGTTGCAATTCACCGAGGCGGCTAGAGCAGTGAGCCAAACTGCCGCAAGTCTCCAGGAGGCTGCCGACCAGTTCACGGCCCTGCTTCTAGAAAATCGCGCCTCGCTCCGGGCCGCCCTAGAGAATATCCAGCAGGTGAGCGCCGATCTGGAGGCGATGTCGAGCGCGGTTCGCCCGCTGCTTACCGATCCGCAACTGCAGGAGGAGGTGCGCCAGATCCTAGTAGGGGCACGAGTAACGGCGGAGAACGCGGCCAAGGCCACTGAGGATCTGCGGCAGCTTGCGGCTGCCCTAAGCGACCCGGGCACCCTAGCAACCTTGCGCCAAACCCTGGACTCCGCCCGCATCTCCTTTCAGAACGTGCAAAAGATCACGGCTGACATCGACGAGCTTACCGGGGATCCCCAGTTTCGCCGCGCCCTGCGAGAGCTGGTGTTGGGGCTGAGCAACTTGGTTTCCAGCGCCCCTTCCGACAACGGGATTCAGCCCGCTGCCGTCCAAGTCGCGCCCGTTTCTTTTACCCTCGCCCCTATGGGGCAGCAGCCGGTTCCCCAAGAGGAAGCCAAGATCCCTGCCGAGATCCGCTCCCCTAGCAGCGGCAAAAGCCATTGAAGGGATCCCGAAGCTGGGGTAGGCTTTGCGGGTATAGGACGCCGCGCCGTCGACCAGGGTTGAGGTGTGAGGAATGTGTGGCATTGTCGGCTATGTGGGCTTTCAGTGGGCTGCCCCCATTCTGGTGGAGGGCCTACGCACCTTGGAGTATCGCGGCTATGACTCCGCAGGCATTGCCACCGTGGATCCAGAAGAAGGCTTGAGGATCGTGCGGGCCGCCGGCAAGCTGCACAACCTGGTGGTGAAACTCACTACAAACATGCCCACAGCCAAGGTGGGGATTGGGCATACCCGCTGGGCCACTCACGGCGGCATTAGCGAAGAAAATGCCCACCCCCACTGCGACGTCCAGGGGCGCGTCGTGGTTATTCAAAACGGCATTGTGGAGAACTACCTGGAGCTAAAGGAAGAGCTGCTGCGGCGAGGGGTTACCTTTCGCTCTCAAACCGATACCGAAGTCATTGCCCAACTGCTCGGTCTCTACGTCGAGGAGCTGGGATCCTTTGAGGTGGCCTTTGGCAAAGTGATGGGACGGCTGCGGGGGGGAAATGCCGTGGTGGCTTTGGATCGGGAGGCGCCGGATCGGCTGATTGCCGCCCGCCTGGGCAATGCCGGGGCTGTGGTGATTGGGGAGGGGGAAGGGGAAAATTTTGTGGCCTCAGATCTGCCTGCCATCATCCGCCACACCCGCAGGGTGGTGTTTCTGGAAGATGGAGAGATGGCCATCCTCACCGACTCCAGCGTGCGCTATCAGCGCATTACCGGCGAGGAGCTGCGCAAAACCCCCCTTACCGTGGCCTGGGATCCGGTCTCGGCGGCCAAGGGCGGCTACAAGCACTTCATGCAAAAAGAGATCCACGAGCAGCCGCGCACCATCACCGAGACGCTGCGGGGGCGGGTGGATCTGGAAGCAGGCCGGGTGAACTTGGAGGGGCTGGCCCTGACAGAAGCGCAACTGGCTCAGGTGGAGCAGATCCACGCTGTGGCCTGCGGCACTGCCTGGCACGCCTGCCTGGTGCTCAAGTACTTCATTGAGAGCCTGGCCCGCACCCCGGTGCAGGTGGACTACGCTTCCGAGTTTCGCTACCGCCAGCCGGTGCTGCGTCCCCACAGCCTGCTGGTGGCCCTCACCCAGTCCGGCGAGACGGTGGATACGCTGGCGGCCATGAGCGAGGCCCGCACTCAGGGGATCCCCACCCTGGCCATCGTCAACGCCATCGGATCCCAGGCCACTCGTCTGGCGGATGCCGGGGTGATCTACATCCACGCCGGGCCGGAGATCGCCGTCGCCTCCACCAAGGTGTTTACCGGCATGCTGGTGGCAGGATACCTGCTGGCCCTGCAACTGGCCCAGGCCAAAGGGATCCTCAGCCCGGCCCAGATCCGATCCCACCTGCAAGCTTTAATCGAGCTGCCGGGCAAGATCAGCCTGTTGTTGAAAGACGCCGCCCTCTACGAGCAGTTGGCGGAGCAGTACCACCACGTCACCGACATGCTCTACCTGGGCCGCTGGGTCAACGCCCCCATAGCCCTGGAGGGGGCCTTAAAAATGAAAGAGGTCAGCTACATCCACGCCGAGGGCTACCCAGCAGGGGAGATGAAGCATGGCCCCATTGCCCTCATCGACGAGCGCATGCCGGTGGTGTGTATTGCCACCCGCGATCCCGTCTACGAAAAAATGCTCTCCAACATCGAGCAGGTGCGGGCGCGGGGCGGGCGAGTCATTGCCCTGATCAATCCGGAAGATACCCAGGTCCGGGAAAAAGCCGACCACGTCATCGAGGTGCCCAGCACCACACCTCTGCTGTCGGCGGTTTTGAACGTCATCCCCCTGCAGCTGTTTGCCTACGCCATGGCGCTGCGCCGCGGGGCCGATGTGGATCAGCCCCGCAACCTGGCCAAGTCGGTAACCGTCGAGTAGCGTCTGCCAACCTTGTCACCGCCGGCCTCTGGCTTTTGCAAAATCGGGCAGATCACGTCCTCCTGGGCCGTCGGTTCCGCTGGGATCCGCCAATCGGAAAGGAGGCTTTCAATTTGGCCTTTTAGAGTTTGCAATTCGGCCATGCGCTCTTCGATTTGCCACAGCTTCTCCTGCAGGTGTTGGCGGATTTCTGGGCAGGGCTGCTCCCCCCGGTCGTACAACTGCAGGATCTGGCGAATTTCCTCCAAGCTCAGGCCCAGGCTTTGGCAGCGGCGAATGAAAGCCAGCCGCCCCAGCACTGCCGGATGGAAGAGGCGATAGCTGGACTCCGACCGCTGCACCGTTGGCTTCAGCAGGCCCAGCGACTCGTAGTAGCGCACCGTGCGCACCGGCAACCCCGCCACCGCCGCCACCTGGCTAATTCTCAAGCTGCCCAATGCGCCATCGGCAACTGCAGGACTGAACATAGCACCACCAGCTCCCCAAGAGCTTCAGCTTAACAAAGCCAGCCCCGCAGCCGGATCCCCTGCCAAGAAAAGCGGGGATCCCTCAGCTTTTGTGGCCCATCTCGGCGGCTTGGATCAAGGCCCTGGCCCGCTGTTGATCCAACTTGGCCTGCAGGCGCTCTTGCTTGTCGCTGCTGGTGTTCAAAACTTGGCTCGCTTTGTCCAAGAGGGCCTGAGCTGCGGCCTTATCCACTTTTTCTCCCCGCTCGGCGCGGTTGACCAGAACGGTTACCTCGTTATTTTCCACTTCCGCAAACCCGCCCATCACGGCAATGGCCGACCACTTGCCACCGGCCTTGACCCGCATCACGCCGTTGCCGATGGCCGTCAAGAGAGGGGCGTGGTTGGTGAGGATGCCCAACTGACCTGAGGTAGCCGGGAGGATCACTTCCTCGGCGGGGGCATCCCAAACCGTGCGGTCGGGGGTGATCACGCGAACCATCAGCGTCACAGCAGGTCTCCTGAAGGGTTGAGCTTGGCACTTCTATCCTACCGGATCGCGGTTGCTCTCGGTTCTGCCCCTCTGCGTGGCGAGACTTAACCTGGGCATAACCTCTCCTTTACTTCCGTCGAAGAGGCAAGCGGTAAGGTGTTGTCGGGAACACTTGTCCTCTACCCCAACTCAGCCGCGAAGCCAACCCCATGCTGTTATTGGTAGGGGAAAGCCCAACGACCAGTGTGCCCAGTTTGCCCTAGCGGAGCTAGCCTATGCCTGAAACGATGCCCGGCCATTTTGCTGCCGGCCTGCCTACACGGGAGCGGCAATTGCTAGAAGACCTCTACCGAGGCCGCAGTTTATCTCCCTACAGTCCCGGCCAGGTCATCCCTTTGTTTCCCGAGGAGTGGGTGATCGTCTGTCGGGGTGTGGTGCAATTGACTACCCTCTATCCCAATGGCGGCGAGGCGCTGTTGGGATTTGCTGGCCCCTCCATGCCCCTGGGATCCCCGCTGACAATGTTGGATCCCTACCAAGCCAAGGCGTTGACGGCGGTTGACGTGTTGCGGCTGCCGGCAGCCGAGGTGGAAGCCTCAGCAACCCTGAGCCAGGGGCTGCTCAAGCAGTTGGTGCGGCGGTTGCGCCAAACCGAAGCGCTGCTGGCCTTGGCCGGGCGGCGGCGGGTGGAGGATCGGCTGCGCCAGTTGCTCTCCCTATTGGCGGTGGAGTTGGGATCCCCAATGGCGACGGGGGTGCGCCTGCAGGTGCGCCTCACCCACCAAGACTTGGCCAATGCCATCGGCACTACCCGCGTCACCATCACCCGTCTTTTGAACCGTTTCCGCCAGCAGGGCTGGATCGCGGTGGACAAAAACCGCCATCTCATCATCAAGCTGGCCCAAACGCCCTGACGGCTTTAAGCCTGGCGTTGGAGCTGTTGGAGGAGCCAGTTGGCGGCGGCGGTGTTGGTCTCGCTGGCCAGGCGTTCCAGCGCCTGCTCAAGCAGAGCTATCTGCAGGCCCGCCAGCACCTCTGACTGGGCAATGGCCCGATAGCGCCTGTCCTTGGCCAGGGCAAAGGCAAAAACACGCCGACCCTTGACATCGATGACCCAGTACTCAGGAATGCCCAGGCTGGCGTAGAGCTGCTTTTGCTCGTCTAGGTCAAGAGCCAGGGTGGTGTCAGCAATTTCGCCCACCAGGTCGGGAGGTCTTTGGAAACGCAAATCAATCCGCCGCGGCTCGCCGGCTTGGTATTTGGGGATGTTCTCCCCTTTGTAGAGCACTAGGTCAGGGGCGCAGGCGTGGGTTTCTGGGTACTCAATCAGACAGCGACCATAGGACTGCAGCGGCACATCCGGGTGCAAAAAGGCCCAGGCGAAAAAAATGGCCGTCATCAAATCGCTGACGGAGGCGTGCTCTGGCCCTTCTTTGCCCATGTTGACCCACAACCAACCCCGATGAAAGGAGAGTTTTTGCCACTCCAGGTCAGGATGGCTGCGAATGGCCACATAGTCCTGCCAAGTGGCGTCGTGCCGCTCGAGGATGGGGGAAGTCGAGGTCTTGAGAGAGATTACAGTCATAGTCCATCCTGAAGCTGGGAATCTTAAGCCTGGCGTTGGAGCTGTTGGAGGAGCCAGTTGGCGGCGGCGGTGTTGGTCTCGCTGGCCAGGCGTTCCAGCGCCTGCTCAAGCAGAGCTATCTGCAGGCCCGCCAGCACCTCTGACTGGGCAATGGCCCGATAGCGCCTGTCCTTGGCCAGGGCAAAGGCAAAAACACGCCGCCCCTTGACATCGATGACCCAGTACTCGCGAATGCCCAGACTGGCATAAAGCTGCTTCTGCTCGTCCAGGTCAAGAGCCAGGGTGGTGTCGGCAATTTCGCCCACCAGGTCGGGAGGTCTTTGGAAACGCAAATCAATCCGCCGCGGCTCGCCGGCTTGGTATTTGGGGATGTTCTCCCCTTTGTAGAGCACTAGGTCAGGGGCGCAGGCGTGGGTTTCTGGGTACTCAATCAGACAGCGACCATAGGACTGCAGCGGCACATCCGGGTGCAAAAAGGCCCAAAACCCGAAAATGATGGTGATGAAATCGCTGACGGAGGCGTGTTCCGGCCCTTCTTTGCCCATGTTGACCCACAACCAACCCCGATGAAAGGAGAGTTTTTGCCACTCCAGGTCAGGATGGCTGCGAATGGCCACATAGTCCTGCCAAGTGGCGTCGTGCCGCTCAAGGACAGGGGGGGTGGCTGGCTTTGAGGCAAGAACCATCGCTCTTCCCTCAGGGGGTTTCCCTCAAGCCTATCATCAGCCCTCGAGAAGTCGCTCCTCCCGCTCCAGAGAAGCAGGCTAGGGCCGGCCAGAAGCCTCAAAAGGTCAGGAAACCTGCCGGGATCCCTAGACCGACAGCGGGGCTTTGCGCCAGGCCTGGGGCTGTTGGAACTTGTGCAGATCTCGGATCAGCCGCACCCAGCCGTCGGCCATCGACTCGACCAGGAGCTTGCCTTTTTCGGGCGTGGCGGCGGTGGCATCCCCCAGGACGCCGCTCCGGCTGAGGTCGCGGGTTGTCCAGGCAAACGAGATCCGCCCTTCCAGGCTGAGCAAGCTATCTTGCGGCAGATCCGAGGGGTACTCGCAGACCAAGCGGTCGGTGCGCACCGTCTCGGGCAACAGGTACATCAACATGCTGGTCTCGCCGTCTCCGGCGTGAATGCCCAATTCCTGCTCTTTTGCGGTCATCAGCTCCTGGCCTTGGTGGGGAACGCGCCAGACGGACACCGGGAAGAGCAGGAAATCTTCGTACTTCTGGTGCAGGTCGCGGGCCACAATCTGCAGCACCTCGGGCTGGCCGCCGTGGGAGTTGAGGAACACCAGCTTGCGAAACCCAGCCCGGTAAATGCTTTCGGCCACTTCGGTCAACACCGCCATCAGGGTTTGCGCCGAGAGGGTGATGGTGCCGGGGAAATGCCAGTGCTCGTTGGCCTTGCCGTAGCACTGGGTGGGCAGGACATAGGCCGGGATCTCCGGCTCTAGTTTTTCCATGGCCCGCCCGATGATTGCCGTGCCGATGCAGGCATCTACCACCAGGGGCAAATGGGGACCGTGCTGCTCGATTGAGGCCACCGGCTGGATGATGACTACGTTCTCTTTGTCGGGCATGGCCTGGATCTCCGTCCAGGTCAGGTAGGGAAAGAAACGGTGGGGCGGGATAAAGGTGTGCATCATGGCGGGATCCGGTTTCCAGGAATTTGGAGGAGCCTTGCCTGCAAGACTAGCACCATGGGCAATCTGGGATCCCCTCGCAGAACCTGAGAAGGCATCCCTTAAGATCAGGTGTAGTTGGTCTCAACTTTCCTAAGCGGAAGCCAGCCGTTCCATGACTCTGTGGCCCTGTCTGCCCGCTCAATGTGGCTCTGGTGAGGATCTCCCCATTAGGGGACGTCCTCTGCCTGCTGGGAGGACGGAAGTAGGGAGTGTCCTCACCTCACCCCGCCCCATCCTAGCCTTGCCGGGGTCGCAGGCCACCCTCTACGTGGAGCTGATTCAGGTTTCTCTTCACAATCTTGAGGCGGGATCCCCAGCTCTGCTTTGGGTGCGACCCCTGTTGCTCAAGCAGGGATCCCAAGTTTGGAACCTGCGATCCACCTCGGATTTGCTCTGGCCGGCTGCCGGCTTTGTCCCGGCCTACGCCGAGGAGGTGCTGCCGCTGCTGGAGCAGGCCGGGGATCCCCTGCCCCAGGAGGCCCGCCAGCGGCTGCAAGCCTTTTTGCAGCAGGTCTGCCAGGGCTAGGACTCCGTCCCGCTATTGCCAAGGGCCAAGCTCTGCAGAGCCGATTCCAGCCGCGCCAGCGCCTCGTCAATTTCCGCAGGCGTGACGATCAAGGGGGGCACCAAGCGCACCACCTGGGATCCCGCCGGCACCAGCAACAGCCCTCGCTCCAGGGCCGCCCTGACCACCTCAGCCGCCGGGATCCGCATCACCAGGCCCTGGATCAGGCCCCAGCCGCGCACCTCCTGCACAAGCTGCGGGAACTGCTTGGCCAAGCGAGATAGACCCTGGCGCAGATGGGCTCCTGTCTGCTGGGCATTCCAAACCAGGCTCTCGACCATCAGGGTGTGGCAGACCGCCAGGCCAACCGCACAGGCCAGGGGGTTGCCGCCGAAGGTGCTGGCGTGATCCCCCGGCTGGAACACGGCGCAAAAGTCTTTGGCCAGGAGGGCGCCAATTGGGATCCCGCCCGCCAGGCCCTTGGCCAGGGTAAACACATCCGGCTCTATCCCCAGGTTGCAGTAGCCCCAGAGCCTGCCGGTGCGGCCCAGCCCCACCTGTACCTCGTCCAACATCAGCAAGATGCCCCGCTCGCTACAGACCCGGCGCAGCCACTGAAAGTAGGCGGGATCCCCGGGCACAACCCCTCCTTCTCCCTGCAGCGGCTCCAGCAGCACGGCACACACCCGCTCGCCCCAACGCTCCAGCACTGCCGCCGTACCCTCGATATCGTTGTAGGGAACGTAGTCGAAGCCGGGCACCAGCGGGGCAAAGTCTTTTTGGTATTTCGGCTGGCCGGTAGCGGTGAGGGCAGCCAGGGTGCGTCCATGAAAGCTAGCCTGGGCGGTGAGGATCACCGGAGCTTGGATCCCGCGCACCGTATGGGCATATTTGCGGGCCAGCTTGATGGCGCCTTCGTTGGCCTCTGCCCCTGAGTTGCAGAAAAAAACCTTATCGGCACAGGAGTGCTGGGTCAGCCATTGGGCCAGTTGCGCCTGAGGCCGGTTGTAGTAGAGGTTGGAAACATGGTGCAACTGTTGCGCTTGCTGAGTCAGCGCCTGGATCCAAGCGGGGTGGGCATGGCCCAGCGTGCAGGTGGCAATGCCAGCCACAAAATCCAGGTACTCGCGCCCTTCTTCGTCCCAAACCCGGCAGCCTTCCCCCCGCACCAGGGTCAAAGGATAGCGAGCGTAGGTGGACATCACATGCCGGTCGAACAGCTCGGCGGTTGTCCCGGAGCCCAAGTCGATAAGAGAAGCGCTTAGCGGCGGCATGGCAGAGGGAGAATGGACAATGTCTCGAGTGTATCACTCTGGGCGGGGGATGATATTCTGGCAAAGCCCAAGGAGAAGGGATCTACACCCATGGGGCGGCGGGGGGTAACGGTCTGGTTTACGGGGCTCAGCGGCGCGGGCAAAACCACCCTGAGCTGCGGTGTCGCCCAGCAGTTACAGGCTTTGGGGTTGCCGGTGGAAGTGCTCGATGGAGACCTGGTGCGGCAACACCTCAGCAAGGAACTGGGCTTCAGCAGGGCGGATCGGGATGAGAACGTTCGTCGCATCGGCTTTGTGGCAGAGATGCTGACCCGCCACGGGGTGATCGTGCTGGTGTCGGCCATCTCCCCCTATCGCGCCACCCGGCAGGAGGTGCGGCAGCAGATCGGCAACTTCATCGAAGTCTTTGTGGACGCCCCCCTGGAAGTTTGTGAACAGCGCGATGTGAAAGGCCTCTACCGCAAAGCGCGGGCAGGCCTCATCCGGCACTTCACCGGCATCGACGACCCCTACGAGCCGCCAGAATATCCAGAGGTGGTCTGCAAAACCGCCGAGCAAAGCATCTCTGAATGTATCGACTTGGTGATGCAAAGCCTGAGAAGCCACGGCTATCTCCAATAGGGCGCTGGGCCTGGCGGGTTTGGGATCCTTGTGGGAAGATGTGAACAAGCATTTCGTTTCTGAGAATCAAGGTAGCTATGGCAGTGACTCGTGCCGGACGAACCTTTGTGATGCGGGGCAGCAGCGAAGGGAACCCTGCCAAGTTTCTGGAAATGGCCAGCTCTCTGATCAACACCCGCACCCGCCAAGGTAGCGGCAAAAAGGTTCAAGATCGCTCCTCCTACGGCAAGGCGGGCAATCCGCAAGAGTTTATACAGATGGCCAGCGAGTTGCGCCGATCCCTGGAGCAGCGGGGGCGGTAGCTGCTCTTTTCCTCTCCTCTAGACTGTAGGATCCCCGTCCGGCTCAGCTAGCCGGACGCTTTTCTTTGTTTTGCCCTCCAGGCAGACAATTGCTGGCCTGAGGCTCCCTGGCTTTCTATTCCACCCTCCCCAACCTTGCTCCTGCGGTTTGCCGCTCACAAAAGAAGAGAGGATGTCAGGATGGGAAAAGTGCTCCTCTGAGCGCTCTTGCCGGTGGACGTAGTGAGGTGAAAAAGCATGAAAAACACGGGCTTTTGGCTGGCCGGGATCCTGGGGTTGCTCCTGGATCAGGCGAGCAAGCGCTGGGCGGTGGAGCGGCTGCTGCCGGGGCCGGAAATCGAGCTGTGGCCAGGGGTGTTTCACCTTACCTACGTGGAAAATACCGGCGCCGCTTGGAGCCTATTTGCCGATTCGGCAGAGTTCCTCAAGTGGGTCTCGCTGGGGGTAGCGGTGGCGCTGGCGCTGCTGGCGATTCGCGGCAGCAGCCTGGGCCGTTGGGAACAGGTGGGCTACGGCTTGGTCTGGGCAGGAGCGATGGGGAACGGCATCGACCGCTTTCTCAACGGCTATGTGGTGGATTTTTTCAACTTCGTCTGGATTGGCTTCCCCGTCTTTAACGTGGCGGACGTGGCCATCAACGTGGGGGTGGCCTGCTTGTTGGTTGGCCTGTGGCAGGGCAGCCCGAAAAAAACGGCGCCGAGACCCTAGGCGACCTACTTCGCCCCCGCCCACTGGCGATCCCCAGCTTCTTGCGCGGCCAACTCAGGCTGCGAGGGAGCCTCAGGATCCGGCGGAGCGCTCCACCACAACCCCACAGCTGGCCCCAATCCCAGCAAGAGCCCCAGCCCTGCTGGCGCGACAATGCCGGATCCTACGCTCATCAGCAGGGCAAAGGCAAAATTGGCTACATAGAGCAGCAGCGGCCCCAGCAACTGGCGGCGGTTCAAGACCGGCTGATCTTTCCCCCAAAGGAGGTTGGCCGCGGTCATAAAGGCAGCTCCGGTGAGCATCCAACCGCCGAAGTTTTGCAGCGGCATGCCGAAAAAGGGCCCCGGCTGGAACCACGTCCAAAAGGGGATCAGGCCGCGGGTCATGGCCGGATCCAGCACGAAGTCCCAGGCGGTGAGCAGCAGCGCCCCCAACAGGATGGCCTCGCAGTGGATCAGCCAATGGCGCCCCGCTTGCAACGCCACCCGCGCCAACAGGTAGGACGACAGCCCCACGTAAAACCAAGACAAAGGGATCGTGAAGGGAACCAGTCCGGCGATCTTGTAGCCCAGCCCGCTCAGGTAGCCGTAGTCGCCAAAAGGGATCCCAGTGCTGGTGCCCAGCAGCTCGCTGGCCAAGGAAATGCCCACCGCCGGGATCAAAAACATCAACAGGCGCCGCACCCCCAACAGCCGGGATCCCATCAAAGCCGCCGCCAGGGCTCCAGACACCATGTAGGCCACGCCGCCATTGCCCATGCTCCAAGAGAAGGCCTGCAGACCAATGGGGGGTAAACTGGCCACCCACTCGGGATGCGGTACTACCCACAGTAGGCCCACCAGCCCGAAGAGCAAGGAGAGAATGTGTAAGCCCAGCGCCAAAGCCTCCAACCGCTGCCAGATTGACCCAAACCCAAGGAGAACACCTCGCCTATCAGAAAACCGGAAAGGCAGGCTAACAAGGACACCAGAGGATAACGAGGAGAACAGCCAACGCATGAGAAGCTCCCGTAGGGTGGTTGATCAGAGCCGCCTCGCTACCCCACCGCTTGAGCAGCGGCTGAGGAGAAAAGCGGATGGCCAAAGCAAACTGCCTGGCCTGACCAGGGTAGGCCTGCTGATATTTTTCTGCCTATTGTATCAATTCGTAAACATCCTGCCTGGTTTTCCGCAGAGCTCCTCTTGGTCAGAGGGATCCCTGAGGGGAGTGTACGCTCAGTTGAGGCGGGCTGTGGAGCGCCGGGACTGGGCTCAGGCCTTGCGCCTGGTGGATCTTCTGCTGCAGCGGTCCCCAGATCCCGCCCAGCGTCAGGATCTGGAGCACTATCGGTTGGCGCTGGAGAGCCATCGCTCTTCTAATGGGGATCCGCCGCCGCCCCAGTGGCCGTTTTTGCACAAGCCCTTTGTCGGGGAATTTCCCGTCACCAACCTCTTCGACCACGACTTGCCCTTGGGGGAGGAGGATGGCAACGGACGGTTTGTCAGTGGGCAAGGCCAAGTCTGGATCCCTGGCCCGCTGCACCCCTGCGGCAAAAGCGATGGCCATGCCGGCTATGACTGGGCCATGCCGGTGGGCACCCCCATCCTGGCCGCCGCCCCAGGACGGGTTACCGTAGCGCGTCCGGAGCCAGCGTTTTTCTGCCCTGCCTTGGGTCGCCCGGTCAGGGGGTTGCGGGTGCGCATTCTGCACGAGCCAGCTGGCTTGGAAACCCTCTACGCCCACCTCAGCCAAATCCAGGTGCAGGAGGGACAGAGGGTAGCCGCCGGGGAGGTGATCGGCCTGTCGGGCGACAGCGGCTGTGCCAGCGGGCCCCATCTCCATTTCGAGGTGCGCCGTCTCAACCCAACCAACTCCGGCCAACCCGCCCCCGTCGATCCCTACGGCTGGTTTGGGCCTGGCCTGGATCCCTGGAGCCTGCATCCCCTGGGAGCCGAAAGCCTGTTTCTCTGGCAGGTGGGCCAAGCGCCCAGCCTAGGCGCCTGCTGGCAGGCTCAACAGCTCTCTGGCCCTCCTCAATAGACTAGAGACATTTCCCGCAGCCCCGACCCCTCTCCCAGTGGGAGAGGGGAGTTGCAAGGGACTGCTTTGTGGCAATTTGGAACGAATCCCAGCGGTCTATTGTCTCGTCCCCAATCGGAAGACTTGGGATGTTACAGATCGCGGCGGACAAAGCCATCTCCCTCCCACTGGTAGAGGGTGGCGCGCGAGTCGCGGTTGGATCCCGGCACGCTGGAGATGACCAGGAGCCCTTGGGAGCTGACCCGCAAGCTGGCATTGCTTAAATCGGTTACGCTCAGCAGCGGCACAAACCCCTCCGGCTGGTGTTCCAAGATCAAGACAGACCGCAGCAGGCTGATTCCCCCTCGCTCGGTGAGCAGTACCAGCTTGGGCTGGGCGCTGGAGGTAATGTCGGTGCGCAGGTGCGCCTCCACCAGCCGTCCGGGGATCGGCTCAGCCGCATGGAGCAGGCGAAAATCGTATCCTCCCTGATGGGCGAAGCTGAGAACGCGCACCACCGGCTCCACTGTCGGCTGCCGCTGGATTTCAAACACGGCCACCACATCCTGCCGATCGGAAGCGGTGAGGCTGGCCGCAAACAGGCGCAGGTTTTGGCCGCGATTGCCGCGGATGAACTCCCACCAGATGGATTGACGAAAGAGGGCAACTACTCCCTCGCGCGCGGTGCCTCCCTCAGAAACAGCCGGCAACAGCGGAAGCAGCGGCTGGGGGTGGGCAGAGTTAACAGCAAGGGGTAGCGCCAGAGCCAAGGCTGCTCCCCAACTTATCCGACCCCAGAAATCCAAGGGCTTTCGCATACTTCCCCACTCCTCGACCCTAAGATTTTAAGAGATTGCCCGGTTTTGCTTAAGAGACAGTTGGCAGTTCCCTCAAGCAGAATCTCTAGAAGTGGGCCAGGGCAAAAAGCGATAGCCCGCCTCTTCAACGGCAGCAACGATCTCCGGCAAAGCTTCTGCAGTATGGGGCCAGCGGTCGTGCAGCAGCAAAACCAGGGGTTGTTCAGAGGCTTTCATCACCGACAACTGGGATCGAACCCGCTGCAAAAGCTGGTCTACTGTTTGGCCGGCATAGGCATCCTCAGGACTAAGGTTCCAGTAGAGAACCTGATACCCTGCCTGTTCCAAAGCGCGACGCAAAGCAGAGTCTAAGCGAAAACCGCCCGGTGGGCGAACCACCAGTTGGGGATCCAAGCCCAACGTCTTGAGCAGTTGGGTTGTCTGATCCACCTCGGCATAGAATATCTCGTCGCTGCTATAGAGGCGTCGATAGTCGTGAGTAAACGTGTGGTTGGCTATAGTGTGGTCGTGGGTTTGAATGGCTTTGGCCAACTCTGGAAAGCGAGAAACGTGATTGCCGATGAGAAAGAAGGTGGCCGGAATCTGTAGCTGATCCAAAACCTCTAAAAGGCGAGGGGTGGACTGCGGCCAAGGTCCATCGTCAATGGTGAGAAAGGCAGAGCGAGGTGGCACTTCCAACAAAGGCCCGAGCGCCTCTTCCAAAGGCAGTTGCAAAGGCCGGCTATTTTCCAGCGGATCGAGCAAAGTGGGATCCGCTGTCCAGCCATGCTGCAAAAAGACCTCTACCTGGGCAGGTGCAGGGGTGATCAGCAGGCGCCCAGTCTGTTCGTCTCGGTTGCCCCAGCTCAGCCGGTAGGGCAGCTCCCTAGGAACCTCAACAGCGGTCGAGGGCGTAATCACCGCATAGGGAATATCGATCAAGTAATGCCCATTTACCCGCTCTTGGTAAACCCAGGCAGCAGAAGGAGCCGATAGGTAAACCAGCAGGTCTTGGGGAGGGCTGCCGCGCACAACCCGAACGCTCTCGATCGGGAGAACAGGATCGTATTCTGAGGTTAGAGTCAGCTTTAGATCAAAAGACTGGGCCTCCACCGCGCAGTACTGCAGCCCCACCAATAGGAAAACCAAAAAAAAGATCGCCGCTTTCAGAGAACGCATGGGAGTTTCTCGGGGCTTCGCAACAATCATAGGGCAAAGGGCCATCCCAGCTCCCTCAAGAGGGCGGAATGAGCCCAAACTAAGAGCGCAGGCGCTCTTCCCATTGACGAGCAGGGGAGGCTCGGCGGATGTCCCGCCAAATGGCTGTGGCCGCCAGCGCTCCGTCAGCAACCGCAATCGCCACCTGATTGAGGCCTTGCTTCAAATCTCCTACCGCGAACAGCCGCGGATGGGTGGTGCGGCACCACTCGTCGGTCACGAGGTTTTCGCCCTGCCACTGCAAGTTGGGGATCCCTTTCAAATAGTCGTTGTGGTACTTGGCTCCCATGGCCACCAGGCCGGTAGTTGCCTCGATGTAGGTGCCATCCGCGAGCTCTACACCGCGCATCTGGTGGTTCTCGCCCAGAAAGCGGCGGATGGGAGATTCGTAAAGGGGATAGCCGTGCTCGGCCAGTTTTTGGCGCATTTCAGGGCCGACCGAGCAGAGGCCGTGAGTCAACACCGAGATATAAGGCGTAAACCAGTTGAGGACAAAGGCAGTGTTGATTTGAGCCTCTGAGCCGACGATTAAAACTGCCTTTTGATCCCGCATTTCGTAGCCATCGCAAATCATACAGACATGCAATGAATAGCCGGCATAGTCGTAAACATTTTGCATGTCCGGCAATTGCGGCAGATGATCGATGATGCCTGTTGCCGCGATCAAATACTTGCTGCGAAAAACGGGGTAGAGGCTGTTGACTTTTCCCACCTTGACCTTGACGGCAAAAAGGTCTCCCTCATCCTTCACATTTTCCACATAGCCCCATAGATAGTCCACCCCCAAGCTGAGGGCGTGCTCCCTTCCCTGTCGCAACAGCTCTCGTCCTGGCGTGTTTGGCGGCAGGCCCAGATAATTGCGCAGATCCTGCATCCAAAAAGATCGGCCTTTGCCTTTTTCCACCACCAGACAACTCAAGCCATAGCGAGCCAGATAGATTGCCGCCGACAGCCCCCCTGCGCCGCCACCGGCGACAATGACGTCGTAGGTTTTGTTCAAGCCAACTTCTAGGTTCTTGCTGTTTAGTTTCATAGACAGACTCCCTTTAGGTGCTTTTCAGTCTTTCCGGTTGCCCCCACCGGTCAATGAGGTATGGGTCAAGACATCAAACCTTAAAATTTTAGGAAAAAGCCAGAAAGAGTCTCCGCCTTCAGGGGCCTCGAGGTCAAGGCCGACAAGCCCAGAGAACAATCGTCTAAGATAAGAGGCAAAGCTTCCACTCAGGAGAGACGTCTTATGCCAGGCATCTTAGCGGCAATCGCCCTGATCTTCCTCGGTTACCTGTTTAACTCCGTCAAGATCATCAGCCAGGGCTATGAGGCGCTGGTAGAACGTCTGGGCCGGTTTCACCGCAAGCTAACACCCGGGCTGCACGTCATTTTTCCTCCCATCGACAGGATTGTGTTCCAGGAAACCATTCGCGAGAAGGTGTTGGACGTGCCGCCGCAGCAGTGCATCACCAGCGACAACGTTTCTTTGATGGCGGATGCGGTGGTCTATTGGCGCATTACGGATATGATCAAGGCTCGCTATGCAGTAGAGGATGTACAGCGGGCTTTGGTGAACTTGGTGCTGACGGCCCTGCGGGCCGAAATTGGCCGCATGGATCTAGATCAGACCTTCTCCTCCCGCGCCGAGATCAACGCCCGCCTTTTGACAGAACTGGACGAGGCCACCGATCCCTGGGGGATCAAGATCACCCGCGTGGAAGTTCGAGATATTCAGCCCTCCAAAACCGTGCAGGACTCGATGGAAAAGCAGATGGCTGCCGAGCGGGAGAAGCGAGCGGCCATTCTCAAATCCGAGGGGGAGCAGCAGGCCAGCATCAACCAAGCGGCGGGGGCTGCCAAGGCGCAGTTGTTGCGAGCAGAAGCTGAGAAGCGCGAGCGGCTGCTCCTAGCCGAGGGCACGGCTGAGGCCATCAAAACCATTGCCGCCACTTTGCAGGAAAACCCAGAGGCAGCCAACGCGCTGCAATACTTGATGGCGCAAAACTACATCGATATGGGTCTCAAGGTGGGCAGTAGCCCCAGCTCGAAGGTGATCTTTATGGATCCCAATTCCATCCCCGCTACTCTGCAAGGGTTGCTCTCTATGGTGGATGTGGCCAAGGGAGAACAGGGATCCCGCGCTTCCGGGGCTTCCCAAAAGTTGGGCAGCTCCACGGCTTTCCCGACCGAGGTGAACTTTCCTCAGCTCGACTAGCAGCGACAGCTATGGTAGCTTCAAGGGATACCGCTTGGCTGCTGGTGGGGCAGGTGGTGGCTGCTCATGGACTGCGGGGCTGGCTGCGGGTTAAGTGCTGGTCGGATTTTCCGGAGCGCCTTACCGAGCCAGGGCCGCGCTGGCTGCAGCGGGATAGCGATCCGGAGCCTCTGTTGCATCCTTTGATCGAGGGGCAGTTTTTTCCCGCCAAGGGCCTATACCTGGTGCGGCTGGAAGGAATTCCCGATCGGACGGCGGCAGAGGCTTGGGTGGGAGCTAAGGTGTTGGTGCCGGCTTCCCAGCGCCTGCCCCTCGAGCCGGAGGAGTACCACTACTCCGATCTCATCGGCCTGGCCGTTTACCATCAAGGGCGGCTGCTGGGGCATGTCTCGGCCATCTGGGCCGCTGGCCAAGATGTGCTGGAGATCGCCACCCCCGACAAGCGGCAGGTGTTGATCCCCTTTGTGAAGGCTCTGGTGCCGGTTGTGGATTTGGAAAAAGGTGAGCTGCAGGTGCAGCCGCCACCGGGATTGGTGGAGAGCTTTCTCGGCCAGGATCGGGCAAGAAACTGATCTCCATCCCTGCATCCCCTGCCAAAGTTTGCCCTCAGAAGCGGCTGTGTGGCCGTTTTAGCCTTTTGTGCTATTATGGGGGCAGGTTTTTGGCATTTGGATTATCTCTGGCTTCTGGCGTCAATTTCTCTGGGTTTAGGTCGGCGGGGGCCGGGATCTCTCTTCGGGATTGGAGTTACGAATGACGGAGAACTACGGTGCAGAGCAGATCCAAGTTTTGGAAGGCTTGGAGGCTGTGCGCAGGCGGCCTGGCATGTACATTGGCTCCACTGGGCCGAAGGGATTGCACCACCTGGTGTACGAGGTGGTGGACAACTCCGTCGATGAAGCTCTGGCTGGCTACTGCAACGAAATTGAGGTTACTCTCCACCCCGATGGCTCGGTATCGGTGCTGGACAATGGCCGCGGCATCCCGGTAGACATCCACCCCAAGACCGGGCAGTCGGCGCTGGTGACGGTCATGACTGTGTTGCACGCTGGCGGCAAATTCGGCGGCGGCGGCTACAAGGTCTCCGGGGGGCTGCACGGCGTTGGGGTATCGGTGGTGAATGCCCTCTCCGAGTGGTTGGAGGCCAGAGTCTGGCGGGAGGGCAAGGTTTACTTCCAGCGCTTCGAGCGAGGGGCGGTGGTGGGATCCCTTCAGTCCGAGCCGCAGCCTGCCGGTGCCCAGCGGCGGGGCACGGAGGTGCGCTTTAAGCCGGATGAGCTCATCTTCCCGGAGCGGGAGTTTGACTACAGCCTGTTGGCGGCCCGCTTGCGCGAGCTGGCCTACCTCAATGCCGGCTTGAAAATCATCTTCAGCGATCTGCGGCGGGATCCGCCTCACCGCGAAGTCTATCAATTTGCCGGCGGCATTAAGGAATATGTGGCCTTCATCAACCACGAAAAAACCCCCATCCACCCCGATATTATCTATGTGCGCGGGGAGCGGGATGGCGTCGAGGTAGAAGCGGCATTGCAGTGGTGCGCGGATGTCTACACCGATACCTTGATTGGCTTTGCCAACAACATCCGCACCACTGAGGGGGGCACCCACTTGGAGGGATTGAAGACCGCCCTTACCCTCACCATCAACAGCCAAGCCCGCAAGCTCAACAAACTCAAGGACTCCGACAGCAACCTGGCGGGAGAAAATGTGCGGGAGGGGCTGACCGCCATCCTTGCAGTCAAGGTGCCCAACCCTGAGTTTGAGGGGCAGACCAAAACCAAGCTGGGCAACACCGAGGTGCGGGGCATTGTCCAGACCCTTGTCTCGGAAGCCCTTACAGAATACCTAGAGTTCAACCCCAACGTGGCCAGGGGGATCGTCGAGAAGGCCATCCAGTCCTTCAACGCGGCCGAGGCGGCCCGTCGGGCCCGGGAGCTGGTGCGCCGTAAGTCTGCCCTGGAATCTTCCACCCTGCCGGGGAAACTGGCCGACTGCAGTTGCCGGGATCCGGCGGAGTCGGAGGTGTACTTGGTGGAGGGCGACTCGGCAGGGGGCAGCGCCAAGCAGGGACGGGATCGCCAGTTTCAGGCGGTGCTGCCTTTGCGGGGCAAGATCCTCAACATCGAGAAGGCGGATCCCGCCAAGATCTACAAAAACGCCGAGATTCAGGCCATGATCACAGCGCTGGGCCTGGGGGTCAAGGGCGAGGAGTTCGATCCCAGCCAACTGCGCTACCACCGCATCATCCTCATGACCGACGCCGACGTGGACGGCAGCCACATCCGCACCCTGCTGCTCACCTTCTTTTACCGCTATCAGAAGGCGCTTTTGGAGCAGGGCTACGTCTACATTGCCTGTCCGCCGCTTTACAAGATCGAGTGGGGCCGCAACAACGTGCGCTACTGCTACAACGAGGCCGAGAAAGAGCAAGTCCTGCGCAGCCTGCCGGCCAACACCAAGTACACCATCCAGCGCTTCAAGGGCTTGGGGGAAATGATGCCGGAGCAGCTTTGGGAAACCACCATGAACCCGGCAACGCGCGTCCTCAAGCAGATCACCATCGAAGACGCAGCCGAAGCCGATCGCATTTTCACCATCCTGATGGGGGATGCCGTCGGGCCGCGTCGGGAGTTCATCGAGGCCCACAGTGCCCAGTTGGATCTGGCGGCTCTGGATATTTGACGGGGGAGATGTGGTAGCTGCCATCGGCCTGCACCCAGGCAATCTCCGGGATCCGGCAGCGGCGGGCGTAGGCCTCGATTTCTTCGGGGGAGCGGTCCAGCAATTCCAGCTCCACCGCCTCTGACTCGCGCCAGCGGGCGGCCAAGGCCAGCGCCGCCGGGATCCCTGCCGGCACCAGTGGCACCACCAACCGCTTGCACCCCGTTGCCTCGTCCTGGGGAGTGGGGGGCAAAAGCCGCAGCAGGGTATCCGGCAGGAGGGTAAAGCCGATCCCTGGCTGCTCCAGTTGCTGTGGGCTATAGAGGGCATAGAGCCGGTCGTAGCGCCCGCCTAAGGCGATGATTTCTCCCCCCACCACTGCTTGGAAGACAATGCCGGTGTAGTAGGCCAAGGTTTGCAGCAAGCTCAGATCCAACACCACCCGCACTTGCTGGGCTTCCAGAATCTGGCACAACTGCCGCAGATCTCGCAGCCGCTCCGGCGACACAGGAAGCTGGGCCAGCTGAGGTAGAACCTGTTCCGGCTGGCCACGCAATCCCAGAATCTGCAGGCCAATCTGGCGGGCCGCCTCTGGCAGCGGAGCCGCTTCTAGGTAAACGTAGTCAAGCTGGGCAATGGCACGGCGCACCGCCGCCTGGGCCTTGGGAGTAACAGAGTTAAGCAGGCTCTCAGTCAGGCTCACATCTCCCAACAGCAATGTCCAGTTGCTGAGGCCAACAGCGCGCACGCAATCGGCTAAAAGCAGCAAGATCTCAGCGTCGGCTAGCCATCCGCCCGCGCCGATGAGCTCCACCCCTGACTGGAAAAACTCCTGGCTGCTGTAGGAGCCCTCCTCCCGCCGGCTATTGCGGAACACGTTGCCGTGGTAGTAAAGCCGCAGCGGCAGGGGCCCGCTGGCCAGACGCGTGGCTGCTGCCCGCACGATGGAAGCGGTGAATTCCGGGCGCAACCCCAGCATTGTCCCTTCCCCGTCCCGCAACTGCAGCACTGCCTCGGCGCGGATGGATCCCCCAGCCAGTAGCGTCTCTAGCGGTTCCAGGGTGGGCGTGATGATACGTTGGTAGCCGTAACGGCGAAAAACCTGGGTTAGCTGCGCCTCTAGCCTTTCCCGCCGCTGGACTTCCCGCGGCAAAAAGTCGCGGGCGCCAGTGGGAGGGCGCAGGGAACTGGTTTCCCAAAGCAAATCTGCACCGCCAGGACGATCGTCCACAGGCAAACTCCCACAGCCTGTCCTGCCGCATCCTAGCACTGGGGTAGAGGAGATCAAGTCTTCCGCCACGGAAAGCCAGGCCACGTCCAGAGGGGATCGGTGGAGCGCACCCGGTGCATCCCCGCGGCGGCAAAGCGGGCAAAGGCCGCCTCCGCCTGCTCGCTAAAATCGACTACGCCGGGGATCACCACCGGCGAGGTGCAATCTTCCAGAAGGTAAATCTTCTTGGCCAGGGCGGGATCCCTGGACTGGATCTCCTGCAGCAGGTCGCTTACCGTCCAGGCGACGCAGTGGCTTTTGGCTTGGCCAGCCACGATCAGGGCATCGAATTCCAGTAGGTGGCCGATAAGGGATTCATTTTTCTCGTCGATGGGATCCCCTTCCGGGCCGGTCAAGACTTCCGGGCTGAGGGCGGAGTAGTTTTCCGTCAGGGGGTTGGCCCCCTTGAGCTGCAAGCTGGGCTGGCTGCAGCGGGCAATGGTGTGGAAGAAGATCGCCTCCTCCACCGCCGGCACCAGGGCATGGCCAATCCCACCTAGCATGGAATGGTAGGGCCAGACAATGAGAGGATATTTCCCCCCTTTCTCCAATTGCTCGGCATAGTGGAGGGCGTAGACCTGCAGCCGCGTCAGATCCCCTTGGGTGAGGTTGGCGGCCACCGCGGGGTTGACCCGCCAGCGCCCGGAGCGGATCTCGGCGGCAGCAATGGCTGTAGCTGGCTCGGGATGGGATCCCTGGGCGTCCACCCAGAAGATGGGGTGGAAGATCTGCATGGCGGTGTGGGTGTCCAGGGTAGCCACGATCTGGGTGATGTGGGCGAGGTGGCGGTAGATAAATTGACACAGACGCCGGTTATCCTCCACCGCCCCCAGGCCGCTAGAACCACCCACAAACAGCTCAAAGCCAGGAATGCAGAAGGTATTTTGCACATCGATGAGCAACAAGCCTACCCGCACCTGGTCGGATTCTGCCGATGGGATGCGGTGCTCTTGGGCCCACTGCTCCGCCTCTAGGGCCCGCTGTTGGTAGGGCACCCGCCAAATCTCCCCCACCCGCTCGGGATCAAAATGAACAGGCAAGGGAAGTGTCGGCGGAGCTTGAGTCGTTACTCCCTGGACAGTGGTGTTCATGGCTTTTTAGAGTGCAGTCAAGCTCTTATCGCTGGGGCCACCTCGCCGGGATCCCTGGCAGGCCAAACCTGTTACCATAGTAGCTCCAACTTTGGCAAGGACTTCTTTGCCCGCTCCCCTAGCTTTTCAGCGGCTTGTCCCTTGAGGTTTCCATGGTGAATTCAGACTTCTCCTCCCTGCAGCCCCAGGACTACGGCCTGTTGACGGATCTCTACCAGTTCACAATGGCTGCCTGCTATGTGGGGGAGGGGCTGGAGAATCAGCCGGCGGCCTTTGAGCTGTTTGTGCGGCGCTTGCCTAGCGACTATGGCTACCTCATCGCCATGGGGCTGGCCCAAGCGGTGGAATACCTGCAGCAGTTGCACTTTCCGCCGCAAGCCTTGCAGGCGCTGCGGGAGACGGGCATTTTTGCCGAGGCACCGCAACGCTTCTGGGAGCTGCTGGCTAGCTGCCGCTTCGAGGGGGATGTGTGGGCAGTGCCGGAAGGAACGGCCGTTTTCGCCAACGAGCCGCTGCTGCGGGTAGAGGCTCCTCTGTGGCAGGCGCAACTGGTGGAAACCTACTTGCTGACCACCTTCAACTACCAAACCCTGATTGCCACCAAGGCGGCCCGCATGCGGGATGCTGCCGGGGATGAGGCCATTTTGTTGGAGTTCGGCACGCGGCGAGCCTTTAGCCCCCAGGCGGGCCTGTGGGCAGCGCGGGCAGCGCTGGCGGCGGGGTTCAACGCCACCTCCAACGTCTTGGCAGCTCTCAAGCTGGGGCGCAAGCCGGCAGGCACGATGGCCCATTCTCTGGTGATGGCCATTGCCGCCCTCTCCGGCGATGAGACCCGCGCTTTTCAAGCCTTCCGGCGCTACTTTCCCCAGGCGGTTCTGCTCATCGATACCTACGATCCCATCCAGGGAGCGCGCACAGCGGCCCAGCTCTTTGCAGCCACCCATCCGGATCAACTGGGATCCCAAGGCGAGATCGGCGGCGTGCGCATCGACTCCGGGGACCTGGAGGCCCTCTCCCACCAGGTCAAGGCCATCCTGCCCCAGGGGGCGCCGGTCTTTGTCAGCGGCGATTTGGACGAGTACGAGATCGAACGGCTGCACCGCTCCCAAGCCCCTATCAGCGGCTATGGAGTGGGGACGCGGCTGGTGACCGGCGAGGGCGTGAACGGAGTGTACAAATTGGTGGAGATTAACGGGATCCCAGTGGCCAAGGCCTCCTTTGCCAAAGCCACCCTGCCGGGGCGCAAGCAGATCTTCCGCGGTCCCACAGGGGACTTGCTCGGCCAGGCCGACGAGAGCCCGCCCCCTGGCTACCAGCCGCTGCTGCGCCCGATCCTGCGCAAGGGTGTGCTGTTGGAGCCCCTGCCGGATCTGGAGGCGATTGCCCGCACCAGCCGTGCCTCGGTCCTGCGCCTGCCCCAGGCAGTGCGGCAACTGCGCCAGCCGGCTCCCTGGCCTATGGCCCTGACCCCTGCCCTGCAGCAGGTTAAGGATCGTCACCTGGGCTCTTCCTAAGCAAGCAGAACCCCAGAGAAGGGGTTCCCGCTGCTCTATAATATTCTGGCTTTGGGGTTTCAGCTTTGCGAGTTTGTGCTTGGCAAGGCGCTGAAGTCCCCGCTCTGGCTGAAGTCTTACAAGTGCTTGTTTTCGCCTCCAGCTCTATGACCCAACGTGCCTTAATTACCGGCATCACCGGCCAGGATGGCTCTTACCTGGCCGAGCTGCTGTTGCAAAAAAACTATGAAGTCCACGGCATTGTCCGCCGCGCCAGCACCTTCAATACCGACCGCATCGACCACATCTATGTGGATGCCCACGATCCCAACGCCCGGCTGTTTCTCCACTATGGGGATCTCACCGATGGCACCACCCTGCGCAAGATCCTGGAACAGGTGCAGCCGACGGAGGTGTATAACCTGGGGGCCCAATCCCACGTGCGGGTCAGCTTTGAGGCGCCAGAATACACCGTCGATGCGGTGGCTATGGGCACCCTACGCCTCCTGGAGGCCATCCGCGACTACCAGCAGCGCACGGGGATCCGGGTGAAGTTTTACCAGGCGGGATCCTCGGAGATGTTCGGCCTGGTGCAGGAGATCCCGCAAAAGGAGACCACCCCCTTCTACCCCCGCAGCCCCTACGCCTGCGCCAAGGTGTACGCCTACTGGCAAACAGTCAACTACCGCGAAGCCTACAACCTCTTTGCCTGCAACGGCATTTTGTTCAACCACGAGAGCCCACGGCGAGGAGAAACCTTTGTTACCCGCAAGATCACCCGCGCCGTCAGCCGCATCGTGGCCGGCAAGCAGGACAAGCTCTACCTGGGCAACCTGGATGCCAAGCGGGACTGGGGCTACGCCAAGGACTACGTCGAGGGGATGTGGATGATGCTGCAACAACCCCAGCCGGACGACTACGTGCTGGCTACTGGCGAAACCCACAGCGTGCGGGAGTTTGCCGAACGCGCTTTTGCTTTGGTGGGCATGCCCATTACCTGGCGGGGATCCGGACTGGAAGAACAGGGACTCTACAAAGATCGCGTGCTGATCGAGATCGATCCCCGCTACTACCGCCCCACGGAGGTGGATCTGCTCTTGGGGGACGCCTCCAAGGCCAAGCGGGTACTGGGGTGGCAGCCCAAGGTGACCTTTGCCCAACTGGTGGAGCTGATGGTGCTGGCGGATCTGGAGGCCATCGGCTTGGACCCGGATCCCATCCTGGGGGAGCGGCGCACCCTCAACGGCCTGCTGAGCGAGGATCGCGCCTTCATCCGCACCCAACTGGGGGTTCGCTACGACTAATGGCACCGCTCCCCAAAGTCAGCTAAAAAACGGCTCTCACCCCTTGCTTAAAGGCCGGGCTAAGACCTTAATATAGGAGATCGCCAATTCTTTTGGCGCACGGCCAATGTTTTCGCCTGTGCTCTTCTGCTGAGTATCTTTGCCGATTTCGGAGAAACGCCCGCATGTCCCGCTACACAGGTCCCCGCCTCAAGATCATTCGTCGCTTCGGGGGACTTGATCTGCCCGGTTTGACGCGCAAGCGCCCCAAAAATACCAATCCACCTGGTATGCACGGGGCCGAGCGCAAGAAAAAATCCGAGTATGCCATCCGCCTAGAAGAGAAGCAGAAGGTGCGCCTCAACTACGGGGTGAGCGAGCGCCAGATGCTCCGCTACATGCGCAAGGCGCGGCGCTCCAAGGGATCCACCGGGCTAGCCTTGCTGCAGATGCTGGAGATGCGGCTGGATTGCATCGTCTTTCGCCTCGGCATGGCTCCAACCATTCCGGCGGCTCGGCAGTTGGTAAGCCACGGCCACATCGAAGTCAACGGCCGCAAAGTCACCATCCCCAGCTATGGCTGCAAAGTTGGGGATGTGATCACGGTAAGGAACAAGGAGTCTTCTCGCAAATTGGTGGCCGCCTACGCTGAGTATCCGGGGCTGTTCCTGCCCGATTACCTGGAATTTGACAAAGAGAAGCTGCGCGGGCGTATCAAAGAACTGCCTCCCCGAGAGCAGATCTGCGCACCAGTGAACGAGCTGCTGGTTGTCGAGTTCTATTCCCGTAAACTCTAGGCCTCTCTTTTGCCGTCATTGCGGATCGTGAGGAAACCTCAGGGGCTAAGCCCAGAGGGGGCGATTTTTCTCAGTTCGTCGCGTTTCTTCTGCTGGCGCCAGCGGTACTTGGCACCATGGCTATTTCGAAACGTTTCTCCACATCCTTATTACTACGCAACGCTGTCGCGAACGAGCTGCCCTAGCTCCCCTCTCCCAGAGGGAGAGGGGTTGGGGGTGAGGGAGAAAGAACCGAGCAGAGATCAAAGCCTGCCGACGGCCCGCTGCAGTTGTACCAGGGCGCGGTTGTAGGCGATTACAGCATTGGAGAGGTTGCCACGGACGGTGGTGAGGGCAGTTTCGGCGTTGATCACCTCTGTTTGCGTGCCCACCCCGGCCTGAAGGCGCAGCCGCGCCAGGCGCAGGCTCTCCTCTGCCGAGGCAATCGCTACCTTGGCTGAGTCGATCTGTTCGCGGCTGGAGCTGAGCGTGAGGAAAGCCTCTTCCACACTGCGCCGGATTTCGTTACGGCTGCCGATGAAATTGTTTACGGCCACCTGCCCGTCGATCTCGGCTTGGCGAGCCTGGGCGGCCGCCTTACCCCCGTCCAGCCAAGTCAAACTGAAATTGGCGCCGACCGAGTAGCCGATATCGAAGCTGTCGCGGCTGGCCTTGAAATCGTTAACCGCATCGAGGGTGGCGAACAAACCAATCTGGGGACCGTTGCTGGCTTGCGCCAGGCGCACACGAGCTTGGGCTTGTTCCAACTCTCGGCGTTGGCGCTCCAGCTCTTGCCTTTGGGCAAAAGCGGCAACAATAGTCTCTTCTAGGCTCAGGTCCCACTCTCCCACAGGCTCGATGGGATCCCTGGCCAGCACATCAGTGGGACTGGGAAAGTTCAGCAGCTCGGCCAGGCGGCGGCGGCTCAGTTGTTGGGTGTTTTGGGCCACCAGTAGGGTTTGTCGATTGTTGGCCAATTCGGTCTCCGCCTGGAGAATCTCGAAGCGGGTACCCACCCCAGCCCGCTCTCGGGCTTGGGCATCCCGCAGGGTGGCTTCAGAACTTGCAACGGCAGCCTGGCTGATGGCCACTCGGGCATCGGCGCTCTGCAGATCGTAGTAGGCGTTGGCCACAGCTTGTTTCACTGTCTGCAGGGTTTGCTCCAGTTGCAGTTGGGCGACGCGCAGAGCTTCTTGGGCCAGTCTTAGGTTTTGTTCTCTGATCCCGTTGTCGAAAGCGGTGTAGTCCACCCGCACCACGCTAGCTGAGAGAGTGTGAACTTCGCGGCTTGGCCTGCCACCAGGCGAGGGAGGTTCGCTGTATTGGTAACTGGCTCGAGTGGAGAGGGTGGGGGCAAAAGCTGCCTGCGCCAGGGCAACCCCAGCCTCAGCCCGTTCTACAGCCAGCCTTGCCTGCTGCACCGCTGGGTTTTGGGCAACAGCAATCTCCAGGGCTTCTTGTAAGGACAAGCCCTCCGTCCGCTCGATGCGCACCTCCAAAGGGGATTGAGGCACCACCAGTTCTTCGGCCCTAGCAGCCCCCTGCGAGACCGGGGCAGGAGTGGCAGGGCGGGCCTCGGGCGGGATCGACAGGGTGGGAGGCAGGTTGGGGGTGCGGATGGCTCGGCTATCTGGGAGAACTAAGGCGGCAGGATCAGGCGCTTTCGTTTCTTGGGCAAAGGCAGGCACAGCCCAGAGCAGGCTGAACAGGAGGCCGCAGGGGGCAAACCGGCTAAGGGACGACCGGGATCCCGCCGAGCTTGGCTGTCGTTGAGGACGTCGAAGCTGGCCCCTGGCTAGATGCTGCATCGCCATCGCGTTATCACTCTCAACATCACCTCTAGCAGTATCGCAAAGGAAGGGACGAAGATAAGACGGTTTTCCACAGGCTTGATTGCCGCTCTGTTTGGGCCGGTGGCAGGAAGCCGAACCTTCAGACAGCCCGCAGGAAAATCTTCTGCGCCATCAGGGCCCCTCTTTACCAGCCCCAACAGGTCTCGAGACACAAAAGGATAGCTTGGTAGCCCCGCACTTGAGTGCGCGCCGGAAAAGCCCGCTAGCGACTTTGGTCGCTTACCCATGATGGGGGTCGTTGATATAGTTTCATAGCTCAAACAACCTCTTCCTGACTTCTCCTACCAAGACCTTTTTCCTTCTCTTTGGCCAAAAAATGAGATAAACAACCGCTAGCCCCACACCATGGTTGTAGTGATTGTACCGTTGACTTTCCTCTCGCATTATCGCTTGCCCATGTCAGACTGCGGTTGTCATGCCGCTTGCCAACAATGATGGAGTACGGCTGTCAGCAGGTTCGAGTCAGGAACAGGAAGCTAGTCCCCCTATCAGAGTACTTGTGTCAACAGTCTAATAAGGTGTACAACTGTGCTTTGTACTATGCGAGACAAGTCTATTTCAAAACGAAGCGATGGGCAAGCTATGGTGAGCTTTGCGCTGAGATGGCGAGAACCCGCACTTCATCGCGATGTATGTTTCCGCCGTACAACAGACCTGTAAGTCTGTAGCTGGAGTGGGTCTATGCCAAGCCTGCCCAGCCCCAATCGCTGGATCCGAGAAAAGCTCTAGCAATTGACCACGGAGTCAACAACTGGCTTACGTGCGTTAGCAACTTAGGACATAGCTTCATCATTGGTGGCCGCAAAGTCAAGTCCTTTAACCAGGGGTACAACAAGGAGCTGGCTAGGCTCAAGACTCACAAGCTGCGGGGGTTTTGGTTGCAAAAGCTTCGTCGAATTACGGAAACCGGAGAATGCAATCTACAAAGCTGCGGGCAAGGTCATTGACTTCTGTTTGCACCACTCAATTGGGAGAATAGTCTTTGGTTGGAACAAAGAATGCGGTTTAGGGAAGGTCAATAACCAAAACTTTGTTTTCGTCCCAACAGGTCGGTTCAAGGAGCGTATTGCGCAATTATGTCGGCATTATGGCATGGAGTTTATTGAGGTAGAGGAAGCGTACAGCTCGCAGGCAAGCTTCCTAGATGGAGATGAGCTACCTAATTATGGTGAAAAACCCGACGGGTGGAGACCCTCTGGAAAGCGTGTCAAGCGGGGCCTGTACCAAACGGCAAAGGGGTGGTTGGTCAACGCTGAGGCGAATGCTGCCGCCAACCTGCTTAAGAAAGTCAGCAGAACCTTGGGGCTTTGCCTTCAGGAACTGTCTAGAGGCGCTTTGACAACGCCTTTGCGACGACCGTGTAAGAATCCCCCGCCTTCAGGCCGGGGAGGATGTCAATTGGTTAAGTCGTCAACCCAGGGATCCCATTGCCCCAAGGTGGTTGGCCAGCGCCCCCAGGCTGGCATAGACACCCTGGAGAGAGGCAAGGGCTTGATCCCAAAGGGTGTGGGTCAGCGACCACCTGTCCAACCCCATGGCACCGCACAACAGCAGCAAGTAGAGGTTGGCAAAGGTGAAGAGGGAGGTTGCCCGCTCCCGGCTGTGCGGCTCCTGGAGCAACTGCACCGCCTTCCAAATTAGAAGGGATCCCAGCAGGGTCGCCGCGCTCAAGTAAAAGGATCCCAGCACGTGCAAAGGGTAAACCAGCAGTAGACTGACCGGCACCAGCAACAGGGCGTAGAGAAGAATCTGGGCGGCAGTCGGCCTTTCTCCGGCCACCACCGGCAGCATCGGCACCCCGGCGCGGGCATAGTCTTCTCGCTTTAAAATCGCTAGGGCCCAGAAGTGGGGCGGGGTCCACAAAAAGATGAGGGCAAACATCACCCAAGCAGCCCAGCTCAGCTCACCCGTAGCCGCTGCCCAGCCCACTAAAGGGGGGATCGCCCCCGCTGCTCCGCCGATGACGATGTTCTGGGGGCTGGAACGCTTCAGCCAGTGGGTATAGACCCCTACATACACCAGGATCCCCGCCATGGCCAAGCTGGCAGCCAGCAAATTGGTAAAACAGGCCAGCAAGCCAAAGGACATCACAGCCAGGATCCCGGCAAACCTCAGGGCATGCCGTGCCCGAATGCGGCCAGAAGGCAAAGGACGATGGCGGGTTCGCTCCATCATCCGATCAATATCGGCGTCGTACACCATGTTGATGACATTGGCTGCTGCCGCCGCCATCCCCCCCCCCAAGAGGGTGACGCCAAACTTGAAAGGATCCGTATTGCCCGCCATCCACATGGCTCCAGCCGTGGTCATCAGCAAGAGGGCGATGATCTTCGGCTTCACCAACTGGCTATAGCTGCGCAAAACCTGCGCAAGACTTTGGTGATGGCCAAAAGGGATCCCTGTCACCGTGTTCTGACAAGGATCTGGACGGTAGGTTTGAAGGATATCTGCCATGGAACTACTTGCCGTTGATTTCTGCGGCCGCGGCTACCCTCCGAGGGCTCCGGGGAGAGCTTCCTTCCTCCTGGCTTTCAAGGCTGTTGCTCGTACGCCAGGCCAGCACCGTAAAGCCCAGCAAGCACCCCAGCAAAGCTGCCCCAATCATCTGGTGGGCTACCGTCAAGGGCTCCACCTGCAGCCGGTAGCGATAGGTAAGAACGCCAACCCCTACTTGCGCCAGCAAAAGGCCCACCGAACCATGGCCCAGCAGCTTGAGAATCCGCGGGAGCTGCCGGCGTCGCCAACTTGTGGCCACCGCCACCACCAACACCGCCAGTGTGGCCGGAGCCACCCCCAGCAAGTGACCGTTCATCACCCCGCACAGCTCGCCAGCAGCTAAGCACTGGTGCAACGCCCATTGGGAAGCCACCAAAGCTCCGAGAAGGCTCTGGACGTACACCAGCAGCACTGCCCCCAAGCCGAGCCAGGGCAAGTAGCCAACAGAAGCTCTCCCCTCCTCCGAAGGAGCGACGCTTGGCAGGGCCAGCAATCCCAAGGTGAGCAGCGTGGCAAAAAACAGCAGGCCCGTGCCCAGGTGAGCCGTCACAATGTCAAAGCGCAACAGCTCCGTTACCGTCAGCCCGCCCAGGATCCCTTGGGCCACGACCAAGACAAAAGCCCAGCTCAGGCCCCAGGGCAGCCAAGCGGGCAAGGCCTTGCGCTTCAGCCAGGCAAACCCCGTTAGCAGCAGGGTGGCCAAGCCCACCCCAGCAGCCACCAGGCGGTGAAACCACTCCAGAAACACCTGCAGGTTCATCTGCTCAGTGGGGACAAGCTCTCCATAGCAGAGGGGCCAATCTGGACAGGATAAGCCAGCATTCATGACTCGAGTGGCACTGCCCAGTCCCATCAACAGCCAAGTGGCCGCTGCTAAACCCAGCAAGGCTTGCCCCATGCGCAGGGAAAGCTCCCTAGACGGCAAGGGATGAGCGTGAGATTGGGAAATCGAAGAGTCCATCGCCGTTGAAAAAGTTATTGCAAGTCAATCCAAGCTCGGAATAATCTGCATAAAAAATAATCGAGATCGATACTTAAGCTATCCATTTCAGTTAGCGAACTTAATTCAATAGGTCTTTGAGGTCTAACTGGCTCAGCATCTAGCTATAGGCAGACAAGGAGACTGACTCCCCTGTAACGGATCCTAAATGCAGACTTGCGGCTGGCGAAGGCTTTTTAAGAATTTCTTTGTGCTGAGCCACGCCTCCTCTGCATGCATCGTTCATCTTCCAGAAGCTCTGTCGATCCTGCCAATCAAGCCGCTCCCCTCTACCAATTCCCAGCGATGAAGATTCTGAAGAGATCCCTAAGCCTGGGCAATCCTCTCCAGCTCCCGTGACCTAAATGGATATGAAGGATGGGTGTGGCCCGCTTCGGCTCTGTTCGCAGAACAGATTTTGTCTAGGGCGGGCGTGCCTTGCATTTGCAGTGGGGAAGAGCAGTCGTGAGTGCGCTCAGTAACATCATTTTGGTGGGTATTGGGGTTCTGCTGACCCTGGCCAGCCTCTGGTATGGCCAGAATCACCATCTGCTTCCCGAAGCAGCGGCCAACTCGGCTCCTCTGTTCGATAGCCTCTTCAACAGCACGATCACCATCGCCACGGGGATCTTTTTGGTGGTGGAGGGGGTGCTTCTCTACTGTGCCATCCGTTACCGCAAGCGGCGGGGCGACCGTGGGGATGGGGATCCCAACCACGGCAACGTGCTGCTGGAGATCGTCTGGACAGCGGTGCCAGCAGTGATCATCCTCTGGCTGGGCCTGGCCAGCCTCGATGTCTATCAGGCGGTGTATGGGGGCGCCGATGTGGGCGGTCACATCCACACGGCCATGGCGATGGAGCCCTCCCAAGACTCAGCAGCAGGGGATCCGGACTATGCCTACACTCCCGCGCTGCTGCCCGGAAAGGAGATGGGCCAGCCGGAGCTGGTTGTCCAAGTTCAGGGCATGCAATATGCTTGGGTATTCACTTATCCGGAGTCGGGTTTGGTGGCTGGCGAGCTGCACCTTCCTCTTAACAAGCGGGTGCGCCTTAATATGACGGCTCTGGATGTCAACCACGCCTTCTGGGTGCCGCAATTTCGCCTCAAGCAAGATCTCATTCCGGGCCGAGAAACCCACTTGGAGTTTGTGCCCACGCAGTTGGGAACTTACCCCATCGTCTGCGCCGAGTTGTGTGGCCCTTACCATGGGGTGATGGCCGGGCAACTAATTGTGGAGACGCCGGAAGAGTTCGAGCGCTGGCAGCAGGAGCAAGTTTTGGCCGCCGGTGGAGAGGGTGGCGCCCTTGCCCTGGCGGCGGACTCGCCGTCACTGCCTCTCCAGCACGGGCATCGTCTGGAATTTTCTCCGTCGGAGTCTGCCTTTGTCCAAGTTCACCGGCAACGTTTGGGCCTCTCGCCGGCTGAGCTGGCCTCTCTCCAACTCCCCCTTGACGCACATTCTGGTGACGCCAGTAGGAGCTTCTTGCCATGACCCAGCTACAGGACAATCCCACCCTTGCCGCTGCCCCCAAAGCCAGCCTGGATCCTCCCGCCGAGCCTTGGTGGCGCTTTTTTACCTTCTCCACCGATCACAAGGTCATTGGGATCCAGTATTTGGTGACCACCTTTTTCTTCTACTTGGTGGGGGGAGCGCTGGCCACAGCGGTACGGGCGGAGCTGGCTACCCCAGAGGCGGACTTTCTCGGCTTTGAGCGCTACAACGGGGCCTTTACCCTGCACGCCACGATCATGATCTTTTTGTGGATCGTGCCGGCTTTGATGGGGGGCTTTGGCAACTACCTGGTGCCGCTGATGATCGGGGCGCGGGACATGGCCTTTCCCAAGCTGAACGCCGTCGCCTTTTGGCTGGTTCCACCCAGTGGCCTTTTGCTGCTGGCCAGCTTGTTTATCGAGGCCCCCTCAGCTGGCTGGACCTCGTATCCGCCGCTGAGCCTCATCAGTGGCAAGGTGGGAGAAGAGCTCTGGATCTTGAGCATTTTGCTGGCCGGAACCTCTTCGATCCTGGGGGCCGTGAACTTCATCACCACCATCCTCAAGATGCGCCTGCCCGGCATGAAGATGGAGGGTATGCCCTTGTTCTGCTGGGCGATGCTGGCCGCTTCCATCATCACGCTCATTGCAACGCCGGTTCTGGCGGGGGCGCTGATCCTGCTCAGCTTTGACCTGTTGGCGGGCACGGCTTTCTTCAACCCCAGCGGCGGCGGGGATCCGGTGGTGTACCAGCACATGTTCTGGTTTTACTCCCACCCGGCGGTGTACATCATGGTTTTGCCGGTGTTCGGCATGATCTCGGAGATCTTGCCGGTGCACGCCCGCAAGCCCATCTTTGCCTACAAAGCCATTGCCTACTCCAGCTTGGCCATCTGTTTTTTGGGCTTGATTGTCTGGGTTCACCACATGTTTACCAGCGGCACTCCCGACTGGATGCGGGTGTTTTTCATGATCGCCACCATGGCCATTGCCGTTCCCACCGGGATCAAGGTGTTTAGCTGGCTGGCGACTCTCTGGGGCGGCAAGATCCACTTCCGCTCGGCCATGTTGTTTGGCATGGGCTTTATCTCCATGTTCGTCATCGGCGGCTTGAGCGGGATCATCCTTGCTTCGGTGCCGTTGGATATCCACGTCCACGACACCTACTTTGTGGTGGCCCACCTACACTACGTGTTGTTTGGCGGCAGCGTCTTTGGCATCTATGCCGGCCTCTACCACTGGTTCCCCAAGATGACCGGGCGGCTGCTGAACGAGTTCTGGGGGCGGGTGCATTTTGTGTTGACCTTTGTCGGCTTCAACATGTGCTTTTTGCCGATGCACAAGCTGGGCCTGATGGGCATGCCCCGCCGCGTGGCCCAGTACGACCCGCAATTTGCCGACCTCAACTGGATTAGCTCCGTGGGGGCTTTTGTTCTAGCCATTTCCACGCTGCCCTTCTTGGTGAACGCCATCTACTCCTGGGTGGCCGGGCCCAAGGCCGGCGACAACCCCTGGCAGGCTCTAACCCTGGAGTGGGCGACTTCTTCCCCGCCGCCTGCCCACAACTTCTACGGGGATCCCATTCTGCTGACCGGCCCCTACGACTACGGCCTGCACAGCAAGGAGACTTTGGATTACTTTGCCGCCCAGTTGCAGAGCTTGCGGGAGCTGGCGTTGGCGGAAGCAGAGCCTACGACTTCTTCTTAGCAGGGGGTCTCCATCTTCTACTCACCGGGCATTCCAGTCTTGATCCCGGCTGGGCTGGCCACACCGTCTCAGGAATTCTAAGGTTCGATTGGTTTATTTTTTGAGTGGAGAAGAATATGCAAGGATCCCTTGCTGCTGATGCCTTGATAGCGGGCCACACTCAGGCCCACACCGCTCACGCTGAGCACCCAGATCATCGCATTTTTGGTCTGCTGATGTTCTTGGTGGCGGAAGGCTGCTTATTCTTGGGCCTGTTCATGGCCTACTTGGCTTACAGCCTCACGGCCCCCGTCTGGCCGCCGGAAGGGACGCCGGAGCGGGAATTGCTCTTGCCTGGGATCAACACGGCGATTTTGCTCGCCAGCAGCTTGGTTATCCACCAGGCCAAGCCCGCCATCCAGGCCAATAACGTCAAGGGGCTACGGCTGTGGTTTGCCCTCACTGCCCTGATGGGTGCGATTTTCTTGGCCGGGCAGCTCTACGAGTACAGCCACCTGGAGTTTGGCCTTACCACCAACTTGTTTGCCAGCACCTTCTATGTCTTGACCGGGTTTCACGGGCTACATGTGGCGGCGGGGCTGCTGTTTATTTTGGCGGTGCTTTGGCGATCCCTGAAGCCGGGTCACTACAGCGCCCAACACTACTTTGGCGTCGAGGCTGCTGAGATCTACTGGCACTTTGTGGATGGGGTTTGGATTGTGCTGTTTATCCTGCTCTACCTACTCTGAGTTCCGAAGAGGGATCCTCCCTGGTGAAGGATCTGATCCCGGTGGGTAGGCTGCCCGTTGCTAGAACTGTCCCTGAACGAAAAGGCTCAGGATTTCTGGAGAATGGCCACAATCTGGATCAGAGCCTCTTGAAACACTTCTCGCTCCGGTTGACCTTGCTTGAGCTGATACTCCAGTTGTAAAAGTTGCTGCATCACCTGCAGCAGCGCCGAGCTTTTTAGGGATCCCACCTCTTTTTGGAGAAAATAAACCCGGTTGGGATTGGCAATCTCTGCTTTTTGGGCGATGACTTTGGGATCCCGTTCTCCCTCCTCCAGCAATAGCTTTACCCACAGCCAGGTGCGAAATTGCCCCACCAACACCGCCAGGATCTTCAGGGCCGGCTCGTTGTGATCCAAAAGATGGGCCAGGATGCGCAGGGCCTGATCCAAGTTGCCCTGGCGCAGGGAGGCGGCCAGTTGAAAGCTGTTGTAGGCGCTGGCGGGCACCAAAGCCTCGATTTGCTCAGGGGAGATGGGATCCCGTTGGTTGACCGTAAACAAAGCCAGCTTTTCCAGTTCCATCGCCAAGCGGCGGGAGTCGTTGCCCACGGCTTCCGCCAACTTCTGGGCTGCCTCTGGGCTGAGCTTGAGATCCCGCTGCCGGGCCTCGCTGTATACCTGCCTCAGGATACCCTCTTCATCCCAGGGGGCCAGTTGGGGAAACTCGCGGGCAAGGGCCACTTGCTTGAGGAGCTTGGTGGATTTGAGCCGTCCATCGGGCTTGTTGCGGGTGGTCAACAACAAATGGGTGGTGGGGGGTAAAGAGGCTAACGTCCGCTCCAGTTCCCTTACCCACTCTTCCGGACAATCCTGGGTGAGCGTCGTCTCTTCCAGCCAAACCAGGCGAGCGTTGGATCCCAGGGGCGGGGTCATGGCCAGGTTAAGTCCGGCCAGTGTGGACTCCGGCGGCAGGCGATCGTAGTTAAAAGCGGCCCAGTCGGGATCCAGCACTTGCTCCCGCAACTGGTGCACCGCCTGCATCAGCCGATAGGTGTCATCTCCCCAGTAAAGGTAGACAGGCATACTCCCCCAAGTCCCCTCAGCTTGGTCTCCAGCTTTTTTCCGTAGTTTCTCTAGGCGTTATTTTGCTTACGTTAATCAGCGGCAGGTTCCGGGTCTTTATCCGGGATCTTCCGGAGAAAGCCTGGCCAAGTTTCAGCTTCTTTTCTCTCTAAAAAAACGCCAGCTTTACATGATCTAGCTTGGCAAATTCTGTATTCCCACTGAAGAACTATCATCAATCTTCTCCTAAGCTGGGCTTAGAGACGGGGTTGGAGGGAGGGCTGCAAGCGTATGGACACCATTGGCGAACTGGAGTTCAAGGTGCAGGTTTTAGCCCGCTGCCTGGGATCTGCTCTGGGTTTAGGCCGGCCTATTCGTGTGCAAATTCATTATTGTAATCCCCAAGTCTTCAATGCAGGCCAGTTGGGAGCAGGGGTTTCCCCTTTCAACTCTGAAGAGGTTGGGAAATCCCAGCCCCACCCGCTAGCCTCGTTTGCCTAAAGGGCGCTTCGAGGTCGGCGAGGCAGCTAACTCTAGCAATGAGTCTGCGAGTTCTAGAAGGGGGATCCCGCTTGCCTTCCCGCCCTTGCCCCTGTTCGCTGGGGAGATAAACTCGGAAGATAGGCCTGAAGCACAAGTGCCCAGGGCGCTGGAAGGAGCCATGGAACGAGCAACGCGACTGTGGCGCGGCCTGCTGCTGCGGGATTTTCCTATCGAGTCCTGGTGGCAGGGCAGCCTTTTAAGCCGAGTGTCGGGATCCCTGCGGAGTTGGGGCAAAAGCAGCCTACTGGTGCAAACCTCTGACTGGATCGGTTTGGGCCTGGTGCTGCTGTATTGGGTCTTTTCGGCGCAAAGCTCCACCGGCATCCTAGGTCTGATTTTGCTGGCCATGGCGGCGCTTGTGGTCTTGGGCTGGCTGGTGGAAACCCCAACTTGGCTGCCCGTCCATCTGCCCCTAGGCCTGTTTTGGGGAATTGCCACCCTGGCCACGATCCTTTCGCCGGTTCCCTATGCAGCGCGGGAGGGCTGGCTGAAGTTGACGCTCTACCTGGCCGGCTATCTGCTGCTGCAGCGTCTGCTTCGCCAACTGCAGTTTCGGGATTGGATCGTCGGATCCCTGCTTTTGGTCAGCTTGGCGATGGGGGTCTATGGCCTGCGGCAATACTTTTACGGGGCTGCCGAGCTGGCCACCTGGGTGGATCCGGAGTCGGGTTTGGCGGGTCTGACGCGGGTGTACAGCTATCTGCGCAATCCAAATCTGTATGGGGGCTACTTGATCCCGGTCATTCCTCTGGGGCTGGCCGCCACTTGGATTTGGCCCAGTTGGGGGGCGAAACTCCTGGCCGGGTTTACGACGGCGGTGAACCTGATTTGCCTGTTGCTCACCTACAGTCGTGGCGCCTGGATTGGGGGGCTGGCCACGCTCACCCTGATGGCCGTGCTGTTGGCACAGTGGCATTCTGTCGATTTGCCAGCCCGCTGGCGGCGTTGGGCCTTGCCGGCCCTGTTGGGCGGAGGGGGGGCTGCTCTGTTGCTCGGGATCCTGACGGTACGCTCCCTGCGGCTGCGGGTGCAGAGCCTTTTTTGGGGGCGGCTAGACACCAGCAACAACTTTCGGATCAACGTCTGGGCGGCGGTCTTGGACATGATCCGCGACTTTCCCATCTTGGGGATCGGCCCCGGTAATGTCGCCTTTAACCGCGTCTACCCCCTTTACCAACGAGGCAACTTCAGCGCCCTCGGAGCCTATTCGGTGCCTCTGCAGCTCACCGTGGAGACTGGCTTCATCGGCTCCTTAACTTTCGCCTGGTTCCTCTTGGTGCTCTGGGATCACGGCTGGAGATGCTGGAAAACTTTGCTCAACTTGCGGGATCCCCAGGGTCTGTGGGTGGCAGCGGGCTTGGCCGCTTGCACCGGCATGATGGTCCACGGCTTGGTGGATACCATCTGGTATCGTCCACAGGTACAAATGCTGTGGTGGCTTGCGGTAGCGCTCATTACAGCCAGCTTGGCCTCTCTTAGCCCTCAGCCGCCCGTGGATGTTGGTGAGCCCCCATCGGAGGCTTCCTCCCGTTAGGGTAGCTTAAGCTTGACCTTCCAGTCTTGACGGGAGCCAACCCAGAGTGGTAAGCATCTTCAGTAGGAGATAAAAAATGTATCCGTTTTTACAATTCACAGGTGTTGGTAGTGTTAGAAATTAGCGGAACTGTTCAGGGTGCAGGAGGCACATGAAAAAAATCGAGGCCGTGATCCGGCCATTTAAGTTGGATGAGGTCAAAATTGCTTTGGTCAATGCCGGGATTGTCGGCATGACCGTAAGTGAAGTACGGGGTTTTGGCCGGCAAAAGGGACAAACCGAGCGTTACCGGGGATCCGAGTACACGGTAGAGTTCCTACAAAAGCTGAAAGTGGAGATCGTGGTCGAAGATGACCTGGTGGATACGGTGGTGGAGAAGCTGATTGCAGCGGCTCGCACCGGCGAAATTGGGGACGGCAAGATTTTCATCAGCCCCGTCGAAAAAACCATCCGCATCCGCACTGGCGAACTCAACCAAGATGCCCTGTAAGGAGGGATCTTTGGGGTTTGGGCTACCCGTCCTGAGCCTTGTGGGGGTTTGCTGCATGTCTCTTTTGCTGTATCTCTGATGAGGTGTTCTTGCCCCACTTTCCGGGTAACGTCTTTTGAGAAGTACTGTCCCTTTAGGTGAGTCCAAAAGCATGAGTACAACAATGATCCAAAAGCTCAAGAGCCAGGTGCCCCAGTGGCTCTGGCGACCGGCCAGGTGGAGTCTGACTGCTGCTCTAATGGCTGCGCTGGTCTTTCTATTCGGCCAGGGAACTGCCTTTGCTCAAGAGGCCGAGGCAGTTCAGAAACACGCTGACATTGTTTGGACGATCGTGGCAGCAGCCTTGGTGTTCTTCATGCAGGCGGGGTTCGCCATGGTGGAGACGGGCTTTACCCGCGCCAAGAACGCCGCCAACATCATGATGAAGAACTTGATGGACTTCTGCATGGGCTGTTGCGCCTTCTGGTTCATCGGGTTTGGCCTCATGTTCGGCAAAAGTACTGGCTTCTTCGGCACTGACTGGTTTGCTTTTGGCTGGCAGCAGGCTTACGAGGCAGATGGCTGGCCCTTTACTTTCTTTGTCTTCCAGATGGTGTTTGCCGCTACCGCCGCCACCATTGTTTCCGGAGCGATGGCAGAGCGCACCAAGTTCTTGGCCTACTTGATCTACTCGCTCTTTATCTCCGCCATCATCTACCCCATATCCGGGGGGTGGGCTTGGAACGGCCTGTTTGGGGACTACAACGGCGGCACAGTTGGCTGGCTGGAAAATCTGGGCTACATTGATTTCGCTGGATCGGGGGTGGTGCATTTGGTAGGCGGCGCTGCGGCCTTGGCAGGCGCCATTGTGCTCGGCCCTCGCATTGGCAAGTACGGCCCTAATGGAGAACCGCGGGCGATCCCTGGCCACAACCTGCCGCTGGGGATGTTGGGGGTGTTTATCCTCGCCTTGGGCTGGATTGGGTTCAACGCTGGCTCGACCACTGCTGCGAATGCAGACATTGGCTGGGTTGCCATGAATACGTTGCTAGCCGCGTCAGCGGGGGCCATTGGGGCGACAATCACCTGCTGGGTGCATTTTGGCAAGCCAGACATGACCTTTGGCGCCAACGGGGTGCTGGCGGGCTTGGTGGGCATCACTGCCCCTTGCAATACAGTTCATCCGCTGGGGGCCTTGATCATTGGCTCGGTGGCCGGAATCCTCGTGGTGCTCTCCGCGGTGATTTTGGATACGACGCTGAAAATTGATGACCCAGTGGGCGCGGTTTCCGTGCATGGCACCTGTGGTATCTGGGGGGTGTTGGCAGCAGGGATCCCTTGGTTTGCCCACGCCAATTCAGAGGTTACCTGGGCACAGTTCGGCGTGCAGGTGGTAGGCGCTCTCGTTCTCTTCTTCTGGCCCTTCTTCACCTGTCTAATCCTGTTTTTAATCCTCAAGGTAACTGTTGGCTTGCGCGTCAGCGCCGAGGAAGAGATTGCCGGTTTGGATGTGGGCGAGCACGGCAACATAGCCTACCCTGACTTCGTTACTGCTGCCACCGAGGTGGAGGGAGCTTGAGCTGTTGCGCTCGGTTCGACGGGAGGCTGTCGGATCTGAGCGACACAGGACTGAAAATCAAGAGAGGGGGTCAGGTCTGGCCCTCTCTTTTGTGGCTTGTTGACCTCAAGCAGTACACTGGGATCCGGTTGAATGCGCTTTTGGATCCCATGCACCTTCTGATCCCGGCGGCTGGCAGCGGCAAGCGAATGGGAGCTGCGGTCAATAAGCTGTTGCTGCCGCTCTTGGGTCAGCCAATTTTGGCTTGGACGTTGCAGGCTGCGGATCGAGCCAGCTCCATCGAGTGGATCGGCATTCTCTCCCAACCCGGCGATTGGCCGGCCATCGAGCAGATCCTGGCGGCAATGGATCTGTCCACGCCGGTGCAGCTTTTACAAGGGGGGGCGACGCGGCAGGAGTCGGTTTACAGGGGGGTTGAGTATCTCTATAACCTGGGAACAGTAGAGCGGGTGTTGATCCACGATGGGGCCCGCTGCCTGGCTACCCCTAAGTTATTCGATCGCTGTAGTGCTGCTTTGCAGCAGGTGGATGGTCTCATCGCGGGGATCCCTGTCAAGGACACGATCAAGGTCACCGAGACCGGCCCCAAGGGGATCCAAATCCAATCGACACCGGAGCGCAGCCGGCTGTGGGCAGCCCAAACGCCGCAGGGGTTTCGCCTGTCGCTGTTGTGGCAAGCCCATCGGGAGGCGCTGGCCCAGGGGTGGCAGGTAACCGATGACGCAGCCCTATTCGAGAAGCTGGGTTGGCCGGTTTACATCGTGGAAGGGGAGGAGTCTAACCTGAAGTTAACCACCCCCTGGGATCTGGTGCTGGCCGAGCAAATTCTCCAGCAGCGCCTTGAGCTGGCGCGCTAGCTCAACTCACTATGGCGATGGCCCTGACGCAGAGCCGCCTTTTGCCACACCCGACTGCGCCAGCGGCTGAGCAACAGGCCGGCCAAGCCGGCGACATAGATCAGCATGGCCAACCAGCCCCCCACAGCCCCCCATCCCAACCCCGGCAGGAAGGGGATCCAACTGTGGGAAAAGATCAGCATCTGCGCCAAAGGCAAGAAAAAGAGCCAGCTCATCCCGAGCATGATCGCCATGGGGGCCCGCACGTCTCCCGCGCCGCGCAGGGATCCCGCGGCAGAGAAGTTGATGCCATCGAAGAGAAACGAAACCGCGATGATCTGCAAAAGCCTCCCCCCCAACTCCACAATCGCCGCGGCGTTGGCATCTGTCCCGGCCACGAACAGGCCGAGCAAGGCTTCTCTAAAAAGCGCCAGCCCGCCGCCGATCACGGCCATGTAGCCGACCGTCCAGGCTATCACCGCATTCCCCAAGCGCATCGCCCAAGCCGGCTGCCCGGCGCCAACGGCCTGGCCCACCAGGACGGTTGCCGCCTGTTCCAAGCCGAGGGCCGGCAAATAGGCAAAGCGAGACAACATCAGACACAGGTGGGCCGTTGCCCCCTCCACAGCCCCCAACTGGCCCAGCAGCAACTGAAACACCGTGAAAGAGCTCATGTCCGCCAAAGCGTAGATCCCCATCGGCAGGCCCAGCCGCAGCAAGGGCCGCAGGGACTTGTGAGCCAAAAGCCAGGTTTGCCGCGTAGCGTAGTCGCGCTGGATCCAGGCCGAGAGAAACAGCAGCAGGTAAAGGGCCAGCTCCCCGTATTCCGACAGGATCGTGCCCCAGGCGGCTCCGGCAATCCCCCAGCCCAGGCCGAAAATGAACAGGGCATTGAGGATGCCGTTGAACAGCACGCTCCAGCCACTCACAGGGTGATCCAGGTGCAACCAATGCCGTTAAAAAAACCCGCCAAGGCAAAGCTGCCCAAGAGAGCGGATCCCCCCCAAACGCGAACTTGCCAATAATCTGCCGCTTGCTCCGCCACCCCCGCCGGCAGGGGCAGCCCTGAATACAGCAAGCTCCCCAACAGCGACAAGAGGCCACAAAGGGGCAATAGGCCCAACCCCAGCTCAACTCCCGACCAGGCATAGCGAGAGGCCCCCTTCGGATCTCCGCCGGCGTAGGTTTGCGCCACCAAGGTTTGCACTGCTCGCCCCAGACTCATGAAAGGGGTCAAGGCCACTTGGGTGGGCAACCAAGCGGCGTTCATCCCGGCCAAGGCTTGGCTGGAGATCTGGCCGATAAACCAGGTGTCGGTTATGCCCATCAGCGCCTGAATGCCAGCGCTGAGCGCCAAGGGCATCGCCAACCTCAGCACAACCCCATGATCCACCCCTGGGATCCCGCGGGCATCCAGCCGCTGCGCTACAACTCCCATGTCCTCCCTGCTCGCCCGTGGCACGCAAAAGCGCGCAACCCTCTGCCCAGGCAGCCTGTATTCTATTGTACTACACATAATACAGGCCAGGTCAAGGGACAGAGCCTGCAGGGGATCCCATCCTCGGGGGTAGCCCTCTGCTGCTAGGATGGGAAGAAACCCGATGAGCCAACCGACTTCGTCCTACTGGCCGGTGCACATTGTCGGCGCCGGCCCTGGGGATCCCGAGCTGATTACCCTGCGCGGCCAGAGAGTACTCTCAGAAGCAGATGTAGTATTCTATACCGGCTCTTTGGTGCCGGAGGGGCTGCTGGCCCATTGTCGCCCCGACGTGGAGGCCATCGACACGCGCTCCCTCACCTTGGAAACGCTGCTGCCCCAGATGGTGGAGCGGGTTAAGGCGGGGCGGCGGGTGGTGCGGCTGCAGGATGGGGATCCGTCTCTTTACGGCGCTCTGCACGAGTTGCTGATTCGGCTGGCGGAGGCCGGGATCCCCTTTGAGATCGTGCCGGGGGTGAGCGCCTTTCAACTGGCAGCCGCCCGTTTGCAGGTGGAGCTAACGGTGCCGGAGCTGGTGCAGACGGTCATCCTCACCCGCGCCAGCGGTCGGACGCGCGTGCCGGAAGCAGAAGCCCTGGCCAGCCTAGCGGCCTGCCGCGCCTCTTTGTGTCTGTATCTGAGCGCCCGCCATGTGGAACAGGCCCAGGCGGATCTAATGACCCACTATCCCGCCGATACCCCTGTGGCCATCTGCTACCGTCTGGGCTGGCCGGACGAGCGGATCTGGCTGGGATCCCTGGCGGAGATGGCGGCCCTCACCCGGCAAGCCGGCCTAGAGCGCACCGTGCTCTACCTCATCAGTCCCGCCCTACGGGGCTTGGCAGGAGCCGGCTCGGCCCGCTCGCGGCTCTACAGCCCTGACCACGCCCACCTCTTCCGTCCCAAACGGCACCGTTAGACTCTACTGCAACTGGCTTTTTTAGGACTTGCCTTGGAGGCCCCCGGCCTGTCGCAGCTACTTTGGGCACCTGGGCGTGTTGCCCTGCTGGTCAGCGAAAAAGGCCGCCAGCCCCCGCCCAAGACCTACCCTGCTGCCGGTGGAGGGAGCAGGTTCCGGCAGAACTGGGCGGGGCAGCCGTCGAAATCCACCCGCTTGATCTGGGAGATGAGGAGGCCCTGCCTTGCCCCGCCGTTGCAGCCCAGAGAACAGGGTTAAGATTAAGTTAGTTAGCTTGGGCCTAGCCAGATTGGCCGGAAGGAGCCGTAGCCCCTGGAGGGTGGGGATAGGGCTCTGGCCCAAGCAGCGACCAAGCGGGAACGACAATGCCTCTCGACAACCTGCGCGGACTTTATCAGCAAGTCATCCTGGAACGCTACAGAAAGCCCCGCAACTTCGGCAGGGTCGATCCGGTTCATCGTCGCCAACGCGGCCATAACCCCTCCTGTGGCGACACCATCGACCTCACCTTGCAATTGGATCCCGGCCAGGAGCGGATTGCCGATATCAAATTTGAGGGAGAGGGCTGCGCCATTGCCCTGGCTTCTGCCGATCTTATGGCCGATGCCGTGCGCGGGCGCACCATCCCCGAAGCGCTGCAGTTGGTCGAGCGCTTCCAGGCCATGATGCGCGGCGGCGAAGAGTTTCCGCGGGAGTACCGCTCCCTCAATGCCATGAAGGGAGTTGCCCAGTTCCCGGTACGCATCAAGTGCGCCAACCTGGCCTGGCATGCCCTCAAACACGCCCTGGAATCGCCCGCACCCAGTGGATCCCCGGACAACCCAGGTTTTGTGAGCAACGAAGACGCCGACTAGGTTCCGACCTCCGGGCGGCAATGGAGGGGATCCCTGTAATCCAGAGAACTCCTGGGATCAGGGATGCCCGGGCTGCCTCTTTGCTCGGCTGGGAGCCAATGACCTCACCAGCAAGCCCTTCAACGCCGCCACCCTGGCCGCCGCAACCGCGGCTCTGCTGAGCTGGGATCCCTGAACTCACCCCACAGCTCCGTGGGATCCCCGCCGCTATCCGCCAAATGGCGTAGAAAAATCCTAGAAATCGCGTACGTGGATTCTCGGTGTTTTCCGTTTTTTTACGGATATTTGGGCTATGATGGGGACGTAAACGTTGGAAATGCGGAGGAAATACAGATGCAAGCTGGTGTAGATCTAACGCTAGATTACCGTACTTACCGCTTGGCGGCGTTGCTGAGCGAGCACTTTCCCATGGGGGAGCTACTGGGGGTTTCCCTCAAGTGGCAGGACGATGCTTCTGCTGTAGACAAGCTGCAGACTGAGGTCGCCCGTTCCTGGAGGGAGCAGATCGAGCAGCGCTATCTCGTTCCTCGGCACAAGTAATCGGGAACTCTCGAACGAACCCTCTCAAACGGAAACGACCATGAATGCCTCTTTGAATTCTCTCCCTGTTGCTCCGGCCCTTAGTATCGAAGCAATCGTGGAGCAAGTTTTCCGCAGCGGCTTTCTCAGTTTGCAGCAAGAAAACCTCATCAACGAGCTGCTCTTTCAGCGGCGCTACTCTGAGGCCGACTTGGAAATGCTGGATCGCCTGACTTTGGCGTTGCTGAACCAGCAAGTCGAAGCGGACAAACCTTCTGTAGCAAAAGCTGCCTGACCGGCAAAACGCATCAAGTTCCTCCAAAGCAAAAGGGGATCCACAAAGGATCCCCTCACCTGTCGATATTGAGTTAGAACCTTTGGGCTGCAGCGGCTGGGTGTGAGGGCTAGACCGCAACCGTCTTCTTCACCTGAGCCGCCAAAGCGCCAGAAGCATACTTGGCCGCCATCTCGTCCAGGGTAACCACCGGGACTTTGGTGCCGTGGCCGGCACAGCCGAAGGCGATGTAGCGCTCGGCGCACACTTTTTGCATTTCCTTGATAGAAGGCTTGAGGAAAGAGCGGGGATCAAAGTCCTTCGGATTCTCGGCCAGGGCGCGGCGCACCGCAGCCGTGATGGCCAGACGGTTGTCGGTGTCGATGTTAACTTTGCGCACTCCGTTTTTGATGCCCCGCTGAATTTCTTCCAGCGGCACACCGTAGGTTTCGGGAATGGAGCCGCCGTACTGGTTGATGATGTCGATGAGCTCCTTGGGCACCGACGAGGAACCGTGCATCACCAGGTGGGTGTTGGGCAGGCGGCGGTGGATCTCGGCGATGCGCTCCATGTCGAGAATGTCGCCCGTGGGCTTGCGGGAGAACTTGTAGGCGCCGTGGCTGGTGCCGATGGCCACAGCCAGCGCATCCACTTGGGTTTGCTCCACAAAGTCCACGGCTTGATCCGGATCGGTGAGCAGTTGGTCGTGGCTGAGGGCCCCTTCAGCGCCGTGGCCATCTTCTGCTTCCCCGCGGCCTGTCTCCAGGGATCCCAGGCAGCCCAGTTCTCCTTCCACGCTCACGCCGACAGCGTGGGCCACCTTCACCACCTCGGCAGTAACGGCCACGTTGTACTCATAGCTGGCCGGCGTTTTGGCGTCTTCTTTGAGGGAGCCATCCATCATGACGCTGGTGAAGCCGTTGCGGATGGCGGAGTAGCAGGTGGCGGGGCTGTTGCCGTGGTCTTGGTGCATGGCGACGGGAATGTGGGGATAGGTTTCCACTGCCGCCAGGATCAGGTGGCGCAAAAAGTGCTCGCCCGCATACTTGCGCGCCCCTCGAGAGGCTTGCAGGATGACTGGACTGTTGGTTTCATGGGCAGCTTGCATGATTGCTTGAATCTGCTCCATGTTGTTAACGTTGAAAGCCGGAATGCCGTAGTCATGTTCGGCGGCATGATCCAGCAGGATCCGCATGGGAACGAGAGCCATCGGTTACCTCCTGAGGTGCTGACCTGATGCGTGTGAGATTTGCTTACCGTTAATCTTAAGGTATCTTTTACGTTTTGCGGGATGTGACCCCGGAGATTTGGGGATTTCGCCAAAGCCTCCTTGCCACTATTGGCCGCAATGCTCGCGCTGAGGCGCAACGATCCCGCTGCGCTCTCCAGATACACTAGACATGGGTAGAGCGGGGTGCGCTCCGAGGTAAACGTCGCCTTGTCTACGCCCGCCTGTTAACTTCTAGCTTTTTGTGGACATTATTTTCGCCTTTCGTTTTGCATTTTGTCTTGTTTGTCCGGAGGATTGAGAAGGTGCATTGTAATCCGTGGCCAATCCTGGGCGCGAGCTGGGGAAGGACTTTGTCGGGCCGGGGTAGAAGACTGCGTCCCGACGACGCGAAAGGACTCCGTCCCGCTGACGCAATCGGTTTGGCCATAGCCTGCTGGGCAGTGGTGGGCCTTCCATCGGCGGCATGGGGGATCCCTGGGCAATCGCCGGATCAAGCGGCGGCCTGGGTGAGAAATAATCCTGTGCTGCGGCCCCGCCCGGGCGAAACCTTGAACATTCACCGCGTGGAGCCGGATGGATCCCGATTTACCTTTTTGGCCTCGGTGGCCCCGCCGGGCCGGATCATCAACCCGCTGGATCGGGAGACGATTCGCTCGGAGCGCATGACCTTCTTTCGCCCGCAAGGGCTGACGGCAGAGGATCTTTTCCAAGCCATTCGCGAGATCTACGGGCCGGAGATCGCCGCCGATTTGGATCGGGCGGTGGAGGTGATCCGCTACCCGGCCCCTGAAGCCTTGGCCAACAATCCCGGCTACAGTCTTGCCCTGGCCACCCAAGGCGTGGTGCTGCGGGGGGATCAGTTTGTCTATTGGCTGGAGCTAACACAAAACCCGGATGGCCGCGTGCAGCAGGGCCAGGTGTGGGTGTTCCAAGAAGAATGGCTACCCAAGGTGGAAGGGGAGTTGGCCGAACGCTTTCCCCTACAGGTGATGAGCCGCTGAGCTGGGTTTGCAACTTCCCTTGGGCGGGCGGAGGTTCGCGGCTGCTGGGATCCGCCCCTGAATCCAGCACCGGCATCCAAGCTTCTTAGAACTGACAGCCAGGGGTTGGGGGCACGGCTGTGGTTTTGCTGGTTGGCCTCACGTTGTTCGGCAGCGCCTTTTGCCTTTTTTGGGGGCAGTTGTTGGTGGGCAAATTGCTGCTGCCGCTCTGGGGGGGATCCCCCCTGGTTTGGAATACCTGCCTGGTCTTTTTCCAGCTCGCTTTGCTGCTGGGCTACCTGTGGGCAGACCGGCTGGGGCGAGGGCTCGCTCCCGGCTGGGGCGTGCTGCTGCACGGGATCCTCCTGCTGGCGGGGCTGAAGTTTTTGCCCTTTCAGTTTGGGATCCCTGGCCAACTGGAAGGGGTCTTCCCTTCCCTAGCTCTGTTGGCTGACTTGACAGCAAGGGCGGGAGTACCCTTGCTTCTCCTGTCGGGGACGACGCCGTTGCTGCAGCGGGCGCTGGGAGAGGCGAAAAGGGATCCCTACGGGCTCTACGTGGCCAGCAATGCCGGCAGCCTAGCGGGGCTGCTGGGCTATCCGCTGCTCTTGGAGCCGCGGTTGTCTCTGTCGGGGCAAACCCACCTGTGGACGGGATCCTACGCTCTGGTCGCAGCGCTGGTGCTGCTGGGTGGGGTGGGGCTCATGCTGAACGGGCGGGAGGTGACTTTCCCGAGGGGAGATCCCGTGGAGGAGATCCCCCCCGTCTCCTGGCGGGAGCGTTGGCGCTGGGCCGGCTGGGCCTTTTTGCCGGCGGGCCTGTTGGTGGCGGCCACCACCCTCTTGACCACCGACGTGGCGGCGGTGCCCCTGCTGTGGGCCGTTCCCCTGAGCCTTTACCTCATGACCTTCATACTGGCCTTCGGCGGCCTCTACCCCAATGACTTGGCTTTAGGGACAACGGCTCTGCTGGCCTGTGGAGCGCTAGGGGCCCAGGTTCTGGGCTGGGCGAGACCTTGGTTTTGGGTGTTGCCGCTACATCTGGGGGCTTTTGGCCTGGTGAGCTGGGCCTGTCACAGTCAGTTGGCCAGATCCCGTCCACCCGCCCAGCAGTTGACGCAGTTTTACCTGTGGCTGGCTGTGGGAGGCAGCTTGGGAGGGCTGTTCTCCGCTTTGCTGGCGCCGCAGATGTTTGAGACCTTACTGGAGTACCCCCTGCTCTTGGGGGTGTCGCTGGCGGCCTTAGCGGCACGGGGAGGGCGGCTGGGCCTGTCGCTAGGGCTGGGGTTGCTCTTGCCTTTGTTGCTGTTGGGCTTTCGTCCTCAGGCGCTCTTTCGCCTTGGAGCCGCTGGGGGCTTGGCTCTGGGGATGGCCCTTCTGGGGTCTGTAGGAGAAGGCAGCAGAAGGCGCTGGGTGGGAACAGGGATGGGTCTAGTGTTGCTGCTAGGACAAACCTGGCTGCCGCCGGGGCTCCAGGTGGTGGCCGAGGAGCGCAGCGCCTTTGGCCTCCACCGGATTGTGGAATACCACGCTGAGGACGGATCCTTCCGCAGCCTGCTCCACGGCACCACCCTGCACGGCAGCCAAAACCTGGATCCCCAAAAGGCCCTGGAGCCGCTCACCTATTTTTCCCGCGAGGGGCCGGTGGGTCAGGTGTTCCAGCGGTGGCGGGCGCAGCCGCCCTCTTCTCCGGCCCAGGTGGCGGTGCTGGGGCTGGGGATCGGCACCTTGGCCGCCTACGCCGAGCCAGGGGATGAGTGGACGTTTTTCGAGTTGGATCCCACCGTGGCCGACTGGGCGGGCCGCTACTTCCCCTATCTCGATTGGGCCAGCCGGCGGGCGCAGGTGCGGGTAATCCTGGGCGATGCCCGCCTCCGCCTGCAAGGGATCCCCGATGGCAGCTACGACCTGATGGTGATAGATGCCTTCAGCTCCGACGCCGTGCCGGTGCATCTGCTTACCCAGGAGGCCCTGACCCTCTACCTCCGCAAGCTCAAGCCCCAGGGCTGGCTGCTCTTTAACATCACCAACCGCCACCTGGACTTGGCGCCAGTGCTGGCCGCCTTGGCAAGAGCATTGCGGCTTCCCGCCTGGCAGCAAGCCCATGAAGAGCTCACCGCCGCCCAGCGCCGGGCAGGGCTAGCCCCTTCCCACTGGGTGCTGATGGCCAAAAGCCCTGGTGGCCGGCAAGACTGGGATCCCTGGCAGCCCCTTTTGCCCCAAGCTGGGGATCCCCTCTGGCGAGATGATTTTTCCAACCTGCTACATGTAATCCGCTGGCCCCAGCTTCCCCTGCTGGGAGATATCCAGATCCCAGCTCCGAAGCAGAATCCGGCTGTTATCGCTGCGCGACGCTTCGGCAATGCGTCAGCCTTATTCAGCAAGACGGCTAAAGAAATCTTTACAATGCAGATTTAGTATGAGTTATGATTGTTTGAAGCATAACTAATGTCTGCTCAGGAGCCTGGCTTATGTCTCCTTCAACCCTGCAAGCCCCTACTGTCGATTGGCAAGCCGTCATGGCTGAAGCCTCTGGAGCTTGTTTCGTGGCCATCGGCGGCAGCTTGCGGCCCAATTCTTTGACTTATCAGGCGCTAGAGGTGGTGCGGCGCGAGTTTGAGAGGTTGAGGCTTCTCTTGCACATCCTCGACCTGCGGCAAATGAAGTTGCCCTTTGCCGATGGTTCGGAATCCTACCCGGACTATCCCGACGTGGAGGTTTTGCGGGCAACAATGAAGCGGGCCGATGGGATCATCCTGGCTAGCCCTGAGTACCACGGCGGCATCAGCGGCAGCCTGAAGAATGCTCTCGATCTCTTGAGCTTTGAACACTTAGAGGGCAAGGTCTTCGGGCTGATCAGCGTTTTGGGCGGTGAGAGCAACAGCAATACCCTCAACCAGATGCGTTTAATTGTGCGGTGGGTGCATGGCTGGGCGATCCCGGAGCAGATTGCCATTGGTCGGGCTTGGAGCGCCTTCGATGAGCAGGGCAACCTCAAGGACGAAAACCTACGCCAGCGCTTGCAACGCTTTGTGCAGAGCTTGGTCACCAACACCTCCAAACTGCGCGGGTCCCGGCTCCCAGCTCCTTGAAAAGGGCCTAGGTTCCCCAGCAGCCCCATTTTCAAGAGGGGCTTCCCCTTTCCTGGGAGAGGGGCTGACGCCCAAGTAACGGCATGGCTAAGGTGGGCCAAGAGAAAGCTGCGGCCGCTTTCCCTCTGCAGAAACCTGCATAACCCACGTCGGGCCATGGTTCAACCTCCTTCCCCCTATTCTTCCAGTGGAGCTGGGGCCATCTCTCCCCTAGTTGCCCTACAGGCAACCTTGCAACAGATGCGGGAGCAGAGCGATGCCAATGCCCTCATTCAGCTCACGCTGGAGTATGTCAAGGCGGTGTTTGGGGCGCCGCTGATCTGGCTGGCCTTTTATGACTATCAAAATCACCAGTTGCTGGGTCAGGGAGGGTTTAGCCTTGTGGAGGAGCCAACTCTCTTGCGAGGGGTGCATCCCCTGCAGCCGGGGGAGATCTTGGAGCAGGTGGTGATCGAGCAGCGGCCCATCAGCGTGCCCGATCTTTCCCAGGAGCCGCGCATGGGCCTTTGGCAGCGGGAAGCCAGGCGCCTGGGCGGGATCCAAGGCTGCTTCATCTACCCCTTTTCAGCAGCAGGGCGGCGGCGCTGCCTGGGGATCCTGATGCTGGGATCCCAGATGTGGGGGGTTACCACCCGCGAGGAAGAGAAAGCGCTCCTGGGGATTTTGCTGGGCCAGTTGGCCGCCTCTTTGCAGGAGCTGGAAAATGCCTGGAGGCAGCAGAGCGAAAAACGCCTTGAGGATTCGCTCCTGAGGCTGGGAACGGCGATATGCCAGGCGGGATCCCTGCAGGAACGGGTCAGCCTGGTGAGGCAGGAGCTGCAGACTTGCCTGGGCGCCGTCCATATCCAGGTGTACTGGCACGAGCGCAGCCGGGGGCGGTTTGTTCCCCATGGAAGCGCCTCTAGACCCAGCCAGCCACCTACTCCTGCCCCCATGTCCAAAGAGGCCAAAGCAGGAGCAGCGTCGCCAGGAGATGGCGGCCTTTCGCTGCGGGAGTTGGGAGATATGTACTACACCCTCGCCGATGGCCAGGTGGTGGTAGGCGGCACAGGGACGACCCGCTCCGAGATCCCCCTCAAGCTGATGCAGCAGTTGCGGGCCCAGGCGGCCTTGGCCGCCCCCATCTTGCTGGAGAAAGATCTGCTGGGGTTCATTTGGGTGCAATCGGATGTGCCCCGCACCTGGCAAGCTGTGGAGCGCCAGTTGGTGGCCGCCGCCGCCAATGGGCTGGCCTTAGCCGCCCCCCTGGAAAATCTGGATCGCCGCATCCGCCAGTTGGCCGACGAGCAAGAGTTTGTGCAGCAGGTGGGCCGTTCGCTTTACAACCCGGCGGAGCTGCCGCAGGCTCTCCAGCAAGCCGTCGTCGGCCTGGGCCAGCGTCTGCAAGCCAGTGCGGTGGCCGTCCTGACAGTGGATCCCGATAGGCCGAACCCCCGCCTCTTCTCCGAGTACCGCAGCGAGGGCAAGCAGGCTCTGCCGCCGCAGTTCAGCTCCTTAAGCGAGCAAGACTGGCAGGATCTGCTGCGCAGCGAGGTGGTGGCGGCGGAAAACTACAACCAGGATCTGCGCCTGCTCTCCTGGCGGCAAGAACTGGCCCCTTTGGGGGTGCGCTCCCTCATGCTGACTCATACCGGCGCCAGCGGCACTGCCACCCCCGAAGGGCTGATCCTAGTGCTCCACCCGCGGCCAAGGGCTTGGAGCCGAGAAGAACGGCAACTGCTGCGCGGGACTGCCCAACAAGTGGGATTGCTCCTGCGGCAACTTCGGTCTCAGCAACGGCAGGAACGGCAAGAGCACTTGCTCAGCGGCCTGATCGCCACTTGTCTGACTTTGCAAAACCTGGCCACCCCTGAGGCTCTCTACGCCACCATCGCCCAACAGGCGGCCCAACTCCTCCAGATCCCTTTGGCGCTGGTGGTCAGTTGGCAGCCGGGGGAGAGCCGGGCCTGCTTGCAGCCGCCCTTTGCCGCTGCCCCCGAGTTCTGCCCCAGCGGCCCCACTGAGATCAATCGGCAGGATCCCTTGCTGGCCGCTGCGCTGCAGGCGAGGGGTCCCCTCCTGCTTGCCCAAGACCAGATCCCGGCTGCCAGCCGCGCCTGGTTAAACTCGGTGGGCCTGGGATCCTGGCTGCTGGTGCCCTTGGGGGAGACGGATCCCTCGCTGCCGGAGCCCCTGGGGGTTTTGATCCTGGGAGCAGAGGCGGACAGAGTCTGGGAGGCAGAGGAGCAGGCGGCTGTGACGTTGATGGCCCAAACCTGTGGCTGGACGCTGCGGCGCTTGCTTTGGGTGCAAACTTTGCAGGAGCGGCAGGAGGTGCTCAGCGAGTTGAATTGGTACAAGCACCGCCGCCTGCTGGATCTGCAAAATGCCCTGCTGGACGGCCTGCGCCGCCTTGGCCAAGTGCCGGGCATCCGGGGAGATGAGGCCACCCGCTGGCAAAAGGTGGTGGAAATCGGCAGGGAGCTGCGGGATCTGGCCGTCTTCGCCGAGCCGCTGTTGCAGACGGAAACGTGGCAGGTGCAGCCGCAGTTGCTGTCGGTGCCCCTAGCAACCTTGGTGCGCAAAAGCCTGCGCCGAGTGGAGGGCCTGACCCAAAAACGCAAGCTGTGGCCGCGCGCCCACGGCGACCTCAGCCTCGTCGTCCAGGGCGATGTCGGGCGATTGGAGATGATCCTCTGGGAAGTGCTGCTGGCCGCTGCCTTGCGCAGCCCGGAGGGGGGGCGGCTGGATCTGTGGAGCCAAGCCACAGAGGGCTATGCAGAGCTGCTGGTGGTGGATCAGGGCAGCTTCGATCCCCACCTGCTGACGGCCTTGCAATGGGATCCGCAACAGGTCATCTACGCCGATCCCCTCTTCCAATCGCCGCTCTCGGCGAGCCCCGGCCTGGAACTTGGCCTGTGCCAACGGCTACTGCAGCGGATGGGAGGGCAGCTCTCCTTCTATTCCTCTGGGGATGGGCGCTCCGTTGCCCGGCTGCTCCTGCCGCTGGCTGGCAAGGAACTGCGTCCCCCGGCCGTAGCCTCAGGGGGACAAGGCCCTCAGCAGCCAAAACAGGGGCAGCAGGGCCAGCGCCCCGCGATCTAGCTGCCGCAGGTGTAGGCGGTGCCAGCGCAAGGGGTGGTCGGGGCCGGTCAGCCCACGCGCCTGCATGGCCATGGCTGTCTGCTCTGCTCGCAGGAGCAGGTTTTCAAAAAAGCGCTCCACCAGAGCCAGCAGGGTTTGGATCCCGCCCCGGAAGCTGAGGGATCCCCAGCGGACATCGCGGGTGCGCACCGCCCGCACCAGGTTTTGCACCTCCTCCATCACCAGCGGCAGAAAGCGCAGCGCCAAGGTGAGAGTGAGGATCACCTCCGCAACTGGCCATCCCCAGCGTTTTAGAGGCTGCACCAGGTGGCCGATCCCCTCTGTGATCTCTTCTGGGGCTGTGGTCAGCAAAAACAAATTGGTGGCGTAGAGCAGCGTAAAGATGAGGGTGCCCAGCCGCAAAGCCACCGACAGGGAACGGCGGGACACCTGAAAGGTTCGCTCCCCTAGGGAAACCTGCAGCAAGCGGTAGCGGTAGGGAGTCGGCCAGGCACGGGTTTGCTCCCGCCAGGCCCGCTTGGCTGCTGCGCGGGATCCCTCTTCCACCCCCCCGTCATAGCCGGGGATGAGCCCATAGCCCACCACCTGCGCGTCCTGCCGCTGCGGCTGCGGGAAAACCCCCAACCCATCGGGAGCGAAGCTGGTGATCCCAAAAGTGAGCAGGCTGAGGGCTAACACCAGCGAGAGCTGGCCCGACCAGACCCGACGCGGCAGGCGGGCTGCCACCGTCAAGAACAACAGAACCGCCACCACGGCCAGGCGCCAGCCATTGCCAGCCAAAATTGGGCTGAGCAGAAAGCTGAGCAGCCAGGCCAGCTTCACGCGCGGATCGAGGCGGTGCAGCCAGGTGCGCGGCTCTTCCAGGTAGATTCCCAGCGGGGCATTGCGCAGAATATCCACTGCAGGCAAACGGGAGACAGGTTATCCCCCAAAAGGAGAACGGAAGCTGGCAGCAGGAAAGGCTTAGAGTCGCTCCACCAGACGGGTTGAGCCGGATTGGGCAGCGACCCATCCCCCTGGGGCCCCCTCTCGCTCAACGCGCAACCAGACAGGCACCTGTCCTTCGCCAGCCTGCACCTCTACCACCCGCAGCAAAGCTTGGCGCGGGGCGGCCCCGACGATAGCCCCAGTCAGGCTGGGCTGCTGGCGAATGTTAATGCCCTCATTGGCAATCACCCGCACCTGTCGCACACCCCGCCACTCGGCCAGAGGGCCGGTCAATTCAGGCTCAGGCGTGGGTTCTGGCTGGCCCGGAGCGTCGATGGCAACCGGCGGCTGCTCCAGTTGCACCTGGGGCTGCTCCAGCGGCGGCGCTGGCGGCGTGAACAGGCTCCTCAGCATCTGCCAGATCACCAGCAGGGAGAGGATGCCCACGCCGACCACTCCGGCCAAGCCGATGCCGAGGGGAATGGCAGGGCGCTCACCCCGACCACGGCGGGATCCCAGGCGGCTGCGGCGGTAACGCTCCACCTCCTGCGATCCCCACTCGTGGGCGTGTGGGATCCCTTCCTCGAAGGGGGGCTTGGCCGGCCCCTCGCCGCGCCGGTAGGCGGGCAAATCGGACATACGCGGGGGCTCTGGAGGAGGCGCTGTCCCTCCCCGCGGAAAGGGGGCGGGCGGGCGAGGCGATTCTTGTGTTTGCTCAGTTAGGCGTGGGCCACCCACCATAGCAGGCAAATGGGGTGCGGGGTGGAAAGATGGGGGAGATAGCGTCCCCGCCGGCGAGCTCTCGCGACTGGGCATCTCGTCCAGGTAAGCCTGAACCTGGGGGTTGTCGAAGTAAGCTTGCAAGGTTGCTTGGGCAGTTTCCAGGCCGCGAAACTCTGGGAACACCTCCTCTTGAAACCACCTTTCTGTGAAGCGGCACAGACCCGGCAGATGGTCAGGGGAGCCGGCGGAGTGTTCTTCGATAAACTGCAGGGCCTCTGTTTCTTGGCTGGAGCGCAGATGGTCAAGCGCCTCCTCGGTCTGCCCCAGCAACAGGCTGCAGATGGCCTGCTCCAGATGGACATCCTGCCGCTGGGCCAGGCGGGCCAAGTAGCCGCGGGCACGCCGCACCAAGGCCGGACGTTTTTCCAGATAGCCTGCTGCCAGCAACACCTGCACGGCCAAGTAGGCGGCCACCAGCGAGGGACGCTCGGCCTCTCGCTCAAACAGCTCCTGCTGTTCTTGGAGAGTAAGGTGACGGCGCACCCGCTGGATGAAGCGCAAGAAATCTTCTGTGCTGAGGCCAGAGCCATCCTGCCCACTTCCTTCAATGCCACCCCGCTCGTCCAGCATGGCTTTCAGGAGGGCAAGCCCTTGCTGCCGCGCCAGGACAGGATCGGCAAGCGCCTCTTTGCCGATTTGGGCGGGGGCGCTAGTCTCAAGGCTGAGGAGCTGCAAAATGCGGTAGGGACGCAGCTTGCCCAGATCAAGGCGGAGCTCTGCTTGCAGCTGCGGAAAAGCCTGATACTCCTCCAGCTCCGCCAGGCCCGCCTGCAGAGAGCGCGCCGCCTCTTCGTAGGATCCCTGTTGCCAGGCTTCCCGGCCCAGCTCCAACCGGGCGATGGCCCGCGCCAAAATGGCGTCAGAACGGGCAGGGTGGCCCTGCTCCAGCATCTGTTGAGCCAAATCTAAGGCCGCTTGGTACTCTCCGACTTCGCAATACAAACACAGCACTCCTGGCAAGAGGGGCTCTTCCACCGTCAGGGTGGGATCCGCCGGTGTCAGGTGTTCGTCGTAGTTTTGTCGCGCCTCTGGGTTAAGCAACACCGAGGCTGCCTCTTGAATAAGCTGAGCGCGAGCTTCCACGGCCTGCGGCGAAAACCCCAGCAGCCAAGAGCGCTCGCCCGGCTTGGGATCGAGCCGCTCTCGGTAGGCCTGCTCGATCTGATGCTCGTCCGCCCGTGGTGACAGCATCAAAACCCGGTAGTAGTCGAGGGGCACCCGCACCGTCATGGCTTTTGTCCGCTTTCCTGCTCGCGTCAAGGCGTCTTTGGACACCTGACCCCTATCGACTTAACTGTAGTCCTTTTCCTCGGCAAAAGGGATCCCCTCTTGCCTAGAGCCTACCAGTCCCAGCTCCCCGGCTCCCCCTTGAAGGGGCCTACGACCTTGGAGGTAATCCAGCCGCCGTAGAAATCTCCCGGCTGGGGCCGGACTCGTTCTCCATCCACCCGGCACTCCTGCACGCGGCCCGCATAAAAAGCGAGGTGGTCGCGGATGGGCCAAAACTCCGGGCTGGGATCCGGATAGCTCCAGGCGGCATCCACGGCCACCTGGGATCCAACTTGCACCGTCCAGTAGCGGGCAGATCCTTTGAACTCGCAGAAGGAGGTGCGGGCGCTGGGGCGGAGATACTCCAGCCGCACATCGGCGGGGGGGATGTAGTAGGTGGGCGGGTGGCTGGTTTCCAGGATGCGGTAGCAGCGGCAGCTGTGGGCGATGAGCTCGCCATTAAAGAAAACTTCCACCCGCTCGGCGGTTGGCTCCAGGCGGGGCGGGCGCGGGTAGTCCCAGACGGATTCTTGTCCGGGCCGGGGCGGGATGGGCCGGGGGCGCATGGGCAGTCTCCAAAACAGGACGGATGCACCTAGAGCAGGCGGGTGGCCTCTACCAGTTTGGCGTACTGCACCAGCAGCAGAGACTGGTGCTCCGGCAACACCTGAATCACCCCTTGCTGTTGCAGGCGGCCCAGCACCGCCGCCGCTACCTCCCGGCTGACCTGGCTGATATCGGCCAAATCCTGGAGGGGAGGGTAAACAATGCGCACGCCCTGCTCGGTTTTCTCGCCAAAGGCCTCTGCCAGTTGTACCAGCGCATGCACCACCCGCAGCGGGGGGCTTTGTCGATCCAGATCGGCCTGCAAATTGGCCAGGCGCAGGCGACGGGAGAGGCTGCAGGCCAGCTGGTAACACAGTTGCGGCTCCCGCAACATCAGCGCTTTGAAGGTTGCCGCCGGGATCCCGGCCGCCCGCAGCGGGGTCAGGGCCAGCACATCCCGCGAGCGGGGGGCTTCGTCCAGCACCGCCATTTCCCCCACCCAAGCGCCCGGCCCGAGCAAGGCAAGGGTTTTGGTGCTGTCTTGCGCCCGCAAAGCCCGCCGCACCTTAGCCCAGCCGGCGAGGATCAGATAAACTACGCTGCCCCAGGCATCTTGCATAAAGAGGGCCTGTCCCGCCGGGATATCCCGCAGCTTGACCTGGGATCCCAACCATTGCAGAGAGGCTGCTGAGAGTTGGGCCAGCGTCGGCACCGCCTTGAGCTCGGAGAGGAGGGCAGCAGAGACATCAGAATTCATGCCGGTTGACCCTAGCGCAAGCCCACTGTAGCCCAGTCGCCGGCTCAAGGGCTATCCTGCAGAGTGTTCGCCCTAGGTCGGGTCCCCTGCCCCAAAATCCGAGAGCTTGTAGCCGCTGCGGCCTCTGGAACCTTTGCAGCTGCCTTGAGTTTGGGGAGTGGGGGCCGAGCGGGAGGAACTCAAACTGCGCCATTATCGTCTAGCTAACAGAGGTTCTGCTTGGGAGGGGATCCCTCCGTCGTTGTCCTTCGATAATCTATGGGTACCTATGGATGCTGCCCTCAGCGACATCAGTGGCCAGCGCTGGTCGGTCTGGGTGAAGGACGTGCCTGTGCGGCCCGAAAAGCTCGCTGACGTGGATCTGGTGCTGCTCTGCCAGCAGGGATCCCGGCCCCACCGCGAGGCCTTCGCTGAGCTGATACGCCGTCACCAGGCCTATGTGGACAAGGTGCTCTACCACCTGGCCCCCGACTGGCCTGACCGGCACGACCTGGCCCAGGAAGTCTGGATCCGGGCCTACCGCCACCTAAAGCGGCTGCAGGAGCCGGCGAAGTTTCGCAGTTGGTTGGGGCGGATTGCCACCAACCTGTTCTATGACGAGCTGCGCAAGCGCAAACGGCAGCAGCAGCCCCTTTCTTTGGATGCCCCGATTTCGATGCGGGACAGTGAGGTGGAATGGGAGCTGCCCAGCGAGAGCCCTAGCCCCCATGAGCACCTCACCACCTGCGAGTTTTACGAGCAATTGCACCAAGCCGTCCGCGACCTGCCTCAGGTTTTTCGCCAGACAATCCTGCTGCGGGAAATTCAGGGGATGGCCTACGAGGAAATTGCCGAGATCACAGGAGTGTCTTTGGGCACCGTTAAGTCTCGCATTGCCCGCGCCCGCGCCCGCTTACAATCCACCCTAAAACCCTACCTCGATGGTGAATGACCATGGTTCGCGGCAACCTTAACCCCGACCGCGAGGACTCCCAGCCAGAACTGCCGCTGGTGGAGGAGCGCTTTGAACAGTTGAGCGCCTACCTGGATGGGGAATTGTCGCCCCAAGAGGCGCGGCAGGTGGAAGACTGGCTGGCCAGCGATCCCCAAGCGCGGCAACTGTACAGCCAACTGGCAGCCTTGCAGGCCGGCTTGGCCAACCTCAAGGCCCCAACTTTGGATCCTGGCCAAACAGAGCTGCTGATCAGCCGCGTGTTCGAGGAGCTGGACCGCAGGCCGGCGCTCGATCTGAGCTGGCGGCGGTGCAGGGGCACCCCTTGGGGACGGGTGGCAGCGGCTGGGGTGGCCTTGGCGGGAGCCGGCTGGGCAGGCTGGCGTTGGTCGCATCCCCAGCCGTTGGTGTCGCTAGAGGAGCCGCCGGTGCGGGTGGCCATCGTGCCTGCCTCTGCCCGGGTTGCCCAGCGCTATCTGTTCGAGCCGGGGCAAAAACAAGATGCCTACTCAATTTTGTTTGAGACAACGCCGAACCTCGGCGACGAGGTGAGCTGGGAATGATTCTGAGCAGGCTTGAGAAAGATTGAGGAGTGGAGGGTGGAAAAAGCAGTTCGCGGAGCTTGCGGTTTGGCAGTTTGCCTTTGGCTAGTTAGTCTGGGATCCTTGTCGGCCCAGGCTGACCCCAGTGGCAGCCATTTCGCAGCGCCGCAGGACTCACGTCCTTATCCCCATGCCCTGGAGCCCACCAACCTGCCCTCACCCAGATCCCGTCTCACCCAACCGCTGGCCGGCTCTCAGGCTTCCACCCCCGCCCAAAACCAACCGGCCTCTCCCGAGATAGAGCTATCGCCTTTTCCCGATTTCCCCCTCCTTAAGGAGTTGGATCCGCCCCTCCCCACCTTGGCCGACCTGGGCATCCATTGGGATCGCCTGGCTCTGCTGCCCGACCTCGAGCTGGCCGAGGAAATGGATAGGGAGTTCAGCCGCCGCTTGGCCCGCCTGAACCGGCAGATTGCCAACCAACAAGAGCGCCTCTACCGCCTGTTGCAAACCTGGGACTCTGACGAGGCCGATATCCGTCAAATTCAGGCCCAACTGAGCCAGTTGCGCACAGAACGGGATCGCCTGGCGCTGGAACACCTGTTGCTGCTGCGGCAGTTGCAAGAGAACTTCGCCCTGCCTCTACCGGCCCGCTCTGCCGCCAGCTCTCCCTGAGGTGGGCCCAAGTTATGATCGGCAGAGGGCAACCACTGACGGAGCTGAGCGATGGCCCAAGTGCCCAGCAACCCAGAGATCGAGCAGTTGGCCGCTGCCATTGGCGAGGAAGTTTACATCGATGTAGCCCGCTGGCACCTCTACCTGCGGGATGCCCATCTGCACACCCTCTTGGCAGAACAACTGGCCCCCCAGGTGAGGGCAGGCAAGGTGGATGAGGACGCGGTCACGGAGATCTTGCAACGGATCCCGGTAAAAGTGGGGGGTGGGCGCAAAGAATTGCCCCTGGCGGATCTGTTGCCGATGCAAAGCCTGCTGAACTTGTTGGATGTGCTGGAGGAGTTCAGCCGCAAATGGGCTCAGTAGAGGGGGAGAAAGCATTGCAGCATCAGCTCAATCGGCTCAAGCAGTCTAGGCGGTCGCTGCCTCCAGCCGGCACCTGGCTCAGGGCCGCTGGTTTTGCCTTGCTGCTGGGGCTGTTGTCGGCCTGTCAGGGAACCGAGTGGGGAGAGCGGCTGCAAAGAGCGGTGCGACCGGTGGGCCTGCCTCCCCCTCTCTCCGCCGACCGACCGGAGACGCCCACGCCTCTGCCGGGATCCCGCTCCCCCTCTGCTCCTGCCACCCCCCCTGCTTCCTTCACGCCCCCGCCCAGCCAGGTCAGCAGCCGTTTCACGGATCTGGAGCCCGGATCCCTGGTGGCCCGTGCTGTCTCTGATCTGGATCGGCTGGGTGTCTTTGCCGATATTGTTGGCAGTGAGTTTCAGCCGCAGCGTAGCGTTCGTCGCGGCGAATTTGCCCGCTGGTTGGTGCTGGCCAACAACGTCATTCACGCCGACCAGCCCAGCCGCCAAATCCGTTTGGGATCCGCTGGCGAGCGCCCCTTGTTTTTGGATGTGCCGGAGGAGGATCCCAACTTTCGCTACATCCAGGCCCTGGGAGCTGCCGGCCTGGTGGTCGGCGATGCCAACCGCGAGTTCCGCCCCAACAGCCTGCTGTCGCGGGCAGAGCTGATCCGCATGAAGGCACCTCTGGATTTGCCGCCCGGCCAGATCAAGGGATCCCGAGCAGAGCTGGAGGAGCGTTGGGGCTTTACCGATGCGGCCCAGATCCCCGACGAGGCCGTTGCCCCCCTGGTGGCGGATCGCAGCCTGGAGAATGCCTCCACGGTGTTGCGCACCTTCGGCCCCATCCGCACGTTTAACCCCTTTGAGCCGGTCAGCCGCGGGGAAGCGGCGATTGCCCTTTCGGCCTTTGGGGAGCGAACGGCTCAGGAAGCTGCCTTGCCAACCCCAACTCCCGCAGCCGAGCCCCCCGACCCTGAGCCTTCTCCTCCTGTTGCCGAGCCAGACCAGACCCCTTCCCCTCCTCCCACCCCTGAGGGCGACCCCTCTCCCAGCGCCACTGGCAACTCTAAACCTCCAGCCGTCACCCCAGGGGCAGGGGAAATTGTGACGCCGCGCGAGCCTCAGCCCTAAATTGAGGGCGATCCCAGCGTAGAAGCGGAGAGGGCCGCAGCGCTTAACCCCCTCTCCTGCTTCGCCCCCCTGAGGCTGGATTGCAAAAGGACCAACCCCCTGGCTGCTCTTGTTGTTGGCGGCGGAAAAATGCTAACTCTCTTGCTGCTCCACAGGGCAAGCTCCTCCCCGCCTATAAAATGGGAGAAGCCAACTTGGAAAATCGACAGGGATCCCGTCTGTGTCTGCGACTGTTCCCGAAATTCGCTCGGAAAACCTGCTGCGCTACACCGTAATCGGGTCGCGGCGGCCCAGCGTCTACTTTTGGGCGGTGGCGCTGACAGGGGGTGGGCTGGGCTTTACCCTGGCGGGTCTTTCCAGCTATTTCCACCGCAACTTGCTCCCCTTTTCCGATCCCGCCAGCCTGGTGTTCATTCCCCAGGGCATTGCCATGCTCTTCTACGGCGTGCTCGGATCCCTGGCGGGGCTGTATCAATGGCTGAGCCTGTACTGGAACCTGGGGGGCGGCTACAACGAGTTCGACCGCCGCACCCAGAAGATAACCCTGGTGCGGCAGGGCTTTCCGGGCAAAAACCGCGAGGTGCGCCTAGAATACGACTTTGCCGAGGTGCAAAGCCTGCGGGTGGAGCTGCGAGAGGGCTTCAACCCTCGCCGCGCCATCTACTTGCGCATAAAAGGACGCGGCGACATCCCCCTCACCGGCGTCGGCCAGCCCCCTCCCCTGGCCGAGATCGAAAACCAAGCCGCTGAGATCGCCCGCTTTCTCAATGTCAGCCTAGAAGGTATTTGAGATTCTGTTTGGTTGTGGACGGCTGCTGGTCAGGGATCCCAGGAATTGAGATAGCCCAGAAACCGTCTCAACAACATCGGGTCAATTGTCCCAGTAAATTTCCCCTTCCGAAGGGAGAAGGGCTGGGGGTAAGGGACCCGTGCCTTGCGGCGCCCTTGAGGAAGGTCTAGGAACCGCGGCTAGGCAAAGCTGCAGATCCTGCAACGGCCAGAGAAGGGCTGGCCGACCCTGGAGCAAAAGCCTGGGCTGTCGGGAACCCCAAAAACGGGCTTTGCTCCACCGCCTGAGTGGAGAGGGTAAATAGAGGATTGGAGAGGATGCCAGCGAAGATGGTGGCCACCAGCGTCACCACCATGCCCACCCGCAAAGCCGGCATGCCCTCGGCCTGCCAGTCGGTTGGGGGGTAGTTTTGCACCGAAAGCGACATCTCCTGCGGCTCTTTTACCACCATGGTTTTCACCACCCGCACGTAGTAGTAGATGGAGATGACGCTAGTCACCAGGCCCACCAGCACCAGCGTGTATTCTCCTGCCTGCCAGCCGGCCCAGAAGAGATAGAGCTTGCCGAAAAAGCCGGCCAGCGGCGGCAACCCGCCCAGGGAGAGCAGACAAATGCTCAGGCAAAGGGTGAGAAAGGGATCCTTCTGATAGAGGCCGCTGTACTCGTTGATTTCGTCGGTGCCAGTCTTGAGGCTGAAGAGGGTGACACACAGAAAAGCCCCTAGGTTCATGGCCAAATAGACCATCAGGTAAAAAATCAAGCTGGCATAGCCCGCTTCGGTGCCCGCCACCAAACCGATCAAGACAAAGCCCGCCTGCCCAATAGAAGAATAGGCCAGCAGTCGTTTGAGGCGGGTTTGGGCAATCGCCACCACATTCCCCAGCACCATGGTCAAAATGGCCAGCACCGAGAGCACCGCCCGCCACTCTTCTGTCATCGCCGGAAAGACGGTGGCCAAAAAGCGAATGGCCAGGGCAAAGCCTGCCGCCTTGGATCCCACCGACAAGAAGGCCACCACCGGCGTTGGGGATCCCTCATAGACATCAGGAGTCCACTGGTGGAAAGGCACCGCCGCCAGCTTAAAGCCAATGCCGCCCAGGCAGAACACCAAAGCGAGGATCCCCACCAGCCCGGCATTGGCCAGGTAGGGCGCAATAGCCGCCAACTGGGTCTGCCCCCCCGACAGGCCATAAAGCAGCGACATGCCGTAGAGGAAGATAGCGGTGCTGCTGGCCCCCGTCAACAGATACTTCAGGGCCGCCTCGGAAGAACGCGGATCCCGCTTGGTGTAGCCGGCCATCAGGTAGCTGGCGATGCCCAGCGTTTCCAAGGAGACGAACACCATGATGAGATCCGTCGCCCCGGCGAGGAACATGCCCCCCAAGGTGGCCGTGAGGAGCAGCACATAGAACTCGCCCGTGGGCGCGCCTGCCTGGAGGAAGTAGCGCTCCGCCATCATCACCGTCAGGGCTGCCGTCGCCACCACCAGGCCGCGGAAGAGAATGCTCACCGGATCCGCGGCAAAGCTGCCCAAGAAGCTCTCCAACTGGGGCTGCTGCCATTGCAACACCAAGGTCACCAAGGCCCCAAGCAAACCAAAGAGGGAGAGGGCCGGAAGACTTTTGCGCGCCGCCGACCCACCCACCAAATCCACCACCAGGACGATCAACAGCGTGAGGGTAACCACCACCTCCGGCCAAATGGCGCCGGCATGCAGGTTTCCGGTTGGGGCGAAGACATCCATAGGGGAAGACTATGAAGAGAGATTAACGGGGATCCAAAGCCAGCATACCGCGATTTCCGGCCTCCCTAGCTTGCTTCTGGCATTTCTTCTCCCAATTGTCTCCATCGACACTTCCTGGTTTCAAGAAAGCTTGGCGCTGGAGGTGAGCACCAATCGTAGGCGAGCGTGGATGAGGCTTAAGTCGGCCAAGCCCAGGTCGATCTCGCCGTCGATGACGATCCCGGTGTTGATCAGCCGATCCAACAGTTCCAGCAGGGATCCCTCGCCGTGGGGTTGGCCGGGGTAGTAGTCCCCCTGGCGGGGCAAGAGAGAGCCCAGATCCCCCAGATCTAGGTTGAGCTCTGCCGGGTCGATCTCCAGCAGGGCGCAGAGTTGCCGAATTTGCTGCCGCAGGGCCTGGAGGCTGCTGCCGGCCCGCTCGATTTGCTCGGCAGAAAGGCGGTTGGCCTCCATCTGTCGCACCACTTGCGCTTCCATCAACTGCCGCAGCAGCTCCACCAAGGTCAGCACCAGCGAGGCCAAACCGGCTTCCGGGCGTTTCCGGCCAGGGGTGAGCCGGGCCCGGCTCAAGTCTTCCGGGCTGGCCGGGCTGATAGCAAGGCGGGGGGAAGGAGCAGCCAACCACTGCTCAAAGGGCTGGAAGAGCTGTTCCAGGCTAAGCAAATGGAGGTGGGGATCCCGCGCCGCCTCTTGCCGCTCTTCGGGCAGGTTGTAGCCCCAGGCAGCCAAAAACAAGAGCACCTGCTCCAGGTCCGGCACCCTTTGCACCTGGCGCAGCGTCTGCAGGCGATCCTCGACAAACCAGAGTTCCTCAGGCGCTACCTGGGTCGCTGCTAGCAGCCGCCGGAGGGTGGTGGCCTTGGGGGCGCGCACCTCCTTGCCCAGGATACGGTGGCGCGGCAGCTGGATCCCTTCGCGGAGCAAAAGCTGCTGGATAAACCGCCCCTCCTTGGTGCTGAGAATGGCCAGGCGGGGCTCGCCAGCAGCCTGGATCTGGCGCATCCAAGCCGCCACTCCCGGATAAAAGCGGTGCAGCCCCAGCCAGCCCTGCAGATCTTCTTCGATCCAGCGATCCCGCACCTCATCCAGCCTTTGGGCTAAAGCCTGCTCGGAGATCCCCGCTCCCTGCAACAACCGCTGCCGCCAGCCGGGCCAGTCTTGGCGCAAAGCGTCTTCGGGGATCCCTTGCTGCAGCCCCCACAGCAGCAGGGGCATCTCCCAGCCGGTCTCGATCAGCGGGCGCAGGCGGTCGAAGGCAGGGCGCAACGACTCCAACTGGGCAGGAGCAAGGCCCCACACCTGGGCGCAGACCCGACAGGAAGAGGCAAAATACTCCGCCCGCCCGTCGCAGAGCACACCATCAAAATCCAGAGCCAAAATGCGGGGGGACATTCGCCGGGGCCTAGCGAACTCCATACCTGAGTCCCCCATAGAGCAAGTTGCAAAAATGGGGCCAGAGGCCAAGTTAATTTAACCAAACTGTTTTGCCGGATTGGCCCAACCTAGTTCGATTCCGAGATGCGAACAGACTTGATCTCCACCGGCTTGAGGGGACGATCCTGCGGGCCGGTGGGTGCAGTAGCAATTTTATCCAACACGTCCTCCCCCTCGATTAGTTGCCCAAAGATGGTGTAGTTGGGCGGCAGGGGATAGTCGGCATGCATGATAAAAAACTGGCTGCCGTTGGTGTTGGGGCCGGCATTGGCCATGGCCAAGGTTCCTCGCGTGTAGGGGCGCTGCACCGGCTCATCGGGAAAGCGGTACCCCGGCCCGCCTCGCCCCGTGCCGGTGGGATCCCCGCCCTGAATCATGAAGCCCCGAATGACACGGTGAAAGATGACGCCATCGTAGAAGTGATCCCGGGCCAAAAAGACAAAATTGTTGACGGCAAGGGGAGCTTCCTGCGGGAACAGCTCCAAAACCATCGTGCCGGCGGTGGTCTCCAGCGTGGCCGTGTAGGACTTGGCCGGGTCGATCACCATGGGGGGAGGACTGTTGTAGGTTTTCACGGTTTTGCCCAACTGTTGTGCCAGGAGCAAATCGTAAGAAGAATGCGGGCGGGCCAGAGCCGAAACAACGCCGGATCCCACCCAAAGCAGCACTGCCAGCAAAGCCAGCTTGAACAGGTGGGTGATGCCAGAGGGCACGCGCACGTTTCTTGCCAGAAAGCTCCGCCCCTATCCTACCAGGATCCGTCCGGCCTTACTCATCCCCCGACCGGAATGGGGGTTTGGCCCGCCGCACCAGCCAGTAGCTAACGGAGAGGGCTAGCGTTGCCGCTGCCAGCCCAATGAGATCTAGACCCCCCAGCTTCTCAAAATCAAAAATAATGATCTTGCGCGCCACCGCGATCAAAGAGGTAACAATCACCAGCTCCACCTGCACCACCTGCTTTTGCAAGTAGGCGGTAATGTTCTCCAGAATCTCCAGCGCGATCAGGATATTCAAAAAAAGGCCGAAAATCTCGATCAAAGTAGTGGAGAAAAACCCGGTTGGCTCCCGCAGCAGATCGGCCACCAGGAAGCGGGCCAAATCCACCACGGCCACCACAATCAGGCCGATCATCAAGATGGAAAGCAGCTTCGAGATCAGGCTTTCGATGCGGGTGATGGCCCGCAAAAAGGGATCCTCCTCTTCGGTTTCGTGAGGATTGTGCAACAGCCACTTGAGAAACCGCATCGACAACCCTTCCCCCCTGCGTCCGGGATCCCATTATCTGCCCTAACCGTTAGCTGGAAGAGATCCCTTGGGGCGACGGTTGCGACACCGCTCAGAACAGTATTTCACCTCTGACCAACAGTCGGCCCACTTCTTGCGCCAGGTGAAGGGCCTGCCGCAGGTGAGACAGATTTTGCTGGGCAAATCCGACTTTTTTCGGTGGCGGGGCATAGCGCGCTAGAAACGACAACTCTTGAATTAACCCCAATGCCCTAGCCTGTGTTCTGCAACTGCAGGGCTTGCGGCCGGGAACGGCTGCGCAAAGCAGCCTCGATCAGCCCCAAAAAGAGGGGATGGGGACGGTTGGGGCGGGAGCGAAACTCGGGATGGAATTGGGTGGCGATGAAAAAGGGGTGGCTGGGCAGCTCGATAATTTCCACCAGGCGGTTATCGGGCGAGACACCACTAATCACGTAGCCGGACTCGAGGAATAGGCTGCGGTAGGCGTTGTTGAACTCATAGCGATGGCGGTGGCGCTCATAGACAATTGACTCACCGTAGAGCTTGGCCGCCAGGGTGTCGGGCAGAATGCGGCAGGGGTAGAGGCCCAGGCGCAGGGTTCCCCCCAGGTGCTCCACATCTTTCTGCTCCGGCAGCAAGCTGATGACGGGGTGGGGGGTGTCGGGATCGAACTCATAGCTGTTGGCCCGCTCCAGGCCGGCAATGTTGCATCCCCAGTCGATCACCGCACACTGCATGCCCAGGCACAGCCCCAGAAAGGGAATGCCCCGCTCGCGCACGTAGCGAATGGTGGCCACCTTGCCCTCGATGCCGCGGCTGCCAAACCCACCCGGCACCACCACGCCGTCTACATCGGCCAGCAGGGCTTCTGGCCCCCGCTCCTCGACTTCCTCAGAAGAGATCCAGCGCAAAGTAACGCCGGCATTGAGAGCCAGGCCCGCATGGCGCAGGGCTTCCGCTACCGAGAGGTAGGCGTCGGTAAGGCGCACGTATTTGCCGACAATGGCGATCTCCACTTGCTCTTGAGGGTGGTGCAGCCGCTGCACCAGGAGCTCCCACTCGCGCAGATCCGGCTGCTGCGGCTCCAGGTTGAGGATCTGCAAAACCCGCTGCGCCAACCCTTCCTGCTCCAGCACCAAGGGCACATCGTAGATGCTGGGGGCATCCTGGGCCTGGATAACACATTCCACCGGCACGTCGCAAAACTCGGAGATCTTCTCCTTGATGCTGCGGGGCAAGGGCTGCTCGCAGCGGCACACCAACACATCTGGCTGAATCCCAATCGAGCGCAGCTCCTTGACTGAGTGCTGAGTGGGCTTGGTTTTCATTTCCCCCGCCGCCTTGATGAGAGGCACCAGGGTAACATGCACATAGGCCACATTGGCCCGGCCCACATCTTTGCGAAATTGGCGGATGGCCTCCAAAAAGGGCAGAGACTCGATATCCCCCACCGTGCCCCCCACCTCCACCAGCACCACGTCGGGGTTGGTCTCGCGGGCCACCCGCCGGATGCGCTCTTTGATCTCCTGGGTAACATGGGGGATCACCTGCACCGTGCTGCCTTGGTAATCCCCCCGCCGCTCTTTGTAGATCACCGCCTGGTAGATGGCGCCGGTGGTGACGTTGTTGAGCTTGGACATGTTGGTGTCGGTGAAGCGCTCGTAGTGGCCCAAGTCCAAGTCTGTCTCGGCGCCATCGTCGGTGACGAACACTTCCCCATGCTGGTAGGGGCTCATGGTGCCGGGATCCACATTGATGTAGGGATCCAGCTTCAAAATCGACACGGTGTAGTTGCGGGACTTGAGCAGACGCCCCAAGCTGGCTGCCACGATCCCCTTGCCAATGCTGGAGACGACTCCGCCGGTGATGAAGACAAACTTGGCCATACCCCCGATCCCTTGCCCTCTTCTGATTATGCCAGGGATCCCAGGGCTTCCTTAGGGCCGAGAGCGGATGGGGCCGTTGTAGAGGATGGTGGTCTGGAAGGTGCGCCGATCCACCCGCACCTGGGTTTCGATGCTGGGCTGGACGAAGCCGGGCTCGCCGCCGCGGAAGGTGAAGATCCAGGCATCTTCCAACTCTTCAAAGGGCGCGTCGATGGCCGCCCCGTGCATGGCAGCTTCGGCGCGGTAGCGCTGCAAGCCCCCGTTGGCAATTTCAGCCGCTTGGCGGGCCAAGTTCTTGGCCCGGTTGAGATCGCGGAAGTAGCGGCTGATTTCCTCAAAAGTCCCCGTCGGCAGCGGCCTTGGCCGGGGGGGTGTGGGCGGCACAGGCCGCGGATCTGGCACAATCGGCAGAGTGGGAATATCCTGGCTAGGGGGCAGCGGCTCGACTGGAATCGGGGTTCTGGCAGGTTCTGGAAAAAGGGGGGTGACCACCTGCGCCTGGGCAGAAGGCAGGAATCCCCAGATTACAACGCCGCCCAGGCAGAGACGGAAAATGGACTTCATAGAGCCATGCCGATGTGAATTTTTCAATCCCCACTCTACTGAGCCTCTAGTTAGGAAAGTAGAGGCAAAAGCCCGGACTCTTTTTCCACCAGCAGCTAGGCACGTGGGTTGTCTGCGCAACCGGCTTTGTCCTCCCCTGGCGCCTGTTAGCATCCTGAAACGGGATCCTGTCTGCAGACGTTGCCATGGAGTTTGTTACGCTTGCCGAGACGAGGCTAAAACTTAGCCGCGTGGGGCTGGGCACCTGGAGCATGACCGGGGATTGGTGGGGGCCAGCGGATCCCCAGGAAGCGTATGCCACCCTCCGCAAGGCTATTGACCTGGGCATTACGCTCTTTGACACGGCTCCGGCCTATGGCCGCGGCCTTTCGGAAGAGCTCTTGGGACGGGCCATCCGGGATGCCGGCTGTCGGGATCGCGTAGTCATTGCCACCAAGGCCGGCCTGCAGTGGACTAACAGCAAGGTGGTGCGCAACTGCAGCCTAAGTTGGCTGGCTCAGGATCTGGAAAACTCCCTCCGCCGCCTGCAGACGGATGTGATCGACATCTACCAGGTGCATTGGCCGGATCCCTTGGAGCCCCTGGAGGAGACGGCTGCCTTTTTCGGCCGCTTGCTGCAGCAGGGCAAGATCCGCGCCATTGGGGTGAGCAACTTTTCTCCTCCGCAGATGGAGCGTTTCCGTCAGGTGGCTCCCCTGCATACCGTCCAGCCGCCCTATAACCTGTTTGAGCGCCAGATCGAAGCAGATGTCCTGCCCTACTGTCGTGCCAACGGTATTGCCACGCTGATCTACAGCCCCCTCTGTCGAGGGCTGTTGGGGGGACGGCTGACGCCGCAAACCCAGTTTCCGCCTGGAGATCTGCGCGGCGGCATCGATCCCAAGTTTGCGGAGCCTCGCTACTCCCACTACTTGCAAGCAGCGGAAGAGCTGAGCCGGCTGGCGCGAGAGCGCTACGGCAAAACCCTGCCCCAGTTGGCGGTGCGCTGGCTCTTGGATCAGCCGGGAGTAAGTGCAATCCTGTGGGGAGCGCGCAAGCGCCAGCAGTTGGAGGACCTAGCCGGCGTGTGGGGCTGGTCGCTGGAGGCGGAGGCAATGCAGGCCATCGACGCGATCCTGCAAAGGCATGTCCCCGAACCCATCCCCCCCAGCTTCATGGCCCCCCCTGCCCGTGCTGCCTAGAGCAAGGAGTGGGGGGTAAGGCTGTCCAATGGCGCTGCAAGGGGTGATCCTAAGCTGGAGCGGTGTGGTGGCCGACGACGAGGGGCTGCACCTCCACGCCATCAACCAAGTGCTGCTGGAGGAGAACCTGCGTCCCTGGGATCTGGGATCCCGGGAGCAAAAGGAGCTCTACCGGCTGCACTATCTGGGCCGACCGGATTGGGAGCGCCTGCCGGCGCTTTGGCAAGCCCAGGGACGGGTGCTCAGCCCCAAGCAACGAGAAGAGTTGTTGCGCCGCAAGGCCCTTTACTATCAACAGGCTCTGCAGGAGCAGAAGGGATCCCTTCTTGTCCCCGGTTTGGCAGAGGCCCTAGAGAAGCTGGAGCGGCTGCAGCTCAAGGTGGGCCTAGTGAGCGGCCACGCCGCTGCTGAGGTGGAGGCTTTTTTGGAGCGCTTCCCCTGTCCAGCTCTGGCGCGGCTGACTCATGACTTTCGCTACCGCGTAACCGGCGAGGCAGGGGATCCCGCCCTATCACCGGGGCAGTTGCACCGTCTGCTTTTAGAGCGGATGGGGCTTTCCCCTCAGGAGTGCTTGAGTTTTGAAGCCACCTACGCCGGCATTCAAGCAGCTCGCTCGCAAGGGATCCCGGTCTTGGCCCTAGCCACCTTCTTCCCGCTGCACATGTTGCAGCGGCGGGCCAACTGGGCGGTGGATGGTTACCCCCAAGTGGAATGGGAGCGCCTCCAAACTTGGTTTGCCACTGGCCAAGACCGTCCTGCCGACCCTCCTGGCAAACCCTTAGCCAAAGGGCAGGGTTCTCCCTAGGGCAGGATCAGCATGCCGTCCCCAAAGGAGTAGAACCGATAACCCTCCCGGATGGCCTCTTGGTAGAGATCCAGCAAACGCTCTCGCCCGATCAAGGCTGCCACCAGCATCATCAGGCTGGAGCGGGGCAGATGAAAGTTGGTGATCAGCCCCTGCACCACCCGCCAGGAGTAGCCGGGGTAGATAAAGAGGTCGCTTTTTCCCTGCCAGGGTTGCAGGGTGCCGCAGAGGGCTGCCGTTTCCAGTGCCCGCACCACCGTTGTCCCCACGGCAATCACCCGCCTTCCCTGGGCCTGGGTTTCGCGAATAGTGGCCACCGTTTCCGCTGGCACCTTGAGCCACTCGCTGTGCAAGCGGTGGTCGGTTACTCGCTCCGCCTCCACCGGGCGGAAGGTGCCCAGGCCGATGTTGAGGGTGATGTAGGCAGTTTGGATCCCCTTTTGGGCCAGCCGCTCCAAGAGCTGGGGGGTAAAATGCAGCCCGGCGGTGGAGGCGGCCACCGAGCCCGGGTGTCTGGCCCAGACCGTTTGATAGTCTTCAGGTCGGACTCCCGCGCTTGTCGGATCAAGGGCGTGGGCAGCTTTCAGATAGGGAGGGAGCGGGATCCGCCCCACCCGCCCCAGGATCTGCTCAAAGGTATCCGCCCCTTCCCAGGTCAACTGCACCACCCGGCCACCCGTCTCCGCGTCCACGGCCAGCACTGTGGCCCCCAGTTCAGCCGGGGATCCCTGGCGATCCCAAAACCGGATTTGATCCCCCACCTTGACCCGTTTGCCTGGCCTAACCAAGACCCGCCAGATTTGCTCCTGCTTGGAGGTGTTGGCCGGGATGGGCTCCAGCAGCAAAACCTCCACCCGTGCCCCGGAAGCGTCCTTTCCCGGCAAAACCTTAGCCCCCCATAGCCGGGCTGGGATTACCTTGGTGTCGTTGAGAACCAGCAGATCCCCGGCCTGCAGGTAGTCGGGGAGGTCGCAGAAGCGGCGGTGCTCGTGCCTATCTGGGTACACCACCAGCATTCGCGCCTGATCCCGTGGCTCCACAGGGGCTTGCGCGATCCGCTCAGGGGGCAGGGAGTAGTCGTAGCTAGCCGTTAGGAGATCCGGGTTGAGCTCTCCAACGCTCCCTGGAAGAAGCTGGCCGGGTTCGGCTTGGCCAGCAGAAGCAGCCAGTAGGAAAGAATGGCTCATGGACAAACACAGCAGCACGCCTCCAGCATAGCCGACGGATGCCGGTTGCCAGAGGCTTTGTCCGGGAGGGATTGGGGGGAGGGTGTGCCACCTAGACCTTGGCCACCACCACCCGCTGGGGTTGATCCTGGTACTTGCCCTGGCGGTCGGCGTAGGTGGTCTGGCAGGGATCCCCTTCCAAGAAGAGGAGCTGCACCACCCCTTCATTGGCATACACGCGGCAGTCGGCGCTGGAAGCGTTGGAGAACTCCAAGGTGAGATAGCCCCGCCACCCCGCCTCGGCTGGGGTGAGGTTGGCGATCAGCCCTACCCGCGCGTAGGAGGACTTGCCAATGCAGATGACGGTGATGTTATCCGGGACTTGCAGCCGTTCTAGGGAGACGCCCAGGCCGTAGGAGTGGGCGGGGATGATGAAGTAGTCCCCCATCTCGTCGTGGTGCAGCTCCACAGGTTCCAGGTTTTTGGGGTTAAACCGCTTGGGATCCACCACCGTGCCGGGCACGTGGCGGAAGATCTTGAACTCCACCGGTGACAGGCGAATGTCGTAGCCGTAGGACGAGAGCCCGTAGCTCAAGACGGGCCGCATCTGGCCGTTCCACTCCACGCGGCGCACCAGCTCAGGACAAAACGGCTCGATCATCCCCCGTTGCGCTTGCTCGTAGATCCAGCGGTCGTTTTTTAACATGGCTGCAACAGGCTGCCCGACAGGCCAGAGAGTTTGGAGAAGAGAGCGCAGTCGCTGCTGGCAAGGCTACGAGCTGCTGACCCGCTAGGGATCCATTCTCGGCGGGGGGCCGCTCTCTGGGGAAGGAGGAACGAGGACTGGATCCCGCCGTGGACGTAGCTGGGTGATCAGATCGGCGCGCTCCAGGAGAGAATCCGGCATCTCCGGCCCGGTGATCACCATGTCCATCCAGACTGGGCGCTGATCGATCAAATCCAGCACCTGCGCCTCCGGGATCAGGCCCAGCTTGATGGCCAGGCCCAACTCGTCTAGCACCACCAAGCCATAACGGCCACTCCTGACCGCCTCCTGAGTAAATTGCCACAGCTCGTCCAGAGCCACCCGCTCCTCCGGCTCCAGGTGAGGCGTATCGATGCAGCGGTGCAGACGACAGCGGGCCCACTCCAGCGAGCTGCCCAGCAAAAGACGATTTTCCGGCCCCTGGTTGATCCCGCCCTTGAGAAATTGCACGATCAACACCCGCGTCCCCTGGCCGGCCAAGCGCAGTGCCTGAGCCATCACAGGAGTGAACATGCCCCGGCTGGGATGGGTGTAGAGCTGCAGGGATCCCTGGGGGATCAGCTGGGCAGAAAAGGCTCCGTCCCGCTGGAAAAAGCGGTCGCCGGCAGCAGGGTTGGCCTGGGCTGCAGGCTGTTTGATGCGGGCAACAGGAACGGCATCCTTGGGGGAGGGCATAGGATTGGGTGAGGCAGTGCGAACCACGGTTTTATCTCGTGAGGGGGCTAGGGGACAAGGCCCTTGGTCTGGGCGGCTTTGCCGAGGAACAAAAGCCCTATCCGTCACCGTTGCGGAGACGCGAAGGAGAGCCACAAGCAACTACCGCCTGCCAAGGCAAACGGCAACTGATGGGACGCAAGGCTTACAAGTGGTGGAAAACATTGACTACGGATTCCATGAAACACCACCTGTGCCTATTCGTCAACGAGTCAGTTCTGTTTCCCGTCGACACACAAATCGCCCCGAATACGGTGTTAGAAAGTATAATCCTTGCCCATCCTAGCTTTTTGCCAGGCGGAGGCGATGGGCGAGAAGAAAAGCTTTTGGATGAGATCTTAATAAAACTTCCGCCGAGGTGTAAAAGCTTAAGCGTCTAGCCATCTTGCTTAATCACGAAAATGTGCCCCAAAAAGATGCAAGCAAAAGATCACTTTTTCTAGATAAGATTAACTCTCAATACATGAGAAGGCCAATGACGGCGGCTTGCTCAACTCAATAGAAAAGAGACTTGAGGCGTCCCAGGAGCCTTGCTCGGCATAGACTATAGACTAATCCGCTTGATTGGAAGTCGAAGAACTTGTGTGCATTCCAAAGTAGTTCATTTGAGAAAGGTTGCGACCACAGAGCCAGAAGGTCTACTTTCTTAGGTCGATAAACGCAGATTGTTTACTGCCGTCATAAAGATGGTCTTTTGATAAGGTCTATCAGGATCGGCGGTTAATTGGAAAATAATGTAAAACTTATTGCAAGACCAATTTTTCGTACAGTTGGTTGTTTGATAGTTTTTCTGTTGAATTAAACTTCAGTATTTCTATATAGATTGCGTCGCTGTTTCCTGATCAAATGAATGGGAATTTCTATTGGGTTTTTGCCAACTTTATGAGGGTTCTGTAGGCAAGCAGGATCGCTGCAGACAAGGAACGGATCCGTAGCGGCTCCCGTCAGGGTTGCCGGAAAAAGCTGGGGTTGGATCCCATTTGAAGCCGGTCACTCCGCGCTCCAGATCCTTGGGTACCGATGTTGCCGGGATCCTATGGCGCAAGGGGGGCAAGGCTCTTTCTTCTCTGAGAAGCCTCCTTTAGTCTCAGAAAAGTAAGTAGAACCTTGGGGCTCTGCCTCAAGGGGCTGTCTAGGGGTGGCTTGACAACGCCTCTACGAGTTCGTTTGTGGACTGCGCCTTCAGGCAGAGGGAGTGTCAAGCTGATTAAAAAGTAGCCAGAAAGCAGATGGGGATCCGACGCTCGAGCCGTACATCAAAAGAACCGTATCCTGCTGCCGGAAGAGTTGTCTTGGTTTGCCGCTAGCGACTTAGGTTGGAGCATGACTCTAGTCAATGATATGCTGGACTATACTGAAAATAATGTACAATATGTTCAGTATGGCTGCTTGGTATGGCTAGATATGTAAAACCGAGAGAAGCGGCGGATTATTTTGGGGTGTGTCTCCACACTTTGAGGCGATGGGAACAGAAGGGCTGGATCCATGCAGTACGTACACCATCCGGTAGGGCGAGAAGGTATGACCTCGACAGCTACATTGGCCTCCGGCCCGCTGACGCGAACAGAGCACCCAAGAAGGACAAACGAGTCGTTTTGTACGCCCGAGTCAGCAGTCGAGGGCAGAAACCAGACTTGGAGAGACAGATTGCAAGACTGGTTGACCTCTATCCTAGAGCCGAGGTGGTCGGAGAGATTGGCGGCGGTCTCGACTTCAAAAGACCAAAGTTCCTTGCCTTATTGGAACGAGTTCGTGCGGGAGATGTCGGAACAATTGTGGTCGCTCACAGGGATCGACTCTGCCGGTTTGGATTTGAGTTCGTTGAGTGGTACTGCCGTCAATACGGGTGCGAAATCTTGGTTCTCGATGACGATCACCTTTCTCCCCAGCAGGAACTGGTTGAGGATATCCTCACCATCCTGCACTGCTTCAGCAGTCGGCTCTACGGACTCAGAAAATACCGGGCTGCAATCGAGAAAGATACGGATTTATCCGGAGCCAGCGCTGGCTAAAGTTTGGAAGCGGTGGCAAGCGGCGTGCCGGTACTGCTACAACCAAGCGATTGCCTATCAGCGTCAGCATGGTGCCCCAAAAACGGCCAGAAAGCTGCGGGACATCATCCTGCGCTCCGACCTGCCCGGGTGGGTGAAGGACGCCCCCTGCCACATCAAGCAGAACGCGGTCGTCGAGGCGTGGTTGGCGTTCCGCCGAAGCAAAGACGCGAGGTTTCGCAGTGTGCGGGACAGGTCGCATACGCTGCAATTCAACGCCGGCAACTTTCGCAATGGGACGTGGTATCCGAAACTCACCCGAGGTTTGGCGTTCCGTGCATCCGAGGAGATGCCCAGAGAATGGGCACGTGGAACTGAGCTAATGCGGGTGAAAGACAGATGGTATGCTATCTTTCCTGAGCCCGTGAACGAGCAGTGTTCGTTAGCAAAGGGGGTTGTTGCGCTTGACCCTGGAGTAAGAAGCTTCCTTACAGGGTTTGATGGGGCGGGCTTTGTAGATATCGCCAAGGGAGACTTTGGCAGGATCGTTCGGCTGTGCTACCACCTAGACGATCTGCAATCTAGGCTGAGTAAAGCACCGAGACCCAAGCGTAGGCGAATGCGGCAAGCGGCGTTTCGTCTGCGGGAGAGAATCAGGAACTTGGTGGACGAGTGCCATCGCAAGGTAGCGGCGTTCCTAACGGATAACTACCGATTGATATTCCTCCCCACTTTCGAGTCAGCCAAGATGGTTGCCAAGGCAGGGAGGAAGTTTGGTAGCAAGACAGCAAGGGCGATGCTCACCTGGGCGCACTATCGGTTCAAGCAGTTCCTGAAGTTTCAAGCCAAGAAGAAAAACGTGGTTGTCGTGGAAGTATCGGAAGCGTACACCAGCAAAACCTGTACCAAGTGCGGGCACATCCACACCAAGTTGGGTGGCGCAAAGGTGTTTAGATGCCCAAAGTGCAACCATAGGCTACCACGAGATTGGCAAGGCGCTCTGGGTGTTATGCTCAGGGCTTTGCGGGATACCGCCTTTCTGTTTGGACTCCGTCCGAGTAGCGCGGTCGCGTCAGCGTCGCGTAGTGACAACGGAAACGGACAGAATGCTATCGCTTCACCGCTGAGCAGTAATGCTCAGCAGTGTTCAGCGTAAATGTATCAGAAAAAACCCAAGCCATTGTGAACCCGGGGTAGGCGCCGCCGAGATCTCGTTGTATTGGGATCAGTCTCGCCGTCGGCTAGTCCGATCTCTGGCTCCAGATTGACGGCTTCTTCCCCCAGCACCAGTGTGGAAGAGCGGCCTCCATCTAGGTTCAAAGCGTGGCGACAGCCCAACTGCCGCAACAACTGCGCCATCTCCAACAGGGTGAGCCCTTGGTTTTCCTGGGCATTGCCGGCGGCCACCAGGAGCAGATCCCTGTTGTCCGGTTGCCCCTGCCGCAGACAGATGGCGCTGCGGGCAGCCTGTTGCCGGCGGAAGAGAGGCTGAAACCCCTCCAATTCGGCATCCAGGACCACCTGGCCGTCCAAGAGCAAGAGCGGCCCTGCCCCCAGAATGTGGGGGTAGGCTTCCAGCTCCAGCGGATCCACCGTCCAGTCCAGCCGGAGGCGATCTCCTGGGATCAGCTTGCCGGCTTCTAGAGCGCCCTCTAGCCCTCGTGCTGCCAGTATGTAGCCTTTGGGAGGGATCGGCACCGTCACTTTGCCGGCCACGCCTGCCGACAGGATCTGCTGCAGCCGGTCTTCTTGCACAATGAGGAGAACTTCGTCGTCCGTCTGGGTGGTGTAGGTGGATCCCCAATCAGGGGTGTACTGGGCGATCCCGGGCAGGATGTAGCCGCTGTTGATGCCGACCAAGGGGATCCGATCCCCCAAGTCGTTGCGCAGCTCTATTTGCATCCGCAGGCGGGCAAAGCGCACCGGCTCCAAGCCAGGGGGAGAATTGGCGGCGTCAAACCAGGCAATCGCCCCTCGGCCCAAGATGGGGCTGGAGATCCAGCGGCCTTCCAGGCGAATGGCCCCCAGCGGCTGGCGGGTATTGCGGTTAAAGAAGCCGCCGTTGATAGCAGCCACCGCTCCCCGTTCGCGGCTAAAAGCGGGCAGCTCCCCCAGGCCCACTAGACTGGCAGGGTCGGCCCAAATGGGGCGCAACTGGCCGGCGGCTAGGGAAACTGCCACGACGGAAACCAGGATCCGTCGATCCTCCAGCCAAACCATCCTTTGGTACAAAGGGATCCCCTCTACTACCCGCACAGGCTGCCCGTTGAGGAGCGTCTGGGCAGGGACAGGTAGGTTGCTGAGCAAGAGGAGAGCTGCCCCCGCCCAGGCCACAGCTTTGGACCAAGAGACCCACCTTGCCGGCACCACCCAAGGCGCCAAGTTGGGAAACTGCATCTGGCAGGAAGAGGGCAAGTTTTTGGCTTTGAGCAAGCTTGGCAGCTCCTATCCGCCGGCGGCAAAAGTGGCCATCAAAATCAAAGACAGCAGAATGCCCGGAAAAAGCAGCAGCACCAAGGTCAAAAACTCAGAAAGGGTCATGGGCTGAAGACGAGAAGAAGAGGCAGAGGCTACAGCTCCTAACCTAGCGATTCCGGCATCCCTTCCCATCCTCCCTTTGGGATCCCTTAACAGTTCTGAGGCTTTTCCCACCCCCTTCTGCCAGCGATATCCTGGCAAAGGGGAAGTCATCTTCGAGAGCTCTGATGGGCATCCAAGGCAGACGCATAGCCGTCGAACCCGACCACCTCCGACCCTGGTTAAAAGAGGCAGTCCTGGCGGGGGGTGGCGAACTGGTGCCGCTGGCGGAAGCGGAGGCTCTGGTGTGGGCCGATGCCTTTGACGTGCCCAAGCTCAAGCAGTGTCTTGCCGAAGGAAAGGGGATCCGCTGGGTGCAGTTGCCCTGGGCGGGCGTGGAGCCTTTTGCCCAGGCAGGGATCCTGGATCCCGCCTATGTGTGGACCTGCGGCAAGGGGGTCTATGCCCAAGCGGTGGCCGAGCATGCCCTGGCCCTCACCTTGGCCGGCCTGCGGGATCTCAAGCACCGCGCTCTGGCCCAGACTTGGCAGCCGGGATCCGGCACCAGCCTCTGGGGCAGCCGCGTGGTCATCTTCGGGGCGGGGGGCATTGCCCAGGCCCTGATCCGCTTGTTGCAGCCCTTCCAGTGTTCCGTTGAGGTGGTGCGGCGCAGGGCGGATCCCTTGCCGGGAGCCAGCCGGGTGGTGACGTTGGCGGAGCGGCAGGCAGTGCTGGCAGGAGCGGATGTGGTGATCCTGGCCTTGGCCCTCACCCCCGAGACAGAGGGGATCATCGCCTGGCCAGAGCTGGAGCAGATGGGATCCGGCTGTTGGTTGGTCAATGTGGCGCGCGGCAAACATATCGTCACCCCTGACCTGGTGGCCGCCTTGCAGGAGGGGATCATCCGGGGTGCCGCCCTGGATGTTACGGATCCAGAACCGCTGCCCGATGGACATCCCCTCTGGCGCTTGCCCAATTGCCTAATTACCCCCCACACGGCCATCACCGACGCCATGATTGTCCCTGCCCTCTCCGAGCGGGTGCGGGAAAATGTGAGCCGCTTTCGGCTGGGAGAACCCTTGCTGGGGGTGGTGGATCCGGTTCTAGGTTACTGAGCCCTCACCCTCTCCCGAGGGAAGCAGGGATCTAGGACTCGATGGGAATAGGATCCTGGGGAGGAGCCATCTCCTGGACGCGGGCGGCGATGGCCTCGGCCATCTCCTGGGTGCCCACAGGCTCCCCTTGCGCCAGGTCATAGGTGACGTATTTGCCTTCGGCAATGACCGACTGCACTGCCGCTTCTACCCTCGCGGCGGCTTCCCGCTCGCCCAGGTAGCGCAACATCATGGCCCCGGAGAGGATGAGGGCAGAGGGGTTGACCTTATTTTGGCCGGCATACTTGGGCGCTGAGCCGTGGATAGCCTCAAAAACCGCAATGCCATCGCCGATGTTGGCCCCTGGCGCCACCCCCAGCCCGCCGATCATCCCGGCGCACAGGTCGGAGATAATATCCCCATAAAGATTGGTGAGCACCAGCACATCGTAGAGCTGGGGCTTTTGCATCAGTTGCAGGCACATGTTGTCGACAATGAGATCTTCAAACTCGATGTCGGGGTACTCCTGGGCCACCTCCCGTGCCACCTGCAAAAACAGGCCGTCGGTAAACTTCATGATGTTGGCTTTGTGAACGGCCGTTACCTTTTTGCGGCCATTCTGGCGGGCGTATTCGAAGGCAAACTTGACAATGCGACGGCTGCCAAACTCCGAAATGGGTTTGATGCCAATGGCAGATCCCTCGCGGATGAACTTGCCAGAAAGACGCATCATCTCTTCGCGAGCGTGGGCTGCTTCGGGGGTGCCTCGCTCGAACTCGATCCCGGCGTAGAGATCCTCGGTGTTTTCCCGCACCACCACCAGGTCAATGTCTTGAAAGGGGCTTTTGATGCCGGGGAGGGACTTGGCCGGGCGCAGGTTGGCGTAGAGATCCAGCTCTTTGCGGATGGCTACATTGACTGAGCGAAAGCCCGTGCCTACAGGGGTGCCGATGGGCCCTTTGATGGCCACTCTGGTTTCCCGGATGGACTCCAACACCTGCGGTGGCAAAGGCGTGCCGTATTTCTCAATCACCTCTACCCCTGCTTCTACTCGGATCCACTCCAAGTCCACCCCGCTGGCCTCCAGGACTGTGGTCATTGCCCTGGTTACTTCCGGGCCAATGCCATCGCCGGGGATCAACGTTACACGATAGGCCACAAATCCTTCTCCTCCCAGGATTGACGCTGGCAGCTTGACGGGATCCCGCCTAGCGCCGGCCTTTGAGCCCGTGGGGGATCCCTGAGCTTAAACGAAGCTTAAACGACTATAAAACAGGTTGGGGCCATCCAACGCCAAGCTGCGGCAAAACTGCCGCCCCTAGAGGATCCGCAGCGGATCCACATCGAGGCTGACGCGAATCCCCTGGGGAATATGTCCAAGGGCGCGGCGCAGGTGGGTATCGATCTGGGCGCGATCCCAGGGCTGATCGGGAAGCTGTTTGAGGAGGATCTGCCAGCGGTAGCGGCCGGCAACCCGCTCCACTCGGGCCGGTCCTGGCCCCAACACCTCCGCCGGGATCCCTTGCAGGCCCTCAGCTAGGCGGCTGCAGTAGCGCTCTAACGCCTCCAGGCGGCTGCTGCTCAGGCGAATTAAAATCAACGCCCGGTAGGGAGGGTAGCCCCCCTCTTGGCGTTGGCGCAGCTCGGCCTGGACAAAGCCCTCGTAGTTGTGGGCCAGCACCGCTTGCAAGATGGGGTGCTCTGGCAAATAGGTCTGGATAATGGCCTGGCCTGGCAAGGATCCGCGGCCTGCCCGGCCCGCCACCTGGGTCAGCAGTTGAAAGGTGCGCTCGCCAGCGCGGTAGTCAGGCTGGTGCAGCAGCCCGTCGGCGGCTACCACCCCCACCAGCGTCACCTGGGGGATGTCCAGCCCTTTGGTGAGCATCTGGGTGCCCACCAGCACCTGGGCCTTGCCGCTGCGAAACTGCTCCAGCAAATCCCGGTGGGATCCCTTACGGCGGGTGGCGTCGCTGTCGTAGCGCAAAATCGCCACCTGCGGCCAGTGCTGCTGCAGCACCTCCACCACCTTCTGGGTGCCGGTGCCGAAGTGCTTGAGGTAGGGCGAGCCGCAGGCAGGACAGTGCTGGGGGTGGGGTTGGCGGGCGCCGCAGTAGTGGCAGCGCAGCTCCTGCCCGCCCTCCAGGTGAAAGGTAAGGGAGACGTCGCAGTGGGCGCAGGTGAGGACAAAGCCGCAACTGCGGCACAAGACAAAGGTACTGTGCCCCCGCCGGGGGACAAAGAGGATGGCCTGTTCCCCCCTCTTCAAAGTCTCGTGCAAAGCTTGATGCAGGCGGCGGCTGAGAATGCTGCGGTTGCCCGCCTGCAGCTCCTGGCGCATGTCCACCAGCTCCAGCCGGGGCAGGGTGGCCGGGATCCCCGCCTGGGGGATGCGCTGCGGCAAAGGGAGACGAACCCAGCGCTGCGGATCCTGCAGGTGGACCGCATAGGTTTCCACTGCCGGTGTGGCGCTGCCCAGAACTAGGGGACAGTTGGCTAGCTCAGCCCGCCACTCCGCCACCTGACGGGCGTGGTAGCAGGGCTGGGGCTGATCCTGCTTGAAGCTGTCGTCGTGCTCCTCGTCCAGAACGATGAGGCCCAGGTTGGCCAAGGGGGCAAACACCGCCGAGCGGGTGCCGATCACCACCTGGGGGACAGCAACCAACATCTGCCGCCAGAGGTCGTAGCGCTCGCCGGCTGAGAGGCCGCTGTGGTAGGTCCACACGCGGGATCCCAGCCGCGCCCGAAAGCGATCCGTCAGTTGCGGGGTAAGGCCGATCTCCGGCACCAGCACCAAGGCTGACCGCCCCTGCTGCAGCACCTGGGCAATGACTTGCAGGTACACCTCTGTCTTGCCGGAGCCGGTGACCCCATGCAGCAGAAAGCGTTGGTTTCGCCCCAGGGCTTGCTGGATGGCCGCCACTGCCTCGGCCTGGGCTGGCGTCAGAGGCTTGGGCAAATCTTTCTCCACAGGCCGCTCGGCCTCTCCCAGCCGCAGCAAGGGTCGCTCGTAGAGGTGCACCCGGCCTTTGCGGGCTAGGCTCTGCAGCACTGACCGGCTCACCCCCGCCAGGCGCTCCCACTCGACCAGCAGCAGCTCCCCCCCCTTTTGCTTGAGGATCTGCAGCGCTTTCTGCTGGGGCAAGCTCAGCCCCTCCAGCGAGTCCTCCACCAAGGTGGCCGCCTGTTGGGTTTTCACCCTGCCCCCCTGCTGCTCCTGCCAGAAGCTTTCCACCCAACCCCGCCGCTGCAGCTCCCGCAGAGCGACCTCGGCGCCAGGCACCTGCTGCTGGAGGTAACGCCAAGACAGCTCCCCTCCCTTCTCCCGCAGCAGCCGCAGCAAAGCCTGGGCAGCCGGCGAACATTCCCCTGGCGGGGATCCAACCAGGCGGATCCGCCGCTGGGAGCGGCTCAGCAAGCCCGGCGGCAAAACGGTGCGCACCACCTGGGCTAGGGGGGTGAGGTAGTAGTTGGCTACCCGCTGCAGCAGAGGCCAGAAATCCTTGGGCAGGATCCCTTTGGCCACCACCGCTTCAATCTCTCGCACCGACTGGGGATCTACTCCTGTCGGCAACTCCGAGCGCCAGCCCAGAGCCACCGCCCCTGCCACCTGTTGGCCAAAGGGAACGCTGAGGAGATCGCCCGCTTCTGGCTCCCATCCCTCTGGCACGCGGTAGGTGAAGCAGCCCCCCAAGTGGGGATGATCCACCCACACCTCCAGCCAGCGGGGAGGAGCAGGCTGCGCCACCGGATCCCTCACGGTCGGGGCAAGAACCGCGGCAGATCCACTGCCCGCTTATCAGGGCGAGCCAGCAAAGGCCGGGACTGTTCGCGTAAGCGGGACGGAGTCCATAGGGCAGACTTGGGCTTGGCGGCCTGGAGCGAAGCGAGAGACTCAGACCGTGTTGGCGTGTCGGCAGCATTGGGAGCCGCTGCACCAGCGCGAGGCGGGATGTCTATTCCCTTGCGCTCCAAAGCCGTCTTCAGGCTGAGCAGGTGCATCTGCTGCTGCTCGTACTTCTCTCTCAGGGAGCGGTTTTCTTCGGCGAGGGCGGCGCGTTCCGCCTGCAGGGCCCTCACCTGCCCCTCCAAGGCCTCTGTTTGCTCCTGCAGATGGGTGACGGCGATCTGGGCAGAGCGCAATTGCGATTGCCAGGTGGGTTGGTCGGCAAGCTGGGCCAGAGCTGCTTGGAGCCGCTGCTCCAGATCGCCGAGGCGCTGCTGGGCCTGGGCGTACCGTTCCTCCAGACGGCGGTGCTCCTGCTGCCAATGGGCAATTTCCGCCTGCGCTTGGGCGAGGGCAGCTTGCAGCGCTTCGACCTGGGCTTGCCACTGCTGTTGCTGCTCCCGGGAGTCCTGACGCCATTGCTCTTGCTGAGCTTGCAAAGCGGCCAGTTGCGCCTGGGCATCGGCCAGCGCCGCTTCCAATTCCTGCCGTTGTTCCTGCCAGCGCTGCTCCGCTTCCGCCTCTGTCTCGGCATAGCCCGCCAGACGCGCCTCGAGATGTTCCCGCTGTTCTTGCCAGGCTGCCCGTTGGTCGTTGTACAGAGCCCGCAGGCTGTTCAGCTCCGCCTGAGTTTCTGCAATTTGGGTGCGGGCCAACGAAAGCTCTGCCTTGAAACGCTGCAACATCTCCACCCGTTTTTCCGCCAGGTCTTGAGCTTCCACCAGAGAAGCCTGTAGCTCCTGCTGACGGTGTTCCCACTGACGGCGCTCCTGAGCATGGGCCAGCCGTAGCTGCTCGATCTGCTCCTGTAGGGCTTCGATATCTTGGCGCTGCCGCTCGTTGAGGCGTTGCCGCGCCGCCAGCTGAGCTTCCTGCTCCGAGAGCTGAACTTTTTGCTCTGCCAAAGTCTGTTGCAACTGGCGCAGGGCATGTTCCCGCTCCTGCAGCGCCTTTTCTTGCTCGGCCACCTTCTGGCGCAGGGCTCGGCATTCGGCTTCCCAAGCAGCGTCTGCAGGCGTTTGGGCTTTCAATTGCAAGAGCTCTATCTGCTGTTGCTGCTTGCGAGACTGCAGTTCCCTCTCGGCCAGTTGACTGTGCAGCGCCTCTACTTCAGCTTGTAGCTTTTCCTGAAGGGCACGCCGCTCCTGCAGCTCCGCTTCGGCTTCGAGTAGCCGAGCCTCCAACTGCTGCCGCTGCCTCAGGGCCGAATGCCGCTCTGGATTGGGATCCGATTCCGTTCGCGTAAGCGGGACGGAGTCCTTGGCCGACTGGCCGGCTTGAGCTTCGGGAAAGGTGGGATCCGAGTCGCCTGAGGAGGGAGCACGCATAGGTTAAAGCGAAGATGAAGAAGGGGAGGTACAGGATAAAGTTCCCTGCAGTATAGAGAAGTTTTCCGGTGGGTTCAAGCCAGGGGAGGGATCTTGTAAGGTTTCTTTCCGATTCCGAGGCCTGTTGGCCGCCCTTCTTGTCTTGGGGGCTCCTCATCAGGGAGTTGAGCTGGCAGCGGAACCTCTGTTTGGCCGTTTTTTCGCCAGAAGACGTCTCCCTTCCCCCCAGAGGTCAGCTGCGGCCTGGGGTTGCCTTGAGAGCTTGCTACGATTGCCCCCCTTGCTTCACCCGCACTACACACTATCGCTGCCCGGGATCCCTCCAGCCTGCCACCACCAATAGTTTGCACCATTTTTTATTTAGTTGCACCCTAGGCGGCGTTTTAGAGCATCTTTGTCCAATGGCAGGGGCCCTTCGCCCAGGGATCGGCGCAGATCTGCAAGGGATTGAGGCAGCGTCAGCTAGAAGCCGCAGGAGCCCCGCTCCGTACCCCCTTCCCCCCGTATACGGGGAAAGGGGGGCGACCATGGCCGGGTTGCCTCACGGCGGCTCAGATACCTCCCGCAAGGCGGGGATCCCATGGCCGAAGCCGTCTCCTCCGGTCGGAGGGAAGGAGTGACCATTTGCTGGGCCTCGGATGCTATCAGGCCAATGGAGCTTAGCGGACTCGAACCGCTGACCCCTTCAATGCCATTGAAGTGCTCTACCAACTGAGCTAAAGCCCCAAGATGCAGCCTTCCGGCAAGAGCCTGGGCAATTGATTTATGCCCGCTCCAGACTACAATTTTAGCCTGTAGAAGCTGCTTTGGCGGTGAAAAGTACGGGAATCTATCCTAAATAGACGGGAGATCCTTGTCAAGAGTTGGGTTGGAGCGTCCACTTGCAAAAGTGGAGATTGGATCCACCTGGCTCCTGCCCTCTGTTGCAGGAGCTTGCCGGGTGATAGAACGGAGTCAGCGACATTGGGGGGCTTGTGACACAGGGATCTCAGCTTAACCGCCTTTTGGCCGCTTCCTTGCTGGTGGTCTGCCTGATTGCGGCTGTTATTGGCGGCACACGACCTGCCGCAGAGTCGGTTCGGGGTGGCGTCGGGCTAGAGGCCCCTCGAGGGGCGAATCGCATTGAGGTGGTTACCATCGAGGGAACGATAGGAGGGCCACGGGGCTCGACTTTGGTAGGTTTGCCCACCTCTCCCTTAGATCAGTTGCGGGAAGCTGTCGAGGATCGCGCCGTCAAGGCTGTATTGCTGCGCATCAACAGCCCGGGCGGGGCTGTGGGATCCAGCCAGGAGCTCTACCGCGCCGTCACGGCTCTGCGGGAAGCCGGCAAGCCGGTGATTGCCGTCATGGAAGACGTTGCCGCCAGCGGCGGCTACTATGTAGCCAGTGCTGCCGACAAGATCTACGCCAACCCGGGCACCCTGACCGGCAGCATAGGGGTGATCATCAGCGGCCTCAACTTTGGCAAACTGCTCGACAACTACGGCATAGAGCCGCAGACCTTCAAAACCGGCGAGTACAAAGACATTCTTTCCCCTTTCCGGGCTGCCACCCCCCAAGAGCAACGTCTGCTGCAAGAGTTGGTGGAGGATACCCTCGACCAGTTCGTTCGCGATGTGGCCCGCGGACGCCAGCGCTTGCCGGACAAAGGGGCAGAAAAGGTGCTGGATGCGGAGATGATCGCCCGACGGCAAAGCTTGGATGAGGCGCGGGTGCGCCAGTTGGCCGATGGGCGCATCTTCACCGGGGCGCAGGCTGTGGAGTTGGGCCTGGTAGATGCCCTGGGAGGATATGCCGAAGCCGTGGAAGATCTGCGGCGCATGACCGGGGATCCCTCTTTGTCGCCAGCAACGGCGAGAGATCCCTTCCAACGCGCCCTGCAGCGACTATTGAGCCAAGGACTGCCTCCGCAAGGGCAAAATCTCTGGCCCGCTCGACTGTTGGGGAGCCACGAGGTGGCCGGGATCCCGGAAGTGCCGCTGCTGTGGATGGCGCCCGGGTGGACTTTGCGCTAAACCTGACAGTGATCATAGGCTTGGTGTGAGGGGTGAAGCTGTGGATCACACGCCGGACGACGCTTCTGCGCTGGCGACGGCAGGGCATAGCCCCCTGGCCACGGCGTCCGCCTCGTGGACCCAGAGCCAGGGATCCCAGGGAGCGGATCCCGTCGGCGAGACGGGGTTCTGGCCGGATTTCAACCCAGAGCTGGAGCTGCTGACCAGCCGGGCATGGGTGGAAATTGACGCAGCCCAATTGCGAGAAAATCTGCGTCTGTTGCAGGCGCGCCTGTCGCCAGACACTGAGATCTGGGCAGTGGTCAAGGCCAATGCCTACGGCCATGGAGCTCGCTTGGTGGCTCCCATAGCCCTCGCTGCCGGTGCCAAGGGGTTGTGTGTGGCCACCCTGGCAGAAGGGATCGAGCTGCGGCAGGCCGGCCTCCAGGCCCCGATTTTGGTGTTGGGGGCTTTGAATACCTGGGCCGAGCTGCAGCAGGCCATGGCTGCGCGGCTGGAGGTCAGCCTCACCCGGGCCGAGCAGATCCCCGTGATGCGCCAGGTGGCCCGTTGGGCCGGGCGGCCTGTTCCTGTCCACGTCAACGTCGATACGGGCATGACCCGCCTGGGGATTCCCTGGCAAGAGGCCGCCGCCGTGTGGGGGCAGATCTGCCGGATCCCCGAGCTGGAAGGCTGTAGCCTGTTTTCCCACTTCGCAACGGCAGATGAGCCCGATTCTCCGGTGATGGCCCAGCAAGAGGCCCGCTTCGCCCAGGTGGTGGAGCAGATCCGCCAGGCCGGGGATCCCCTGCCCCCCCTGCATCTGGATAACTCCGCCGGCGCCCTAATCCATCTCCACTATCCCCGCGTGCGGTTGGGGCTGGCCCTCTACGGCTTGTCTCCTGCCCCGCACCTGCAGGTGCCGGGGTTGCGGCCGATCCTGCGCCTCAAAGCGCGGTTGACCCACATCCAAACCGTACCCGCCCACACCGGCGTCAGCTATGGCCATCGCTACGTCACTTCTCGCCCCAGTCGCATTGCCACACTGGCCATCGGCTATGCCGACGGGATCCCACGGCGGCTTTCCGGCTGGCTGCGGGGGTGGGTGCGCGGCAGCCTGATCCAGCAGGTGGGCACGATCACGATGGATCAGTGCATGTGGGATGTCACCGAGAGGCCGGATATTCAGGTGGGTGATGTGGTGGAGCTGCTGGGCCCCCATCTGGCGAGTGCGGGTTTCTCAATCCAGGATTGGGCGGATCAGTTGGGCACCATTTCCTATGAACTGCTGTGCGGACTTTCTGCCCGCCTGCCGAGAGTGCTGGTCAACGTGCTCGGGGAAGCTAGCTGACGTTGACGCTATGGCACGTTTTTGTTGGGCGGTTTATGGTAGCAGCAAATGCAGGCGAGGTTTTAAGCGTGGGTTCGGATCCCTACCTCCCCCCTCAATTCTGGTAGAGGGGCTAGCAAGTGAGAACTGACTCCCGCCAGCAGAGGAGTTGGGGTGAAATTGTAGCTGGCCGCGTCGGCGCCTGGGGGTTTGCGGTCACTTCTCTTCCTGTTGAGCTAGAAACCGCAGGAGCCCCCTATATCCCCCCGCCCCCCTGCCCCCCGTATACAGGGGGTTGGGGGGCGGTCGGAGTCGGGTAGTTTACGTAGGGTAGCTTTTCCTGACTTGTCAAGTAGTGAAGGATATAGCAGCCTCAGAAGTAAGCCGAGAACCGTCCTGTTTTTGGGAAAATGAGGACTGGCGGCGGGATCAGTGACATCGGGAGGCAGCCATGGAGGCACGCAAACCTCTGAAGAGGTTGGAAAATCAGATGGAGCGGGCTGTTCTGGAGATGGTGAACGAGCTGCTGCTCCTGGAAAGCCAGCAGCGCTACTGCTCCTGTGAGAGATTCTGTCACGATGCCGCCGCCTTGGCCCTCAACAACCTCCAGCCCCGCTACACCACCAGTTTTGAAGGCTCCATATACACCCTGGAAGCCATCCAAGCAGATCAAGAGTTGCAGAGCCTGATTCGGCGGGAGGTGGGGAAGGCTATGGAGATAGTGGCGGCAAATCCCCGTTGCCCAGAGCCTGATTGCCCGCTGCAGCGCAACGTCGAGGCAGTAGAGTTAGAGCTGGCTCCTAGCGACACTCGCAAACAAAACTAAAGAATGGCTTTAATCGTCTCCTCTGCGCCGGTAGCCTTCCTCGGCCCTGTTGGAACCTACACGGAGTTGGCCGCTCTGCTCGCCTGTCCCGAGCAGCCCCATCTCCATAGCCAGGGGTCCCATCCTCTGGTGCCCTACCCCACCATTAGCGCCTGCTTGGCAGCCGTGGCTGCGGGCGAGCAAGAATGGGCGGTGGTGCCGGTGGAGAACTCCGTTGAGGGCGGGGTCTCGATGACCTTGGATGCCCTCTGGCAACTGGAGGGGCTGAGCATTCGCCAGGCGCTGATCCTGCCCATCCGCCATGCCCTCATCGGCTGCGCCTCCCGGCTGGAGCAGATCGAGCAGGTCTATTCCCATCCGCAAGCCTTGGCCCAATGTCAGGCTTGGCTGGGATCCCATCTGCCCCGGGCGACCTTGATTCCAACCCGCTCCACCACCGAAGAATTGGAGCGGCTGCGAGCACAGCCCAACGCTGCCGTCATTGCTTCAGAGCGGGCCGCTGAGCTCTACCAACTGCCGGTTTTGGCCTGTCCCATCAACGACCACCCGGATAACTGCACCCGCTTTTGGGTGGTGGGCCGTCGCCGTTCCTCGCCAGGGGGATCCCATACTTCCTTGGCCTTCAGCCTGCCCCACAATGTGCCAGGGGCGCTGCTAAAGCCGCTGCAAGTCTTTGCAGAGCGGGGCCTCAATATGTCGCGCATTGAGTCGCGCCCCACCAAGAAATCGGCGGGGACCTATGTCTTTTTTGTCGATCTGGAGAATCCGGTCGGCCAACCCTATCTGGATGCAGAGGTAATCGCTGCCCTGGAAGCGATCGCAGAAACCCTGAAGCTTTTCGGCAGCTACCCCGTCCACGACCTCAGCAAGCCGAGCGAGCGTCGTCCTTGCAACTCAGAATAGGACAGGCCGGCCAGGCCCGACTTGCTATCTGCGGGGATCCCGAAGCCTTTCCCTCCCCTCCTAGACCCAGATACGCTAAAAGAATAGGGGAGGGTGAGGCGTCGAAGTTGGGAATTGCTACTGGTTGTCCAGGGCTTGGTAGTCCTGCCAGGCTTGCCAAAAAACGTAGAGGGAAAGCCCGGCGAGAAAGGTTCGAAAAAGCAGGCCGACGATCTCATCCGGCAGCTTGGGCAGGGTGCGGGTGCTGATCTGGACGCCGACCAACCCACCTGCACCCAGGATCAGGCCCGGGATCCAGAGCACATTCTGGCGGATGGTGCCATCTCCAAAGCCGAGCGCGTTCGCCATCCAGTTGCCCAGGCCCGCATGGCTGAGGGTAGCAGCAGTTGCCGTGAGAACAATTGCCCCCAAGCTGGTTTGGATGGCCACCTTGAGGGTTTCTCGCAACAGCAGGATCTGCAGGGGCACCAGGATGACGCCACCGCCGATGCCGAAAAGCCCCGCCAACAAGCCGGCAGCGCCACCGGTGAGGGTGCGGGCCAGCCACCGCGGCATCTGCCCCTCGGCAGCAGGGCGGTCGCGGAGTTCTCCAGCGTCGTCCGTCCCCCCGGCAGCAACCCCTGGCCTCTCCAACGCTTGGGCGTGGGCGACCACGGTTTTGCGCAGCTCCACCAGGTAAATGTTCGCCAGCAACAGCACCCCAAAGGCCGCTAGTAGCAGATAGCCGGGCAGGCGACTGGCGAGGATCGCCCCAACCTGCGCCGTAAACAGAGCCGGGATCCCCAGCAAAATTACCCGTTTGGGATCCAGCATCCCCATGCGCCAGTTTTGGATGCTGCCGGCCAAGGAGGTGAGGAGAATGGAAAAGTTGCTGGTGGCCACCGCCTGCAGCGGCGGGATCCCCAAGCTCACCTGCAAGGGCACCAAGATCGTCCCGCCGCCAATGCCCAAAAAACCGGCCAGGATCCCTGCCGCTAGGCCGCCGATTGCTAAGGCCAACCCCTCTTCTACCACGATTGCCCGACCTTGCCTCTCCACAAAGCCTCTGCCCTCCTCGCCCTCCCCACCCATGACCGGCTGGCAGAAGATACCACCTGCCCCCGCCTGGAGGCCGGCGGCAAAGCTAAGACAAAAAGCTGCGGCAGGGTTTGGCCTCCCTCCAGGCGCATCCATCTAAGGCGATCCGCTCCACCTCGGAAGCCAACTTCAAGGCCTTCAGGGCCTGCTCCCCGCCCACCGACGGCTGGCTGCCCCCCCGCACACAGTTGATAAAGTGCTCCAGCTCGGCGTGGAGCTTGTCAATGGGTTCGATGTGAACCTTCTCGATGAGGCAGTCCCGCTGGTAGGACACCTGGCCGTAGTCGCTGCTGCTGGATCCCTGGCGATAGATGGAGATCTCGTTGTGCAAAAAATCGGCTTCCACCAGGGCATTTTTGCAGTGGACGGCAATTTTGCGCACCTTGCGATGGGTAACCTTGCTGGCCGTGAGGGTGGCGATGGCACCGTTGGCAAAGGTGAGGGTGGCAGTGACGTAGTCCAGGTAGCCCAGCTTGGAGGCGCGGTTGCCGCTGGCGGTAATTTGGGTTACTGGGGAGGGGATCAGCTCCAGCAACAGGTCGATGTCGTGGATCATCAGGTCGAACACCACCGACACGTCGCTGGCCCGGTCAGAGTAAGGGCTGAGGCGGTGGGCCTCGAAGGCCAGCGGCTCTTCGCTTTGCAAAACTTGGCCCAGCTTTTGAAAAACGGGGCTGAAACGCTCGATGTGCCCCACCTGCAAAATGCAATTGCAATCGGCAGCGCGGTTCACCAGGGATTCTGCCTCAGCGATGCTGGCGGCAATGGGCTTTTCGATCAGCACATGGACCCCCGCCTCCAGGCAGGCGATGCCCACCTCGTGGTGCAAAACCGTCGGCACGGCGATGGCTACTGCCGCTACGTGGGGCAGCAGGTCGCGGTAATCCTCGTAGAAGTGAACGCGGTGGCGGCTGGCCACATCCAAACCCCGCTCCACATTGATATCGGCTACCCCTACGACCTGCACATCCTTCATCAAGCTGAAGACGCGGGCGTGGTGCTGGCCCATGTTGCCGACTCCAATGACGCCCACAGGCACCGGCTGCCCGGGGTAACGGCGGGGAGAGTTGGCAGGACGCGGGCAGGATCGAGCCATAGGTTTCCACTACCTCCACCACAAGCGCTTGACAAACCGCACCCCGCCTTTGGGCAACGAAGCGCAGCTACTCCTGAAACAAACTGCACAAAGCTTACCATGCCCTCCTCAAATCCAGTTCAAGCCGGGAATGGGCGGCAGGCGCAGGGGGGCCCGCTCGCAGGCTTGGGGACTGAAGCAGAATAGGGGCACAGGGGTGGGTCGGAACCACATGCGGGCATAAAATCCGCCGGGGCTGAGGGGAAGGCCAAACCAAACAGGGAAAAAGAAGAGAAAAGACGCCAAAACCAAGGCTACTGCCGTGATGCTCGCCCCGCGCCAGAAGCGGCGATAGCTCTGCCAGCCCAGCAGCACCAGCCAGGCCAGGGCCAGGGTGCTAAATGCCAGAGCGCTCATGTAGTGGTAGATGAAAACGCAGCGGCTGACGATAAACCAGGGCAGGTAGTTGGCCGCATAGCCAATTAAGATAAAGGCTTCCACGCCATGGAAGCGGCGGATCCCCCGCCAGACCAGCACCAGGATGGATCCCGTCCCCAGCCACCACAGCCAGGGATTGCCCAGGCCGTGGACCACTCGCCACAGGTCGCCCTGCGCGGCGAAGTAGTAGCCCACCGGGCGGCCCATAATCGGCCAAGACCAGGCTCCTGCCGAGGCCAAGGGGGTGGTCAGCCAAGGGCGCAGCGCCGGGAACCAGGCCACCAGGGATCGCAAACTGGTGGAGCAGTAGGGGTGAACGGGGGTGTTTTCGTCCACCACGAGATCGGCATGCAGGTGCCCGCTGTAAACCGCCTGATTGATGAGCACTAGAGAGCGAAAGTAATTCTGGATCCCAGTCCAGCTCCAACCCAGGGCTAGCCCCTGCTGCGGGTTGAGCTGCAGGTGGGGGATCCACTGGATGGCGTAGAAAGCCAGCGGCGCAAGGACAAAGCAAAAGGCATAGTGCCACCAGCGCAGGTGGCGGATTTGGATCAAAATGCCCAGACGCGGGATCCACTGCGGGCGCAGCCAGACCACCGCCCAAACAAGGATCCCCAACAGGGCAAACATGAAGGCAAACCAGAGGCCGTTCCACTTCACGGAAGCCGCCGCCCCCAGGAGGATCCCCGAGCCGGTCAGGTGAACGGCCCGTTGCCAACCGCGGCGTTCCAGCCCGCTTAGCAGCAGAATGGTGGCCGCCAGGCCAAAAGCCACCAGGTACACGTTAATCAGGCCAAAGCGGGACTCCACCAGAAACACCCCGTCCGTGAGCAGCAGGGCCCCACTCAACAGGGCAAAGCCCACGTGATAGGTGAGGCGGTAGGCCAAGCCGGTCAGCAAGAGCGGGATCAGGGATCCGCACAAGGCGGTGGCCAGGCGAAAGCCCCACTCGTTGCGGCCAAAAAGCTGGATACTGAGGGCGATGAAGTACTTCCCCAGCGGCGGATGCACGTCGTAGAGGGGCTCGCCGTCGAGATAGTTCTGGGCGAACTTGGGAAAGTACACCTCGTCGAACACCGGCGCCGGCAACTCGGCCAGTCGCCACAGGCGCAGCCCCAGGCCCACCAGAAAGATGGCGAGCGCTCCCCCCAGCAGCCAGCGGCGGGATCCCTCCGGCCAAATCCCGACCAAGGCAGAAGCGGACGAGGAAGTGGCGAGCTCTGCTGCAGCGGGAGGATCGCCGGATCCCACTCCACCAACGCCCTCGGAAGACGCTGGCGACAGCTCATCTCCTTCCGGGCCTAGATCTCGATCTTCGGCAAGAGGGTTGGGTTCGGAACTCATGGGCAGCAGCCAACAACAAACGGCGAGGATCCCCAGTGTTACTTTAGCCCCTGCTCCCCTTCTTTGGACTTCCCTAGAAGAGCTGGAGGATCTCGAGAACAGCCATTTGCTCCGACTTTGCGGGGCATAGGGCTGACAGCGGCTGCTTGGAACCCCCACTTCTGGGGCTACGGGAGGGGGCGAGCTCTAGGGAGTGGGTGTAGGGGTGGGGATGACCAGCTCCACCGCTGTATCCAGGCGCGAGGGCGGGGGTGGGGCCTCGCCTGGGGCCAGTTCTAGGTAGGAGGCCAGGGGGTGATTGGCTTGCCAGCGGGATCCGATTTCGGCGGCGATTTGGGTGACCTGGATTTGGTAGAGCTGCGCCAGCTCAGCGGCGTTGAGGTTGCCCCGCTCCACCTGGTCGCGGCTGGCCTCCGCCAATACCTCCGCCACGAGGTTGCCCTGCTCGTCAAACCGCCACAGCTCTAGGCGGCTGCGGGAGCGCAGGCTCACCTCCGTGGGCGAGGCCGGGCGGGTGAGGACATCGACGCGGGCGATGACGATGGCCTCCAGGCCTAGGTAATCGAAAAACTGGCCTACCGCTTCCGGCTTGCGGCGATCCCACTCAAACAGCTCGTAGATCGGCCAGCCCACCTGGCGCAGAATCGGCTGCAGGCGGCGGTTGTCCAGGGGCACCACCTTCTCGCTATTGGGGATCAGGCCCAGGCGCACTGCCTCCATGGCCAGGCGCTGGCCTAAAAGCTGGGTGTGCTCCAGTCCTCCCACTCCCAAAACGCCGAGGCGACGCCGGGGTTGGGGCCGGATGGGCACCTGCAAAACCACATCTACAGGGGTGGTCAGGCCCGCCTGCAGCAGGATCTCCTGTTGCACTATTTCGTAGTCGGGGTGCCATACGGTCAACATCCAACGTCCGGCAGGAGCCTGGTTGAGCTCAAACGCCCCCTGCTCGTCCGTTTGGATCGGCTGATCGAGGTTCTCCAAGCCCTCCAACTGCACCTGCGCCCCGGCCACCGGCTGACCCAGGCTGTTGCTCACCTGGCCCACCAGCCGCGCCTGGGATCCCGCTTGATCTCTGTTATGAGAAGGAAACAGCGGCGTGAAACGGGGAAGGGGGGTGGCCGGCGCCTGGGCCAGCGCTCCTGGAGTCAGTGCCAGCCAGCACCAGAGAGCCAGACTGCCCAAGCGGACCCTGCGCCGCAGCGAAGTGAGGAAGAAGAAAGGCATGGCGACATCCCCTAATCGCAGTGGGTTCTGGAGAGACAAAATCCTGCTGCAGGGATCCTCACCCCGCAAAGGGATTGTTGGCCTGCCATTGTTGGATAAAGACGGGCACCATGTTGCGCACCTGCAGCCGAAACAGGCCCGCCGCCGCATCTTCAAACAGCGGATCCCCGCCCACGTCGTCCCGGCCATAGGCCTCGTAGTAGCGAGCCCGATCCCCCGGTCGATCCCGCTGCAAGTCCACCACCACCACCACCCCGCGGCTGCGCAACTGGTTGGGGGTGAAATTGGGAATTTCCACCGGCACCGTCGGCGCCAGAAAGCGCAAGGCCGTATTCAGCAGCGGGCTGCCCTGGCGGTTGTAATCCCGCGAGATCTGCAGGTGAGTCAAGAGGATGTAGCGCAAGCCCAGGGCATCGCCAACGGCCTTCAGCTTGGCCAAGTCGGCGGTGTAGCGCTCATCCCGATCCAAGAGTGTCAGATCCTGGACGAGGGGCAAAAGCGGCTCAAAGCGGGGATCCGGCCCCAGTGGCCCCTTGAGGAGGATCACGGGTCGCTGCGGCTGTAACTCCTTCAGGGCCAGGCTGAGGTGGCGGGCCAGCTCATCCGAGTAAACCGGCTCATCCGGCAACAGGCCAATGCCCTCCGGCTGGCGGGCCGGCTGCCCCGGCGGCAGGCGAATATCTTGGCTGGATACAAAACCGGCCCGCACCTCCACCTGGGTGCTGGTGGGCGGAAACCCCGGCACCTCCACATCCACCAGGTACAGCCCCGCCGGCAGTTCCGGCAGGACATAGGTGCCGTCGGCGGCGATGCGAACCGTCTGCTGGGGTTGGGTAGAGGTGGCGGCCAGGCGCAAAACCCCCGTCTGGACGGGTTGGCCGGCAATGTCCAGCACCCGCCCCGTCACCACCCCGCGGTTGCCTGAAGAGGGGATCTGGGCCTCGGTCTCGCGCTCGCCAACTTGAGCCTCAATATCCACCAGACGCCGCAAAGCCGGGATCCCTGCCGCCACCACCCACAGATCCCGATCGCCCAGCCTCACCAGACCCGTTGGCTGCCCCTCCAGCCGCAGCGAGGCGGCCAATCGCCCCGCCTCCAGATCCACGATTTGCAGGCGGTCGCTGTTGCGGGAGGTCACGTAGGCCCAGCGGCCATCGGGAGAAAGGGCCAGCCGCGTCGGTCGCCAATCCAAGCCAATCCGCTGCAGAGCCTCGCCGCTGCGATCCAGATCCAGCACCGTCAGATCTTGGCTGCCCGAGTTGAGCACCACCAGGCGCTGCTGTTGCGCATCTAGGACCATGGCTTCCGGCGTGTTGCCGCCGCGCCAGCGGGCCAGCAGCTCTCCATTGTCGGGGTTGACCACCAGCAGGCTGAGGGGATCCTCCCCAGCCAGGCCGACAAACAGGGATCCCCGCTCTGGGGCATAGGCCAAAGCCAAAGGTGGCCCCGGCAGCGGCAAGTTGCGGGCCTGCGGCGGCTCCGATCCATGCCGTTGGCGGTTCGGAGCGGGAATCACCGCCAAGCTTTGGGCGGCGGGCAGGGAGGCGAAAACCCGCCCCCTGGCCGCATCCACAGCCATGTCCAGAACCCCCGCCGGCAGCCCGTAGGCCTGCAGCAGCTCTCCGGTGAGCAGATCGAGGCCCACCACCCCAGGAGCATGGGGGCCGGCGGCATAGACCACCTGCCGTGCCGCATCCACCCGCACCACGCCGGGGGCAAACCCCACCGCCACCTGCCACAAGGGATCCCCGCTCGCCCCATCCAGCAGCGCCACTGCCTGCGCTTCCAACAGTCCCACCGCCAGCCAGCCCCGCTCCGGCACCGCATCGAGGCAATCGGCAGAGCTGGGCAAGGGCAACAGCCAATCCCCCTCTGTCCTCAGTTCATTCCCGTCCGCCGAGAGGTTCCCCCCAGAAGCGGGAGAGCCTGTTTCCGGCGAAGGGATCCCTTGCCCCAACACGGGGGATCCCAAGCCCAGCACGCCGCTCATCAGCACAACCAGCCATTGCCAGCGCATCGCCTTCTTCGCTCCTCAACCGCGCCTGCTCTGCTTCTGCGCCCAACCAGCATAGCCAACCTGCTCGCCCTTCCCTATTGGATTCACGTCAGAAAACCCAAACAATTTTTGACAGTCTGCCGCGGCGACCTTAAAATGGATATTCGCTGGTTTCGTCAGGATAAACCATGAAGGTGCGGCCCTCCGTCCGTCGAATCTGCGAAAAGTGCCGAGTCATCCGCCGCCATGGCCGGGTGATGGTGATTTGCCCTGCCAACCCCAAGCACAAGCAGCGGCAGGGGTAGAGGGGCGGATGGAGGAGTGCGCCCGACGGGGGGGAACAGATCCAAACGGCCCTGCTGCCGCCGCGGAAGATCAAGCAACCCCTCTCTTGCGAGAGGAGACTCTGGGTTCTTCACCTCAACAGCGACGTCTTCCGGCCAAAGCTCCACGCCGCCAACCTCGGCCTGGCCTATGGAGCAAGTTTATCTAAGTTTGTTTGAAAGGTACCACCGACCATGGCACGGATTGCGGGAGTTGACATCCCACGCGACAAGCGAGTCGAGATCGCCCTCACCTACATCTACGGCATTGGGCTGACCCGCTCCCGCCAAATTTTGGCGAAGACCGGCATCAACCCCGATACCCGCACCCGCGACCTTACCGACGCCGAGGTGGCCGCCTTGAGGGCAGTGGTAGAAGGCGAGTACCAGGTGGAGGGAGATCTGCGCCGGCAGGAGGCGATGAACATTAAGCGGCTGATCGACATCGGCACCTATCGGGGCCGCCGCCATCGTCTGAACCTGCCTGTGCGTGGCCAGCGCACCCGCACCAACGCCCGCACCCGCAAGGGGGTCAGGAAGACGGTGGCCGGCAAGAAGAAAGCTCCCGCCAAGAAGTAGTGGCGCGGCTGGGGCGGCGGGCAGAGTTTCCCACCCTCTCCAAACTGCAAAACGGGATGTAAACAGTTGTTCAAAGGACGCACAGGTCATGGCTCGGCAGCAACGGCGCGGACGCAAGGTCAAGAAGAATGTCCCCAACGGTGTGGCCTACATTCAGTCCACCTTCAACAACACCATCGTCACCATCACGGATCCCAATGGCGACGTGGTGTCTTGGGCCTCCGCAGGTTCTACGGGGTTCAAGGGCGCCAAGAAAGGCACCCCCTTTGCAGCCCAAATGGCGGCAGAGAGCGCAGCGCGTCAGGCCATGGAGAACGGCATGCGCCAGATTGAGGTAATGGTGAGTGGCCCTGGCGCCGGTCGGGAAACCGCCATTCGCGCTCTGCAGGCCACTGGTCTAGAAATCACCCTGATTCGAGATATCACTCCCATTCCCCACAACGGCTGCCGTCCCCCCAAGCGGCGGCGCGTCTAAAGGGATCCCCAGGGCGGGCCAAGCGCTGGCGACAGGCTTGCCCTCCTGCAGGATGTGAGGCATGGCCTCCAGTCTTCTAAGTTCTCCAAACAGATGTTGAGCCAGACGGACGGGGCTACTCTATGATGCAGACCAGCCGAACCCTCCACAATCTGGGCAGCAAAGCCGCTTCTAGTGCTGCTCCCTACCAGACCGAGTGCGTCGAATCCCATCAGGAAGCCAATGGCGTTCACTACGGCAAATTTGCCCTGGGGCCACTGGAGCGGGGTCAAGGGATCACGGTGGGCAACGCCCTGCGGCGGGTGTTGCTCTCCAACCTAGAAGGGACGGCAGTAACCGCTGTACGCATTGCCGGGGTGACCCACGAGTTTTCCACGGTGCCGGGGGTGCGGGAAGACGTGATGGAGATCCTACTCAACATGAAGGAGCTGGTGCTGCGCTCCAACGCTCCCGACACGCAGGTGGGCCGTTTGGTGGCACAAGGGCCGGGAGAGGTGACCGCCGAGAAGCTGCAATTGCCCAGCGAGGTGGAAGTGATCAACCCCCGCCATCACATTGCCACCTTGGCGGAAGGGGCGATCCTGGAAATGGAGTTCATGATTGGCCGCGGACGTGGCTACCGTGCCGTCGATTACTCCGACAGCAAATCGATGGCCATCGACTTTCTCCAGATCGACTCCGTCTTCATGCCGGTGCGCAAAGTCAACTACACCGTTGAGGCGGCGCGGGTGGGACAATCTCTGGAAAAAGATCGCCTAATTTTGGAGATTTGGACCAACGGCAGCCTCACCCCCCAGGAGGCCCTCAGCCAGGCGGCTCGCATTTTGGTGGGCCTGTTCTCGCCGCTGCAGGAGGTCAGCTTCGACACCCCGCCAGAGCCCCGGCAAGCTGAGGATAACCAGAAGAACCAGATCCCCATCGAAGAGCTGCAGCTCTCGGTACGGGCTTACAACTGCCTGAAGCGCGCTCAAATCAATACGGTGGCGGATCTATTGGTTTATACCGAAGAGGATTTGCTGGAGATCAAAAACTTCGGCCAAAAATCCGCGGAAGAGGTGGTGCAAGCTTTGAAGAACCGCCTAGGCCTAACCTTGCCCCGCGAAAGGAGCAAGACGTAGAGCCTTGCCGGCTCGCTGCGGCAAAACCGGTCAACATCTCCACAGGACACAAGATAAAAGGCAGAGGCTACTATGCGTCACCGCCGTCGTACCCCTCACCTCAACAAGCCCGCCGACCAGCGCAAGGCCCTGATGCGGGCGCTGACCACGGCCCTGCTGCGGGAAGGGCGGATCACGACCACCAAAGCCCGCGCCAAAGCCATTCGCGCCACCACTGAGAAAATGATCACCCTGGCCAAGGACGGCTCTCTGGCAGCGCGGCGGCAGGCCCTGGCCTACATCTATGACAAGGAGCTGGTGCGCTCCCTGTTTGAGCAAGCGCCGGAGCGCTACCGCGATCGGCCTGGGGGCTACACCCGCATCCTGCGCACGGTGCGTCGACGGGGCGACGGGGCAGAAATGGCGGTCATCGAGTTGGTGTAGGCCCCATGCAGAGCCGTCGCATTGCCCTGAAAATTCAGTACCTCGGCAGCGGCTTTCGCGGCTGGCAGCGGCAAGCGGGCCACCGCACCGTGCAAGGGGTACTGGAGGAGGCGATTGCGTTGCGGGCCGGGCACCCGGTGGCCCTCTACGGGGCAGGTCGCACCGATACGGGGGTTCATGCCTCGGGCCAGGTGGCCCACTTCGACACCACCTCTGGCATCCCGCCGACGGAGTGGGCGCGGGTGCTCAACGACTGTCTGCCGGAAGATGTGGTGGTATTGGCTTCCGCTCAGGTGCCCGATTTCTGGCATGCCCGCTTTTCGGCTCGCTGGCGCCGCTATCGCTACTTGATCCTGAACCGGGAGCTGCCGGATGTGTTCTGGCGCCTCTTTAGCTGGCAGGTGCGCTGGCCTTTGCAGGTGGAGCCGATGGCGGAGGCCCTCAACTCTCTTCTGGGCGAGCACAGCCTAGAAGCCTTTCGCCGCCGGGGATCCGACCGGCCCCACTCGCGGGTGCAGGTGCAGGAGGTGCTCTGCCAGCGGCTGGGGGATCTCATCAGCATCGAGGTGCAGGCCAGCGGCTTTCTCTACCGCATGATGCGGCTGCTGGTGGGATCCCTGGAGGTGGTGGGCCGTGGCGAGATCAGCCCACAACAATTTGTCCACCTCTGGCAACACAACGACTGGAGCCGGATGCGCACCCGCTACAGCGCCCCTCCGCAAGGGCTGTGCCTGGTGGATGTGGGCTATGCTGGGGATCCCTTTGGCCGCCGCTTCGCTCACTCGCCGCCCTTTTGGGCCTTGCCCCTGCAGGGGTTGCCCAAAACCCCCGATTGGTCGGCGGCTTTGTGTGTTTCTTCCCTGGCCTAGGCGTTTTCTTGTCCATTCCATTCTGCGGTTGATGTCATCCTTGGCTGCCATGAACACAACTCCCGTTCCTCCCCCCGAAACTCTAACCCCTCGCTGGTATCTGGTGGACGCTGCCAACCAGCGCCTCGGCCGCTTGGCCGTGGTTGTGGCCAAGCTCCTGCGGGGCAAGCACAAACCCAACTTCACCCCTCACCTGGATACGGGGGACTACGTGATCGTGATCAACGCCGAGAAAGTGGTGGTCACCGGCAAAAAGCGCACCCAAAAGCTCTACCGCCGCCACTCTGGCCGTCCCGGCGGCATGAAAGTCGAGACTTTTGCCCAACTGCAAGCTCGCCTGCCGGAGCGGGTGATTGAGAAAGCAGTGAAGGGGATGTTGCCCCACACCCGCCTGGGCCGGCGGCAATTCACCAAGCTAAAAGTGTACGCCGGGCCCCACCACCCCCACGAGGCCCAGCAACCTCAGGTTTACCCCATCCACACGATCCCAGGAGCCAAAGTATGACCCAAGCAGCCAGCAGCCAACGAGCCGTCTACTGGGGAACCGGACGCCGCAAAACGGCTGTCGCCCGCGTGCGCCTGGTGCCCGGCACCGGCAAGCTGATCATCAACGACAGGCCCGGCGACCAATACCTGCAATACCAGGAGGCGCTACTGGCCAGTGTGAAAGCGCCGTTGGAGCTCCTCGGCCTAGAGAACTCCTACGACATCTTGGTGCGGGCTCATGGCGGCGGCGTCCACGGTCAGGCCGATGCCATCAAGTTGGGCGTGGCGCGCGCCCTCTGCGAGGTGGATCCGGCTAACCGCGGCCCCCTCAAGACAGAGGGCTACCTAAAACGGGATCCGCGCGCCGTGGAACGGAAGAAATATGGCCTACGCAAGGCCCGCAAGGCTCCCCAGTACTCGAAGCGCTAGGGATCCCTGCCATTGCTTTTTCAAGTTAGATGTTGATAGACAAGGGTATAGGAACAGGCCCAGAGGAGGAGATTGCCATGCCCAAAAAAGGAATACACCCCCAGTGGTATCCCGAAGCCAAAGTCATCTGCAACGGCGAAGTGGTGATGACAGTGGGATCCACCAAGCCGGAGCTGAAGGTCGATGTTTGGTCGGGCAACCATCCCTTTTTCACCGGCAGCCAGAAGATCATTGACAGCGAAGGCCGCGTGGACAAGTTCATGCGCAAGTACGGCATGGGCGGCAAGAAAGCTAGGTAGCCGAGCTTCAATCTGAGTTTCTTTTCTGCCTTGCTGGGCATTGCTGTGAGTCTTCGCTGACACTGGATCTATGGCCTCTGCTCAACTCATCGAGCAGCTTAAAAACGTTGAAGCCACCTTTCAGGAGCTGACGGTACGTCTGGCCGATCCCGATGTGGCGACCGATCCGGCTGAGCTGCAGCGGATTGCCAAGGCCCGCTCCTCCCTAGAAGCCACCGTCCAGACCTTTCACGAGTGGCAAAAGCTCACTCGCGAGCTGAAGCAGACGGAAGAGCTGCTGCGGGAGGTGGCTTCCGACGACCCAGAGCTGGAGGCGATGGCCAGGGCAGAACTGGAGCAACTGCGCGTCCGCCAAGAACAACTGGAGGAAAAGCTGACCCTGCTGCTGCTGCCCCGGGATCCCAACGACGAGAAAAACATTATGTTGGAAATCCGCGCCGGCACCGGCGGCGAGGAGGCGGCCCTGTGGGCGGCGGATTTGGCCCGCATGTACACCCGCTACGCCGAGAAGATGGGCTGGTCGGTGCGCCTGGCCAGCCTCTCGGAAGGAGAGATGGGAGGCTACAAAGAGGCCATCCTGGAAATTCGCGGGGATCAGGTCTACAGCAAGCTGAAGTTCGAGGCCGGCGTGCATCGGGTGCAGCGGGTGCCCGTGACAGAGGCCCAGGGGCGCGTCCACACCTCGACGGCCACGGTGGCGGTGATGCCGGAAGTGGACGAGGTGGAGGTGGTGATCGACCCGAAGGACATCGAGATCAAGACGGCGCGCTCCGGCGGGGCGGGCGGCCAAAACGTGAACAAGGTGGAAACGGCGGTGGACCTCCTCCACAAGCCCACCGGCATCCGCGTGTTTTGTACCGAGGAGCGCTCCCAGCTGCAGAACCGGCAGCGGGCGATGCAGATTTTGCGGGCCAAGCTCTACGAGATGAAGCTGCAGGAGCAACAGGCCTCCATCAGCTCCGCCCGTCGCATGCAGGTGGGAACGGGATCGCGCTCGGAAAAAATTCGCACCTACAACTACAAAGACAACCGGGTTACCGATCACCGCCTCAACCAGAACTTCCTGCTCGAGCCAATTTTGGAAGGGGAGCTGGACGAGTTGATCCAGGCTTGTATTGGCCTATACCAAAAAGAGCTGTTGGCGGAGCTATCCTGAGGCGGCAGAGCTGGTTGCTGCCGAGCTGGCGGTAGAATGAATACCCACATCGAGTGACCTAAGGAATCCTCCCCATGCTGGCCGAGTACCGCCAACATGCTGCTGCCCGCGCGGCCCAAGGGATCCCGCCGCTGCCCTTGAACGCCGCCCAGACCAGCCAGGTGTGCGAGCTGCTCAAGGATCCCCCCGCCGGCGAAGAGGCCTTTTTGTTGCATCTGCTTACAGAGCGCGTCCCGCCGGGGGTGGACGAAGCGGCCTATGTGAAGGCGGGCTTTTTGGCCGCTGTGGCTAAGGAAGAAGTGCACTCGCCCCTCATTACCCCCCTGCGGGCGGTAGAGCTCTTGGGCACGATGCTGGGGGGCTACAACGTCCAGGTGTTGCTGGAGCTGCTGCAGGATGAGCGACCGGAAATTGCCGCCGCAGCGGCCCGCGCCCTCAGCCACACGCTGCTGGTTTTCGACGCCTTCCACGACGTGCTGGAGCTGAGCCAAGCGGGCAACGCCTATGCCCGACAGGTGCTCCACTCTTGGGCGGAAGGGGAGTGGTTCACCGCCAGGCCGCCCCTGGCCGAGGCGATCACGGCGACGGTGTTCAAAATTGCCGGCGAGATCAACACCGACGACCTCTCCCCGGCCGCCCACGCCACCACCCGCCCCGATATTCCCCTTCATGCCCAGAGCATGCTGGAATCGCGGGCGCCGGGAGCGATAGCAGCCATTGCCGAGCTGAAGCGCCGCGGCCATCCGGTGGCCTTTGTGGGGGATGTGGTGGGCACGGGATCTTCCCGCAAGTCCGCCCTTAATTCCCTGCTCTGGCACATCGGCCACGACATTCCCTATGTGCCCAACAAGCGGGCCGGCGGGGTGATTCTGGGGGGCACGATCGCGCCCATTTTCTTCACCACCGCCGAAGATGCCGGCGCCCTGCCCATCCAGTGCGATGTCTCCTGCCTGGAGACGGGCATGGTAGTGACGATCTACCCCTACGAGGGCGTTATCCGCTCTGAGGATGGCCAAGTCCTCACCACCTTTTCCCTGCAGCCTGTGACGCTGCCCGACGAGGTGCGGGCCGGGGGCCGCATCCCTCTCTTGATTGGCCGGGCCCTTACCGACAAAACCCGCCAGGCCCTGGGGCTGGATCCCTCCCCCCTGTTCATTCGCCCCACCCCGCCCGCCGACACGGGCAAGGGCTATACCCTGGCCCAGAAAATCGTCGGCAAAGCCTGCGGGCTGCCCGGAGTGCGCCCCGGCACCAGTTGCGAGCCGCTGATCACCACGGTGGGATCCCAGGACACCACCGGCCCCATGACCCGCGACGAGCTCAAGGAATTGGCCTGTCTGGGCTTCAGCGCCGACCTGGTGCTGCAGAGCTTCTGCCACACCGCCGCCTATCCCAAGCCGGTGGATATCCAGGTTCACAAAGAGCTGCCCGACTTTTTTGCCTCGCGGGGAGGTGTCGTCCTGCGGCCAGGCGACGGCATCATCCACTCCTGGCTCAACCGCATGCTGCTGCCGGATACTGTTGGCACCGGGGGCGACTCCCACACCCGCTTCCCTTTGGGCATTTCCTTCCCGGCTGGCTCTGGGCTGGTGGCCTTTGCCGCCGCCATGGGGGTGATGCCCCTGAATATGCCGGAGTCGGTGCTGGTGCGCTTTAAGGGGGAACTGCAGCCCGGGATCACCCTGCGGGACATTGTCCACGCCATCCCCTACGTGGCCATCCAGCGGGGGCTGCTCACCGTCGAGAAACAGGGCAAGAAAAACGTCTTTGCCGGGCGAATTATGGAGATCGAGGGCCTGCCCAACTTGAAGGTGGAGCAAGCCTTCGAGTTCACCGACGCCTCGGCGGAACGCAACTGCGCCGCTTGCACCATCCAGCTGAGCGTCGAGACGGTTGCCGAGTACCTGCGCTCCAACGTGGTGCTGCTGAAAAACCTGATCGCCCGCGGCTATCAGGATGCGAGAACCCTGCTGCGGCGCATCGCCAAGATGGAGGCCTGGCTGGCCAACCCCACCCTGATGGAGGCGGATCCCGACGCCGAATACGCCGCCGTCATCGAGATTGATCTCAGCACCATCACCGAGCCAATTGTCTGTGCCCCCAACGATCCCGACAAGGTGATGACCCTGAGCGAAGTCCACGCCCAGCACGCGGCCGGCAACCCCGACACACCCATCCACATTGACGAGGTGTTCATTGGCTCCTGCATGACCAACATTGGCCACTACCGCGCCGCCGCCAAGATTTTGGAAGGCCAGGGGCGGGCCAAGGTGCGCCAATTTTGGATCTGTCCTCCCACCCGCATGGACGAGGCGCAACTGCGCGCCGAAGGGGTGTACGGCACCTTTGCCGCTGCCGGGGCGAGGACGGAGATGCCCGGCTGCAGCCTGTGCATGGGCAACCAGGCGCGGGTGGCAGACGGGGCCACGGTTATGTCCACCTCCACCCGCAACTTCAACAACCGCATGGGCAAAGACGCGCGGGTCTATCTGGGATCCGCCGAGCTGGCTGCCGCCTGCGCCCTCTTGGGCCGGATCCCTACCCCTGAGGAATACCGGGAGATCGTCGCCACCAAGATCCAGCCCTTTGCCGGCGAGCTGTACCGCTACCTCAACTTCCACGAGATCCCCGGCTTTGAGGACGAAGGGCGGGTTATCCCCCGCGAGCAAATGCCCAAGCTGGAGGAAGCCCTCGGGATCCGTCCCTAGACCCAGGGGGGCTTGGCAGCTTGGGCTGCCCTGCTACCATGGCAAGGTGGTGGCCTTAGCCTTGGAGAAACCCTGATGGCCCCGCCTCGAAAACTCGCCCGCCAGATCCACCGCGCCCTGGCCCCCATCCTGGCTCTGCCCTTGGTGGTAACGGTGGTAACGGGATCCCTGTATCAAATTGCCCGCCTTAACCAAAACTTCGACTACTACTGGCTGATCCAAATCCACAAAGGGCAGTGGGGCCCCCTCGATCTGCAAGCGGTTTACCCGTTCTTAAACGGACTGGGGCTGCTGGTGATGGTGGCCACCGGTCTCAGTATGTGGTTACCCACAAAACTCCATCGCCGCCCCAAACATACGGAGTCCCAGAGGGTTTTGGATGGATAAACCTGTAGGGTAAACACCTAAGAAACATTCCAGAAAACCCTACATTTCCCGGAACGGATTTGAATACACTAGAAGCATAGAGGTTTTGCTTATACCTCTAAAGTTGAGCCCCGAAAGCTAAGCTAAAAACTCGAACTGGAAGTCAAAAAAGCAAAGTAATAGAGGAGGAGGATGCTCTATGGCTCTTGTCCGCTGGGATCCATTTCGTGAAATTGACGAAATTCAACGGGAAATGAACCGGATGTTCGACCGGCTGATCCCTCGCACCACCGAGGCCGACGGCTTTGCCTTCATGCCGGCAGTGGAGATGCACGATGATCCCGAAACCATTACCCTGAAGCTGGAGCTGCCCGGCTTGAACCCCAACGACTTGGATATCCAAGTCACAGCCGAAGCGGTCTCCATCACTGGGGAACGGCGATTTGAGAAGCGCTCTGAAGACAAAGGGGTAACCCGGACTGAATTCCGTTACGGGCGCTTCCAACGGGTGATCCCGCTGCCGAACCGGATCAAACACGATCAGGTGAAAGCCGAATACAAAGATGGGATCCTCACCCTGACTCTGCCCAAGGCGGACTCCGAAAAAGCCCAAGTGGTCAAAGTGAACGTTGTCTCCTAAGGGGGGGAGGCGAGCGCCACTTTTGGCTTAACAAGATCCAGATCCCAGAGGTAGGCTCGTGGCCTACCTTTTTGGGTTTTTTGGCTTTTCGATCCTCAACTCCCCTCTCCCTCTGGGAGAGGGGCTGGGGGTGAGGGCGACCCCAGCTTACTCCAGCCCAGGGATCCGATTTGACCTCTGCCCCTAGGGTTGGATAAGTTTGAGGGCGAAGTGGCTGGGGAGCGAGAGCATGGCCAGCGTGACCTACGAACACGTTACCAAGCGCTACGGCGACACCACTGCCGTCCACGACCTGAACATCGCCATCGAAGACGGGGAATTTCTCGTCTTCGTCGGTCCCTCCGGCTGCGGCAAAACCACCTCCCTGCGCATGTTGGCCGGCTTGGAAGAAGTGAGCGCCGGCTCCATCTACATTGGCAATCGACGGGTGAACGATGTCCCCCCCAAGGATCGGGATATCGCCATGGTCTTCCAATCCTATGCCCTCTACCCCCACATGACCGTGGCCGAAAATATGGCCTTTGGCCTCAAGCTGCGCGGCCTGCCACGGGCGGAGATCGAAAGCCGGGTTAGGGGGGTGGCCAAGCGCCTTGGGATCGAACACCTGCTCAACCGCAAGCCCAAGGAACTTTCGGGTGGGCAACGGCAGCGGGTTGCCGTCGGGCGGGCCATCGTGCGCAATCCGGCGGTGTTTTTGATGGATGAGCCCCTCTCCAACCTCGACGCCAAGCTGCGGGTGCAGGCGCGGGCCGAGATCAGCAAGTTGCACATGCAACTGGGCACCACCTTTATCTACGTTACCCACGACCAGGTGGAGGCCATGACCATGGGCAACCGCATCGCCGTCATGAAGGATGGCCGCCTGCAGCAGGTGGATACTCCCCAGGCCCTCTACAGCCGCCCCGCCAACCTGTTTGTGGCCGGGTTCATCGGCAGCCCCGCCATGAATTTCTTCCAGGCCAAGCTGCGGGAGCAGGAGGGCACTCTCTGGGTGGATACCGGCGCCTTCCGCGTGGCCATCCCGCCCCACCAGGCAGAGCCCTATTGGCAATACGTCGGCAAGTCGGTCATCTTCGGCATCCGCCCAGAAAACATCCACGATCCCCACTACCAACCCCCAGGGATCCAACCTGCCCCGGTGCGGGCTAAGGTCTCCGTCACCGAGCTGATCGGCCATGAAGTGATCCTCCATCTCAGCACCACCGACCGAGAAGGGATCCTGGCCGAGCAGGAGTTTATTGCCCGCGTGGATCCCCGTACCCAGCTGCGCGTCAACCAGTGGGCGGAAGTGATCTTCGACATGGATCGCTTCCACCTGTTCGATCCCGAAACCGAGCAGCGGCTGGGATAAAAACGATGACCAAAAAAACTGGGTTACAAGCCCCGCCCTTCTAGGGCGGCTTTTGTAAGATGCTATTCGACAGAAAAGGCAACTTTGCATGTACCTTGTCCGCAAGCTCAAGCTAGGCGTCTCAGAGCAACTGCAGCTGTTGAGCAGGGCAGCAGGCGAGCTGTACTCAAAGGTGCTCGTTCACTTTTGGCGGGTTGTCCGCAAGAAGGGACTGTGGTTGAAACCTTCCACGCTAATGCGGTGGTTTCCCAACGACCCTGAGAATACACTTCATGCTCACAGTGCAGACGCGGTAGTGCAAAGCTTCTTTGCCTCTTTGAAGTCCTGGCGAGAACGCCGCCAAACCGACCCCAACGCCCGTCCACCTCGACGGCGTCGGTACTATTCCAAAGTTCAATGGAAGTCTTCAGCCATCCAAGTCGTCAATGGAAAGCTGCGATTGTCGAACGGGAAAGGCAATGAGCCTCTGATGATTAACTGGGCTTGGGACACACCTGTTTGGGTAGAGATGGGCTGGGATGGCCAGCAGTATGAGTTGAGAGCATGACTCTAGTCAATGATACGCTGGACTATACTGAAAATAATGTACAGTATGTTCAGTATGGCTGCTTAGCATGGCTAGATATGTAAAACCGAGAGAAGCGGCGGATTATTTTGGGGTATGTCTCCACACCTTGAGGCGATGGGAACAGAAGGGCTGGATCCATGCAACACGTACACCATCCGGTAGGGCGAGAAGGTATGACCTCGACAGCTACATCAGAGCGCCCAAGAAGGACAAACGAGTCGTTTTGTACGCCCGAGTCAGCAGTCGAGGGCAAAAGTCAGACTTGGAGAGACAGATTGCAAGACTGGTTAACCTCTATCCTGGAGCCGAAGTGGTCGGAGAGGTTGGCGGCGGTCTCGACTTCAAAAGACCAAAGTTCCTTGCCTTATTGGAACGAGTCCGTGCGGGAGATGTCGGAACAATTGTGGTCGCTCACCGGGATCGACTCTGCCGGTTTGGATTTGAGTTCGTTGAGTGGTACTGCCGTCAATACGGGTGCGAAATCTTGGTTCTCGATGACGATCACCTCTCTCCCCAGCAGGAACTGGTTGAGGATATCCTCACCATCCTGCACTGCTTCAGCAGTCGGCTCTACGGACTCAGAAAATACCGGGCTGCAATCGAGAAAGATACGGATTTATCCGGAGCCAGCGCTGGCTAAAGTTTGGAAGCGGTGGCAAGCGGCGTGCCGGTACTGCTACAACCAAGCGATTGCCTATCAGCGTCAGCATGGTGCCCCAAAAACGGCCAGAAAGTTGCGGGACATCATCCTGCGCTCCGACCTACCCGAGTGGGTGAAGGACGTCCCTTGCCACATCAAGCAGAACGCGGTCGTCGAGGCGTGGTTGGCGTTCCGCCGAAGCAAAGACGCGAGATTTCGCAGTGTGCGGGACAGGTCGCATACGCTGCAATTCAACGCCGGCAACTTTCGCAATGGGACGTGGTATCCGAAACTCACCCGAGGTTTGGCGTTCCGTGCATCCGAGGAGATGCCCAGAGAATGGGCACGTGGAACTGAGCTAATGCGGGTGAAAGACAGATGGTATGCCATCTTTCCTGAGCCCGTGAACGAGCAGTGTTCGTTAGCAAAGGGGGTGATCGCACTTGATCCTGGAGTAAGAAGCTTCCTTACAGGGTTTGATGGGGCGGGCTTTGTAGATATCGCCAAGGGAGACTTTGGCAGGATCGTTCGGCTGTGCTACCACCTAGACGATCTGCAATCTAGGCTGAGTAAAGCGCCGAGACTCAAGCGTAGGCGAATGCGGCAAGCGGCGTTTCGTCTGCGGGAGAGAATCAGGAACTTGGTGGACGAGTGCCATCGCAAGGTAGCGGCGTTCCTAACGGATAACTACCGATTGATATTCCTCCCCACTTTCGAGTCAGCCAAGATGGTTGCCAAGGCAGGGAGGAAGTTTGGTAGCAAGACAGCAAGGGCGATGCTCACCTGGGCGCACTATCGGTTCAAGCAGTTCCTGAAGTTTCAAGCCAAGAAGAAAAACGTGGTCGTCGTGGAAGTATCGGAAGGGTACACCAGCAAAACCTGTACCAAGTGCGGGCACATCCACACCAAGTTAGGTGGCGCGAAGGTGTTTGTCTGCCCAAGATGCGGACGCAAGCTACCACGGGACTGGCAAGGCGCCCTGGGTGTCATGCTCAGGGCTTTGCGGGATACCGCCTTTCTGTTCAGTAATGGGCAGAATGCTATCGCTGCACCGTTGAGCAGTAATGCTCAGCAGTGTTCAGCGTAAATGTATCAGCTTGCTACAAGGTGGGGGATACGCTGCCGGAAGAAGAGGGGGAAGAGAGCATGACTCTAGTCAATAATAAGCTCAACTATACTGAAAATAATGTATAATATGCTCAGTACGGATTACTACCAGTTGATCTTTCTGTTTACTTTCGAGTCTGCCAACATGGTAGCCAAAGCAAAGCAGAAAATTGGTAGTAAGACGACACGGAAACTGCGCTTTGGGTATTCTACTCAAAGCTTTGCGGGATACCGCCATTCTGTTTGGACTCCGTCCCGCTAACGCGAATGGAAACAAACAGAATGCTATCGCTGCATAGTTGAACAGTGATGTTCAGCAGTGTTCAGCGTAAATGTATCAGCAATTCTGCTGGCTGAGAAAGAATCCCCGTCCTTTAGGGCGGGGGGTATGTCAACCAAAAAGGCCCCCATGTATGAATCAGGGGGGCTTTCGTAAGTCCTGGCTTTGCACTTGCCTAGCGAAGTGGGGAATCCAGCAGAATGACCAGGCGTTCTTCCAAAAACTTCAGGTTGGCCAACACTTGACTAAACGCTTCTTCCTGGGTCCAGTCCATGATCTCCATGGTTTTGTGAACCAGCGATTGCACCGGCACCGGCAAAGGGCCGAAGACATCCACCAGCCAGCGCACCGAGAAAGGATCGATGGTAATGTTCCCCTCAGCTCCCGGCCAGCCGTTGATGTTGACAGGGCCGTTGTCGCGAATGGCGTTGAGAAAAGCCTGCTTGGCATCCAACCTCACCAAAAGGGGGTGGGCTTGTACGGTGCCGTTCCACCATTCGTCGTTTGTAAACGGCTCGGGCTTGGGAATGCCGGGGTGCCCGCACCAAAAATCAATCAAGCGGGTCATGTTGGGGAAAATCAGCTCGATGAAGTGAAGTTTTTGCTCCTCGCTTAACTTATTGAGTTGCCGCATCGAGTAGGGCACTGGCTTAGTCAAGACCCTCTCCAGCTTCCACTGCTGCCAATTCACCATGCTGATAAACTCAAGACCGGCCTGCCTCAACATCTCAAACACTTGGGGCACCGTAAAGCCCTTGTCGCTGCGCAGCAGGAAATTGGCCAGGATACCCGCTGTGGTTTTGATGGCATCTCCTTGCCAGTGGCTTTTGACAAAGCTGGCGTCGGTGAGCGCTTCCATCACCTCCCGCAGCAGGGGCACCGCTTTAGCTGCCGGCTCATCCATCACCCCCAGCAGCTCCATGGCCTCCTGCATGTTGAAGATAAACTGACGCTGGTAAAGGCTGTGAACATTGGTGCGGATGATCCCATCGGGCTTGAGCACCTGCCGCATGCCTTTCAAACCGGCAACTGGGTCGTCCAGGAGGTAGAGAACGTCGTTGCAGGCAATAAAATCAAACTCCTCCCCCAGCGCGCTCATGTCGGTAATGTCCATAACGTAAAAGCGGGCGTTCTCGATCTTGTGGAACTTGAAACGCTGCTCCGCTGTCTTGATAGACTCTGGGGAAATATCTACTCCCACATAGCGGGCGCCGGGGTTGGCTGTTGCCACAACTAAGGTTTCCCAACCGGAGCCGCAGCCGGCATTGAGGATCACCTTGCCTTCCGGGGATACCACCTTGCGATCCCTTAGGTACCTGGCCGTCGTGATGCTGTTGGCAAACAAAGCAAAGTTGTCGGTAACCGTCTGCTCAATTGGCACATTTGGGTAGGGAAACTCGTCAAACTGCGCCTGGACGGGGTTAGACACAGCGGTCTTTGCCATGGTGATCTCCCTGCTTTTAGGTATCCCAACACTCTTAGCACGTACCCTATCGTACTGCACAGCAAGCAAAAGACTGAGGCAAATCCAGAAAAGCCTGAGGATGGTATAGTGGTGGGGTGTTTTGTAACTAGCCAGGAAGGCGGAAGAGGGATCCTTCGATGAGCCCCCGCAAGCGGCTGTTTTGGTTAATGGCAACTTTTCTCCTTGGAATTCTGGCTGCTTGTGGGCTAGCTAGCGGGCCCAGCCTCCTCAGTCGCCCAGAGACTTCATCGCCCGCCCCAGAAGGAGGCGTTGCTGCCTACTACGACGGCAACCCGCAATCGGTAACCATCCGCGATGCCGCCATTGCCTTTGCCATTGCCAGCGGGATCACCCAGCCCAGCCAGATTGTTAGCTTTGTCAACAACGTCTTGAGGCTACAGCCCCCCCTCACTTTGGCCGAGGTGACCACCGCCAACCCCAACCCTGTGGCCATTTCTGACTTTGATGGAGACGGCACGCCAGGCACCATTCGGGATGCGGCTATTTTGTTTGCCATTGCCACTTTGCAGACCCGCGACGCCAACCGCATCAACACCTTCGTCAACACCGTTTTGCGGCTGCAACCTCCCCTCAACCTGACGCCTGAACAGGCAGCCAGACTGCCAGGGCCAGGATTTGTTCCCCCCACAAGTCCTCCAACGGCCTCCCCTTCGCCGACACCACCCCCCCCACCGGAAGATCCATCGACACCAACCCCCTTGCCAGTTCCACCAACGCCAACGCCCTCACCTCCTCCACCAACGCCAACCCCCTCGCCATCTCCGTCTCCTGGTGGGTTTAACATCGAGATTGAGTTTATCGACAACAGCCTCAGCCCCTCCCAGCGAGAGGTTGTGCTTCGGGCAGCCCGGCGGTGGGAACAGATCATCACCGGCGACTTGCCCGACGTCACCCTAACTCTGCAGGCTGGCTTCTGCGGAGCTGGCTTCCCCCCGACTCCTCTGGTCAACCGGCCTGTGGATGACCTCTTGGTTCAGGTAACTGGCGCTCGGCTTCTCTCCGGCCCCGATAGCGATGGCCCGAGTAGAGTTCTGGCTCAGGCAGGCCCCTGCGGCCCTCTTCGGCCTGGGATCGACATCATCCCCTATGCCAGGATGGGGATCGACCCAGCGGATTTGAATCGGCTAGAGGAGCAGAGATCCCTCTTTGACGTTGTCCTGCACGAGCTGGGCCATGCTCTGGGGTTTGGCACCGTCCCCAACTGGCGTCCTCTTCTCCTCAACAGCGGCACCACCAACCCGCGCTTTGCCGGCCGGCAGGCCACGGCTGAGTACAACAGCCTGGGCGGATCTGGGAATGTGCCGGTGGAGGTTGAGCCACCTCCCGAAAGTCACTGGCGGCGAACCCTAGGGTTGGAGCTGATGACGCCGGTGCTGCCACCGCCACCTGCACGCCCTGCTCTTAGTCGTATTACGGCTGCAGCCATGCAAGACTTGGGGTTCACGGGCGTCAACCTGTCTGCTGCGGATCCCTATGCCCTGCCGCCAGAGGGACGCATCCGACCAGGAGAGGGGCTTTTCCTGGGGAACGATGCGGTTTTTGGCCCAATTGGGGGCGAGATCCATCCTCTTCCCTGATAGCCTTCCAGACTTGGCGTGGTGGCCCTCCGCTACCCCAACTCGTCCTTGGCAAAATGCCCAGGGATAGCCCGACCCGTTGTGGAGCTGCAACAAAAAAAGGCCCCGCCAGGGGCCTGCCAGAGAAAGGGCTGGAAAAGGTTAGGAGGAGGAGGGGCAAGAGCAGTCGGGGAAAGTTACAAACCTTTTATCCGGGGACGTGGAGAAGTTGTTGAACCTGTTGCCCGAAGAAAGGGGATCAGGACTCACACTTCCAGTTGTTCGTTGACAGATAGCGATGCTGTTTCTTCCCGGAGAAGAATTGGTAAAGGTGCTGCCTTGCACTGTTACGTTAATAGTACTACCAACGCAAACGCCAATTTGACCTGGATTTGCCTCGTTTACCTTAATCTCGGAGTTTATCACTTTTCTTGTACGGAATGAATTACCTCTTAGGAGGATAGCAACGTTGCGAGCACCACTTGCAACAGGTCGGATCGCGCTCAAGTTGACCTCTGTGTTCGGGCCTTCAATCTCTACAGATCCGAGATCTGAATTCTCCAAAATGCCCACGACACCCTGGTTCCCCGACGACCCTTGCCCAGTAGCCACAACCGAGCTGCCATTGATTACTCTGAGGATTGTGCTAGTCCCCACGTGGCGGATCCCAGCAGTGTAGTCTTTGTCGCCTTTAATCAAAACATCCACATTGTCGAGGGTGACGGTGGCAGAAGAAGCAGTTACTTCGATACATCTGTCGCCAGACCCTACGCCAGCAGTAGCAGTACCAGCAGTGCCAAGACCTGTACAATCAATGAGCATGTCTTTCAGGGGCGTTCCCGCAGCAGCGAGCGTGATGGCGGCGGCTCTTGTATTAGTACCACCGGGATCCCCGCTCTCAATCTTGAACCCTTGAAGCCTGTAGCCTTTGTTGAGAGTTAAAAGCTTACCGTTCATCAGCTTGAGTGTGAAATTAACGTCGCTGTCAGGAAGCACCGTGACGGATCCAGCTGTCAAAGTCAGACTCTCGATGTTGGTGCTACTAACCTCCTCCGTTCCGTCGGCAATGATCCTTACAATCACATTTGTCCCGCCGCCAAGACTGGCTGCGGTCTGAACTTCAGTGGATTCCAGCGCGCGCTCCACAGTTTTGAACGGCTCGAGACGTGAGGTACCTAGGTTATTATCATCGCCTCTGGTTGGATGCACATAGAACTGAGCAGGTGTCGGCGTTGGCGTGGGTGTCGGTGTCGGGGTCGGCGTGGGGGTGGGTGTCGGCGTGGGGGTGGGTGTCGGCGTTGGTGTCGGAGTCGGAGTCGGCGTCGGGGTCGGCGTGGGTGTCGGAGTCGGCGTGGGAGTGGGCCCGCTGAAGAAGGTATCTAAGTTCGGCTGCGTGACGCTGACACCGCTGAGCTTCAGGGTGGTGGCAAGGAAGGAATTGATCTTACTGGCCGTCGGCGGAAGACCTGTTGAAATTGCCGCAAACAAAACCGCCGCATCCTTGCAGTCCACCACCCCGTCGGCAGTAAAGTCGGAAACAGAGGGCTTGAGCGGATCACCCAACCCCGTCACGTCGGCAGCCGTAATCGGCCCCACCTTGAGCGTGTTATTGACAAAGTTAACAATCTTCCCGGAGTCGTTGGTGTTGAGGGTGCAGGCGGCAAAAAGGACTGCCGCATCCTTGATGGTGACTGAGGTCTTTACCCCGTCGTAGTAGAAAGCAATGCTCTCAGAGCCCTGCACTGCTGTTTCTGGCGCCTGAGCTGAAATTGTCGGGGGAACCTGAGTAACAGCCGGAGGATCCGAAGTAAGGGAACAAGCAGCCACTCCTCCTACGAGGGAGGAAGCCAAAACCAAGGGAGCTATCGGGTGACGAAAGCGGGATTTTGAGTTGTGGGAAGCCATGGCAGATCTCCTTCAAAAACTTGCTAGGGTCAACGTCTTTAGCAAGAGCTGCCCAGCTCACCCCAGGGAAACTCAAAGGCAAACCTTGAGTCTATTCTCAAGGATACCCAAAGGGCGCTCAAAAATGCACAGCGACGGTGCCTTTCCCAAAGCTGAAGAAGAAGACAACCGGTTGCCATCTAGCACCTGATACATTCACGCTGAACTCTCCTGAACATGGTTCAGGAAAGAAGCGATCGCATCCTGCCTATCTCTGTTCGCGTCAGCGGGACGGAGTCCAAACAGGAAGGCGGTATCCCGCAAAGCCCTGAGGAATACCCCCCGAGCGCTTTCCCCCTTCACTTCCCGGCAACCGTTGCGGTGGACTCAAGGATCAGGGGGAAACTTGGTCTACTATATCCCTCTCAATGACTTTTGCCAAACCGCCTAAAGCTCAGTAAATTCAGCAAAGTTCAGGGTTTTGGGGTTAGAGGCATGCTCCTGAATGGAAACCGATTGCCCTTCTAGGGCCAGCCCCAAGCTAGTTCACTGAGATGGCCGGCCCAAAGTTGTAGTAGGTGGTGCTGCCAGGGTTGGTGGTGTTGTCAAAGGTGCTGAGGGTAGTACCGCCGACCGTAATCGGCCCAGGTGAAGGAATGGCGGGAGTCACCCGGATCTGGCCGCCAAAGGGGATGGTAAAGGAAGTGGGGAAGATAACCACGTCCCCAGACACCGAGGTGGAGGTGGCAATTACTGTGCCATCTGCTTGTCGAATGGTTACCGTGGCCCCTGCCGGCAAGCCCGGGATCGTAATCCGCGGGCCAGCAGGAGTGGGCGTGGGAGTAGGTGTTGGAGTTGGAGTGGGCGTGGGAGTAGGTGTCGGCGTGGGTGTTGGAGTTGGAGTGGGCGTGGGAGTAGGTGTCGGCGTGGGCGTAGGCGTCGGAGTGGGCGTGGGGGTGGGTGTCGGAGTGGGCGTTGCCGTGGGTGTGGGGGTCGGAGTGGGCGTGGGGGTGGGTGTTGGAGTTGGTGTAGGGGTTGGAGTGGGCACAGGTGTTGGTGTGGGGGTCGGAGTGGGCGTGGGCGTGGCAACCGTGAGAGGATCCCTTGAGGAAGAGCCACAGGCCACCACTAGCCCGGCCAGAGCGGCGGCCAACACTGAGGAAACAAGGGAAACACGCCAATTGGTTGGGAAGTTGCGGTCAGACATTCTCAAATCTCCAGCGAAGGATCAGCAAGAATTGGGGTAGCGGTTGCAGTCTTGGTTCGGCGCCGGCCAGCTCAGGGGAACTAACGGGTATTATTCCCCAACCCTGGCCGAGAAGGAAGGGGATCCACGGCTCTGGGCCTAGTCTTGGCTCATAAGGTAGGTAATGGCGCGGTTTTGCTGCTCAACCACCTGGCGCAGCTCGGCAATGCTGGCCCGCAGCTCAGCGATGGACTCCCTAGTTTGGGCAATGGCTGCGAAAACTTGCCCAATGGCCTCTGTGTTTTGGGCGGTGGCTGCAAAAAGACGCTCGATGGCCTCTGTGTTCTGGACAGTAACTGTGGAAACACGCCCAATGGCCTCTGCGTTCTGACCAATGGCTGCAAAGGCTTGCCCAATGGCCTCTGTGTTCTGGGCGGTGGCTGCAAAAAGACGCTCGATGGCCTCTGTGTTCTGGACAGTAACTGTGGAAACACGCCCAATGGCCTCTGCGTTCTGACCAATGGCTGCAAAAACTTGCCCAATGGCCTCTGTGTTCTGGGCGGTGGCTGCAAAAAGACGCTCGATGGCTTCTGTATTCCGGGCAGTGGCCTGGGCAGTGGCCAGGGTCTGCTGGGCCAGGACTTCCAAGATGGCCTCCACCCGCTCCAACCGCTCCGACATGGGGTTCCCTACACCGGCTTAGGATCCCATTCTAGCCGGATCCCTGGCCTACCAGCGGCAGGGGCCGCGCTCCCCATCGGGGCAGATGGTCTCCCCGTCCGTCAGCGCCCCCTCCAGCTTGGCCCCTTTGAGAATTGCCCCCCTGAGGTTGGCCCGCCGCAGATCCGCCTCCTGCAAATTGGCCCCTGTCAAGTCGGCCTCAGCCAGGCTGGAGTCGGGAAACCTGGCTTTCTGCAAGTTGGCCCGCCGCAACTTGGCCCCGTTGAAAGCGGTGTTTTCCACATAGGCCCCCGCCAAATTGGCCCCCGACAGATCCGCCTGCAGGAAGACTCCCCCCTGCACCAGCGCCTCGCCCAGATCAGCGCCGGCCAGCTTGGCGTTAGCGAGCACCACCCCAATCAACTGGCAGCCGGAGAGATTCTTGCCCTTGGCCGCCAATACCTCCTCCGCCGTTACCTGGCGGGCATTGACACATAGAGAAGGGCCCCGCGCCCTGCCGGAACAGGCTGCCAGCGCCAGTCCTACCCCCAACAGCCAGACAATCCTTTTGGCCATACTCACCTTTTCCTGCAAGCTGGTGCTAGCCTACCACAATTCCTCTCCCGCCGTTGCAGCCCGACTTCCCGGAAAGGGGCAAGGGAATGCAGAGCACCGGGGCCTACAAAAAAGCCCCCCTGGGGGGCAGGGGGGGAAACAGCTTCCAGCGCCAGTTACGGAAGAACTTTTGCTGTAAAGGTTCCCAAAAAGTTGTTATTGAACTTCTCTTGTAAAGGATCCCTCAAAGTTGTTATTGCGAAGAGCACTAGAGAAGAGGTTATTGTCACCGTCAACTCCAATTCCCTTACCGGAGGCAGTAAAGGTGTTACCTTCAACAGTGGATTTTCTCGCCCCATCTAGGACTTTGATACCTCTGGCATTCGCGCTATAACTCACCTTGATGGTGGAGCCGGTAACCGAGGATCCGGGAGCATTGAGAAGGATACCTGTACTGTCTTGCGAGTGCCCCTCGTTAGTCATATCCACCGTCAAGCCCGTAACAGTCAGAACCCCCTGGGAATCGATCAAAGTGACAGCTCCTCGGGTGACACCGGAACCAGCGGCGATAGGCCGAACTCTGCCACCGATAATGCTGAGGTTGACATTGGGATCATTCAGAATGCCAATGCTAGGTGTACCAGACGTCCCAATAGCATCCGCCACATCAACCCTCACATCCCTAAGGATATGGGAGCCAGCTCCCTGAACCTGCACGCATTTAACAGCAGTGTTGTTTGCCGTCACACTACACTTGACATCCACACTGGCTAGCCCAGCCGTTGGATGCGTGATTAGTACTGCTGTCTCTCCTGAACCAGCACTGACGGTGGAGGTAATGTTGATATCCTGCAGCTTGTAGCCCTTGTTCAGGGTCAGTTTATTACCCCCCATATTCAACGTAAACGTCTTCGGGAATGGAGCTTGCAGCACCGTTACCGAGCCGGCCAACAAAGTCGGTGTGCTAATGTTAGTAGAAGTAGGAACATTGTCAGTATTGGCTCCACCCAAAATAGTAACCACCACGTTATTGCCCGCGCCGGCCACCTCCGCCACTCGCGAAGCTATACTTTGGCCACTGTCCAAAACCTTCCAAACAGTCCTCCAAGGCTGGGCCGCTGTGCCCGGGAAGTCGTCGTTCCCAGCCCCCCCAGGCGTAGGATCGACGAAGAAAGTCGTCCTCGAGAAGGGGGTAATGGTTACCGGCAGCTTGAACTGACCCAACGGCCCCGCATCCAAGAGAACCGATTGCGCTCCTGGAGCGGCCCCCAGTTCAGCCCTCACCAAAACCGTCCGGTCGAAGTTGAAGTTGGTCGACGTAAAGGTCAGGGAAGCCGGAGTGGCGGTCAGGTCAGGCGTAGAAGTCGTCACCGTTACCGTCACCGGCGCTGTCGGGGCGTTGGCCAGCTTGACCGTAAACGACTTTGCCCCATTGGCAGGAATTTCCAGGCTGGCAGGATCCACCACAAGGTTGGTCGATTGGTCAACCGTAACATTGACCACTCCATCCGCATAGCCCGGAGCAGAGAACTTGACGGTGCCAGTCGTGCCTGGGGTCGCCGTGCTGCTCACCGTCACCGTGCCGCTGAAAACAGTGGGAGTAAAAGGCAGGGTCGTTGGGGTAGCTGTAATGCCGCTAGAAGGCGTCACCGTTACCGTCACATTCCCTGGTGGCGCACTGGGCAACGACACCGTCACGCTTTGGCTGGAGCCGCTCGGCAGCTTCAAATCGTCAGGGGTGACCTTGAGTGCATTGCTCGTCGGCGTGGGCGTGGGCGTGGGCGTCGGGGTCGGTGTTGCTGGAGTCTTGAAGAAGGTATCCAACTGAGTTTGAGTAACGCTTACCCCCGAAATCTTCAGAGTGCTGGACACAAAGTTGTTGACCTTGGTCGCGTCCACACCCACAGTGGACACGGCAAACAAAATGGCGGCATCCTCGCAGTTGACAACTCCGTTGCCGTTGAAGTCGGAGATAGCGGGCTGCAGCGGGTCACCTAGCCCGGTGACATCGCTGGGCGTAATCGGCCCTGCTTTAAGCGTGTTGTTGACGAAGCTGACGATCTTGGCAGCGTCGCCGGTGTTGAGGCTGCAGGCGGCAAAAAGCACTGCCGCATCCTTGCTGCTAACCGAGGTTTTCACCCCGTCGTAGTAGAAGGAGAGGCCCTCGGCAACGGGAGCAGCGGTTTCGGGAACTTGAGCCGAGATGGTGGAAGGAACCTGCGTAACGGTAGGCGTGTCGGCAGAGCAGGCCGCTACCACCCCGGTTAGAGAAGAAGCCAGCGCCAAGGAGGCCAGCGTGGAACGCAAGCTGTGCTTGAGGTTACGGTTAGACATCATCAATCTCCAAGAAGAAAGGCTCTACAACTGGTTGAAGCCTTGGCAAGCGCAGCTCAACTCACTACAGGGAAACCCACAAAGGCCTAGCTGCTAGTAGTATACCCATGCAGAAGCCAAAAAGTACAACAGGGAAACCAATCGAACGAAGAGATGCGCAAGCCAAGCGAGATGGAAAAAGCGACCTGCCACCACCAAGCAACTCCGTCAGCCCAATAGCAGCAGGCCGCCGTTGCCAGACTAGACAAGAGCTAGTTCGCGGTCACGGTAATGGCAGGCCCGAAGTTGAAGTAGGTGGTGCTGCCAGGGTTAGTTTCGTTGTCAAAGGTGTTGATGGCAGTACCGCCAACCGTAATCGGCCTAGGTGAAGGAATGGCGGGAGTTACCCGAATCTGGCCACCAAAGGGGATGGTGATGGATTGTTCTTGGAAGATAGCCAAGTCTTCAGCCACCGAGGTGGACCTGGCGATGACCGGATTACCGCCTGGCCCCGTCACCGTCACCACCGCGTTGGCAGGCAGGCCTGGGATAGTGATCCTCACACCGGCAGGCTGAGGCGTGGGCGTAGGCGTGGGAGTAGGCGTTGCCGGTGGCGCGCCTCCAGGCTGGAACTGCAGACCGGCCCCTGGGCCGAAGCCCACTGCCGAGCAGAGGGCATCCGACACCCTGCCAAAGACAGTAGAGGTGAAAGGAGTGACTCTTGGCGTGCTATCTCTTGGCGTGACATCCAAGAAGTTCAGAAGGTTGCCCGGGGCTCCCGCCAAGCTTTCTTGGCGACCGCACACGGCAAAGCCAGGAATGGGCGTGGGCGTGATGGTGTTGTTGAAGAAAGCCTTGAGAATGGTGCCTTCTCCGCCCAGCGCCTCCGCCGAGGTTGGCGTGAGGTTAAGCTCAGGACGAGCGTAGACGGCCAAAGTGCCTTGGGGCGGCAGGCGGAAGATGTTGCCCCTCACCGAAGCCGTGGCGAAAGGAGCCAGCGTTCCCGGTTCCAGAGTCTGGCGATCCACAATAGCAGCAATGAAGACCGGGCTGTCAATCGCAGGCTCAAAGAGGTTCTCGCGAATGGTTACCGCGTTTGGCTCAGCCGACACCACATGTACGCCAGCAACGGTGAAGCCGCGCAGCAGGTTTCCGTAAACCTCCGCCTGCGAGAAGTCGCAGACTTGCACAGAGACGTAGGGACCCACCTGCGTAGGAGGCCGCGTGAAATCGTTGAAGGAGACTTTTACGTTGCGGGTGGTGAGGTTGGCTAGGTCACACTCGCCAATGGCTACTTGGTAAGGTGCAGCCGGCCCAATAGCGTCCGGATCTGGGGAAATGCCAGTAATCCGGAAGCCGTTGCCCTCCGTTCCGCCCAACGTGGCATCAGCGGCCAGGATCTTGACTGACTGCACTGTGCTCGTGCCATCAACGGAGTTCAAGGTCAAGCCAGGCCTGTCGGCAGGCAGAACAATCTCGCCCTCATCCTCAAAGGATCCAGGACCAGCCGTTACTGTCTGGTTAGGACCTGCTGCCTCAGCAATGGCGCGGGTAATGGAGAGGTAAATGTTGCTGGTGTTGCTGTTAAACGCCAAGCTCGTGCCTCTAGCAACGATGTCACGGCGCTCCACGGCATTGAGGCCGCTGCCTCGCTCGTCGCGAATGGCGTAGACGTTAGCCGTTGGGGTTATGGGATCAATGATGTTGTCATCAACGGCCACCAAGCTCAGCCCTGTAACGGCAGGCTCAATGAAAATAGCCGCCGAGCCCTCACCCACATCCTGCGGCACCAAGTTAATCAACTGAGTTTGCACGCGAGCGGGAGGTGCGGCGTAGCCCAAGAAGATGTTGTTGGCCTCCACCCGCAGGTTGATGCCTGCGTTGTCGCCGGCAATGCGAATACCCGCTGAGTCAGCTGCGCCAGCCACAAAGAGGTTGGAGCGGGTTACTGTCAGGTTCTTAGAGGTGGCGCCAGCAGCAGCTGAGCCAAAGCTAATGGCTACCCCACGGGAAGCTGGAGTGGTTACTGTGGGGAAGAGAACGATGTCAACGCCCGTAACAGTAACTTCTGTGGCCCCCTCAGCGTCAATGCCGTACTCAATCGGTGCCAGGGAGCGGGTGTTGAGAATGCTGAAGTTCTCCAGAACAACGCCACTGGCATTGCTAGTGACCTGAACAGGAGCGTCCTTCTCTGCACCCACCACAATAGCATCGCCCACCAAGCCAGTGGCACCGCGCACCGTAACGTTGCTGCGGTCGATCACGATGTTCTGGCGATAGACGCCTGGCCCCAGGACAATCGTGAGAGGCTGGGTGCGATCAGAAGTGGCGATAATCCGGTTAATGTCGGTTTCGGGCGTAACTCTAACTGTTCCTGCTGGCGGGGTTGGCGTGGGAGTCGGCGTAGGAGTTGGTGCTGGGGGAGGCGGGGGCGGCGGTGGCGGAGGCACCGGCACAGTTGGGCTAGTACTGCTTTCACCGCAGCCCGTTAGAATCACGGGCAAGAGCACCACGGCAGACGCCAAGGTCAGAGAACCAAGTGACTTCAGCAGCCACCTCTGCATTGTTCCGTTCATTTTTCTCCTCTTAACCAAAAAAGTAGGGTTCGGCTGAACACTTCCCTTACCTTACCCGATCACCTGACCTGAAGCAACTCAAGGCCTCAGGCTCGACGGTCGGGTGGGAGACGCATACACGCCTGTTCGGCGCTTGCTCTAGCTACTCCGTAAATCATACCGTCAGATCTGCCCAACTTGGCAAGTCTTGCCATTTTTTTTCCAGGTGCAACCCAGGAGCTACAGGGATCCCTGCCAAGTCCAAGTTGAACAGAGAGGATTGCGGAAGAATGACCGGTGGGATCTGCGGCAGTTCTGCCATCGGAGCCGAGGTTCACCCTTCATGCAGACGCTGCGGGCTAACAGCCCTCTTGAGCAGCCAGAACCCTTACCCGGCAAGCTTTCCCGGATCCACCTGCAAAAAACCGGAAGATTTGCCTATTTCCTCACAAAAGGATGCTTGATCCGGGGCAGAAGGGTGGCAGGATGAGGAGTAGACGTTTTTTCTGGAGACCCAAGCAGGATGGCTGTCTACAAAGTTCGGTTGATCAACGAAGAGCGGGGCCTGGACGTCACCATCGATGTGCCGGACGACGAGTACATTCTGGACGTGGCGGAGGAACAAGGGATCGACCTGCCCTACTCCTGCCGCGCCGGAGCCTGCTCGACCTGTGCTGGCAAGCTGGTGAGCGGCACAGTGGATCAAAGCGATCAGTCCTTCCTGGACGATGATCAGATCGAGCAGGGCTATGTGCTGACCTGTGTGGCTTACCCTACCTCCGACTGCACCATCATCACCCACCAAGAAGAAGCGCTGTACTGAGCCCTCACCTCCGATCCCTCACCCCTGGCCCCTCTCCCATGGGGAGAGGGGTTTTTGTTTTGGGTGGTTCTTTCCGGCAGCCTCAAGCGCTGTGCGCCGCCGGCGGCCCTCACCCCCAGCCCCTCTCCCAGCCCAAGCGCTCCGCGCCGCTAACGCGACCACCCCCAGCCCCTCTCCCTGAGGGAGAGGGGAGTAGGATTTTTTTATCCTCTGTAGAACTTTTTGACGATGACCCCAGAACAAGAAGAGTGGTTAATCCGAGCTGTCCAGGAGCTGCAGGCTGCCCAAAAAGAGCTGCAAGCTGCCCAGCAGGAGCTGCGCCTTGTCCAGCAAAACCAGGAGGTTTTGATTCGAGAGCTGCAAGCGGGCCAGCAAAATCAACAGGTTCTGATTCAGGAAGTGCGCGAGGGGCAGGCGATGCTGGCGCAGTTTTTCCGCGAGGCGCTAGATCGCTTTGACGAGCGCACCCGCGCTATTGAACGCCGCACCGAAGCCCTGGAACGGCGCACAGAAGCCTTGGAACGGCGCACGGAAGCCCTAGAGCGCCGCACTGATGAGATGGCAGCGGAGATGAGGGATCTGCGCCGCGATTTTTTGGAACGGCGGTAGCAGCCTCAAGTGCTCCGCGCCGGCCCTCACCCCCAGCCCCTCTCCCTGAGGGAGAGGGGGGTTAGGATGGCAGCAGAGCAGCCTTTGGAGGTGGCTGTGGCTTTGACGATCGGATCCGTTTCTGCTTCTGGATCGACAACGGCTCGCCTGAGTTTGGCAGAGTACCTCAAGTATTCCGATGGCGGCGATACCCGCTATGAGTTGGTGGCGGGGGAGTTGGTGCCCATGGCCCTTCCAACCGGACGGCATGTCCAGATCCAAAAGTTTCTCAGCCAGGTTTTTGAGGCGGAGATCGCCAGACGGCAGTTGCCTTGGACAACAATCCAGGGCGGCCTGGGGATCCAGTCGCCGCGGGGCAACCGCTGGGAAACGGTGCGGATCCCGGATGTGGTGGTGCTGCCTTTGGAGCAGTGGCAGGAGATGGGATCCCGAGAGGCTTTGATTCGCTTGGAGGATCCGCCGCCGCTATTGGTGGTGGAGGTGGTGAGCGAATCCAGCCGGGCGGCGGACTACCGGGCCAAACGGGCGGAATACTGCGTTTTGGGCATCGGCGAGTATTGGATTGTGGATCCTTTGGAAGAGAAGGTGAGCCTGCTGCTGTTGCACGAGGGCTGGTACGACCTGCTGGAGCTGAAGGGATCCGAGGGGGTACCTTCGCAGGTTTTTGTGGGGCTAGAGTTGCAGGTGGGGGAGATCTTGGCTGCCGATTCAGGTTATCCTGGTAGAGCTACGGGGAGTTAGCTCAGTTGGTAGAGCGCTGCGATCGCACCGCAGAGGTCAGGGATTCGAGTTCCCTACTCTCCATCGCCCTCACCCCTGGCCCCTCTCCCAGCAGGAGAGGGGTGGTAGGATTTCCTTATTCTGTAGTGTTTCAGTAACCATGACGCCCGAGCAAGAACAGTGGCTGATTCAAGCCATCCAAGAGTTGCAAGCCTCCCAAAGAGAGCTGCAAGCCTCCCAAAAAGAATTGCAAGCTGCCCAGCAGGAGCTGCGTCTTGTCCAGCAAAACCAGCAGGTTTTGATCCAAGAGCTGCGGGAGGGACAGGCGATGCTGGCACAGTTTTTCCGCGAGGCACTGGATCGCTTTGACGAGCGCACCCGAGCCATTGAACGGCGCACGGAAGCCCTGGAACGGCGCACTGACGAGATGGCCCGAGAGATGCGGGAGATGCGGCAAGAGATTCGGGATCTGCGCCGCGACTTTTTGGAACGGCGGTAACTTGGGCCCAAGCGCTCTGCGTTGCTAGTGTAACCATCCCCGGATCCTTCTCCCAGGAGGAGATTTAGGGTGGTAGGATTTCCTTGTTCTGTAGCGCCTTGGTAACCATGACACCTGAGCAAGAGCAGTGGCTGATTCGGGCCGTCCAGGAGTTGCAAGCTGCCCAGCAGAACCAGCAGGTTTTGATCCAAGAGCTGCGGGAAGGGCAGGCGATGCTGGCACAGTTTTTCCGGGAGGCGCTGGATCGCTTTGACGAGCGCACCCGAGCCATTGAACGGCGCACCGAGGCTTTGGAACGGCGCACCGAGGCTTTGGAACGGCGCACCGAGGCTTTGGAACGGCGCACTGACGAGATGGCCCAAGAGATGCGGGAGATGCGGCAGGAGATTCGGGATCTGCGCCGCGATTTTTTGGAACGGCGTTGACTGCCAACAGCCCAGGCGCTCGGCGCTGCTGATGTGATCATCCCTAGATCCTCTCCTAGCAAGAGAGGGGGATCCACGAGATCTTTAGGGAGTTAGGGTTGGGAAGGGATCCCACCTAGATTAATCTAGAGGAACTTTGTCTGGCTTCACTGGCATTTGCCCTTCCCCACGAGTTTGCCTATGTCTGTCATCCGTGCCCTCCACAGGCAGTTGGTAACCAAAGAGCGCTCTGCCGAAGAGATCGCCCGCGAGTACCTGGAGCGCCTGGCCCAACTGGAGCCGCAGCTTAAAAGCTTTATTACTGTAACCGAAGAACTGGCTCTGCAACAGGCCAAGGCGGTGGACGCCCGCATTCGGGCCGGGGAAGAGATTGGCCCTTTGGCCGGGATCCCGTTAGCTGTCAAAGACAACCTCTGTACCCAAGGGATCCGCACCACCTGCGCTTCCCGGATGCTGGAGGGGTTCATCCCGCCCTACGAGTCGACGGTGACGGCGCGGCTGGCGGCTGCCGGCATGGTGACGGTGGGCAAGACCAACCTGGACGAGTTTGCCATGGGCAGTTCTACGGAAAACTCGGCCTTTCAGCGCACCGCCAACCCCTGGGACCTGACGCGGGTGCCGGGGGGATCCTCAGGCGGGTCGGCGGCGGCGGTGGCGGCAGACCAGGCGGTGGTGGCCCTGGGATCGGATACGGGGGGATCGATCCGCCAGCCGGCGGCCTTCTGTGGCGTGGTCGGCCTCAAGCCCACCTATGGGCTGGTCTCCCGCTATGGGCTGGTGGCTTTTGCCTCCTCTTTGGATCAAGTGGGGCCCTTTGGGCGCACGGTGGAGGACGTGGCCCTGCTGCTGCAGGGGATTGCCGGCCATGACCCCCTGGATTCCACCAGCCTCAAGGTGGAGATCCCGGACTACAGCCAGGCTTTGATCCCCGAGATCAAAGGCTTCAAGATTGGAGTCATCCGCGACCTGCTGGGAGAAGGGTGTGGGGAAGAGACCCGCGCTGCCGTGCAAGCGGCCATCCAACACCTAGAGGAGCTGGGGGCAGAGATCCTGGAGATCGACTGTCCTAGCTTTCGCTATGGCCTGGCCACCTATTACATCATTGCCCCTTCGGAAGCTTCTTCCAATCTGGCCCGCTACGACGGCGTCAAGTACGGCCTGCGGGAACCCGCCGACTCGCTCTTGGCTATGTACGGCAAAACGCGCGCCCGCGGCTTTGGGCCGGAGGTGAAGCGGCGCATCATGATCGGCACCTATGCCCTCTCTGCCGGCTACTACGACGCCTACTACCTCAAAGCCCAGAAGGTGCGCACCCTGATCAAGCAGGATTTCCTCAGGGCCTTCGAGAAGGTGGATGTGCTGGTCAGCCCCACCACCCCCACGCCGGCCTTCAAGGCGGGGGAGCGGGAGGATCCCTTGAGTATGTACCTGTGCGACCTGATGACGATCCCGGTCAATTTGGCGGGCCTGCCGGGGCTGAGCCTGCCCTGTGGCTTTGCCAACGGTCTGCCCATTGGCCTGCAGATCATAGGCAACGTCTTGCAGGAGAGCAAGGTGCTGCGGGTGGCCTATGCCTATGAGCAGAGCACCGACTGGCACAAGCGGCGACCTCCCCTGGGACAGCCCCCCCTTGAGCAGGCCCAGGGAACCGCTCAACAGCCCAAAGCCAAGAGCAAGTCCACCAAGGGGAGCAAAAAATCCAAAAGCTGAGCCCACTAGGCCATGCCCATCTGGTTGGCTGCCGAGAAGCGCTCCATGAAGCGCAGGAAGCGCTCCCATTCTGCTTCTGTTTCCATGTCGTAGATCACTTCCAAGGCCTTGAATTCCCCGTTCAAGAACTTGGCTTTGATGTTGCGGGTGGTCAGCTCCCCTTCCTCGTCGATCATCCGCATGCCAAGGATGCTTTGCGTGTCGGACTTCAGCTCCTCAAAGCGAAAAATGGCGGATCCCCGCTTGCCGGTTTTGGATTTCAGCAACCGCACCTGCGTTGGCACTTCTGGAATACCGGGAGAAAACTCAATAGTGGCCATAATTTTTAAAAAAACTCATTCAAGTCATTATAGTTGTTCCAAACACGATGATTAAGACACTTTGTCGCTGACCCAAGCGATCCCCGCCCCTAGCGGCCCTCACCCCCAGCCCCTCTCCCAAGGGGAGAGGGGAGCTGGAGATCGATGGATAAGCTGTTTCCCAGCCATTTGCTAGGTGGGGATCGGATCCCCGGCCAGAAACTTTTTCAACTCCCAAGCGGCCATCTGCTCCAGGTGGTAACCGGCCTGGCGCTGCGCCTCGGCCACATCCGGGATCCGGTCACAGAGGGCAGCAACTCTAATGGGAAGGGGTCGGGCGGCCAAGTCGGCCCGGGCTGCCGGGGTGGCCTGGCCACAGAGAATCAGCAGGGGCTTCTGGGCCACCATGGCCTGCTCCAGCACCGCCCCCACTACCTTGCCCATGCTGCTCTGTTCGTCAAGGCGGCCCTCGCCAGTTACCACCAGATCGCAGCGGCGGAGACGCTCCGGCAGGGCCAAGTGCTGGGCCAAGAGCTGGATCCCGGACTCCAGGGTGGCGCCCAAAAAAGCCACCAATCCTGCCCCCAGCCCGCCGGCGGCGCCGGCCCCTGGGATCCCCTCCACGGCCCGGCCCAGATCCCGCTCCACCACCCTGGCCCACTGCTGCAGTGCCTGCTCCAATTGCCGCACTTGCTGGGGAGTGGCGCCCTTCTGGGGGGCAAAGACGGCAGCCGCCCCCAACGGGCCAGTGAGGGCGTTCTGCACATCGCAGAGGCCGCGGATGCGCTTGCCTTGCCAAATGCGCTGTTTAGGTGGCTCGATGCGCGCCAGGCGGGCCAGCTCCCCTCCCCCCCAGCCGATGGGATCCCCGGCCCCATCCAAGAGGCGATAGCCCAAGGCCTGCGCCATCCCCGCACCCGCATCGACGGTGGCGGATCCGCCCAGCGCTATCCAAATCTCGGCGATGGGATCCCGGCAGACGGCCCGCAACAGCTCCCCCAGGCCATAGGTGGTGGTGCGGGTGGGATCCCGCTGCTCAGGGGGCACCAAGGTCAGGCCGGCCACCTGGGCTACTTCCAGCAGCGCCCGCTCGCCTGCCACCCCGTACTCGGCCCAGACGGGATCCCCCAGCGGGCCAGTGACCCACAGCCCTCGTTTCTCTCCCCCCAGCGCCGGCAACAAGGTCTCCAGCGTGCCCTCGCCCCCATCGGCCAGGGGGAGTAGCTCCACCTTGGCCTTCGGCAAGACCTGGCGGATGCCCCGGGAGATGCTCTCCGCTGCTGCCTTGGCTGTCAGGGATCCTTTGAAGCTATCCGGGCAGATCAAAACCCGCCGAGGTGGGCGGCTGAACTCAGATCCCTGGTCTGGTGAACCCATACCCAGCATCAGCCCTAAAACGTCCTCGGCGGCAACAGAGAGGATGGATTGAACTTGGCTGCGGGCCCGCAAGGCTGAGCCCGGAGCTATTGGGCACTGCCCCCCTCCGCTGTTGGAGGTTGATCCGGTGTTGAAGGTTGGGGAGAGGGGACGGCGGCGGATGAGTTACCCAAAGACTGCTCCAGGGCCAGACGCTGCTCCATCACCCGCAGAAAGTAGCCACCCATCATCGCCCCGGAGAGCATTTTTGCCAAGCTCTCGCGGTTGGTGATGATTTGAACGCCAAATTGGTCTGGCGGCAAACTGCCCACCAAGCTGCGAATGTTGTGGCCCAAGATCTCCAGCACCTCCGGCGACGAGTTGCGGGCGATGTCTTGAAAAACGCTGGGGTCCTGAGACTGCAGATATTGCCAGAGCCGGTTGTTGGGGCTGGGCGTTTGCGCGGCCTCAAAACCAGGAATGAAATTGATCGGGCTCGACATGGAGTCACCAAGCTCCCCAAACACAGCAAATCTAGCCCAACTCGGAGCTGTTGGCCCCATTCCTTAGGCCTTCGCAGCTCCGCCAATTGGGCTATGTCAAACCTAACACCCGAGCCTCGCCGCCTTCGGTACGGGATCCCACCCCTTTGAGGCGGCAAATGCCGTACCTCGGGAGGCGCCGCCTCGGAGATCAACCGTCGGCCTCGGGGATCCCCTCTGCCGGCTCCTCTTCAGCTTCCGCCGGATCCCTGATAAACGAAGCGGGCACCACCGTCACTCCTACAATGCTGTCCTCCGGATCCAAGCGCTGCACCAGCACCCCTGTCGCCTCGCGAGACTGAGTGGGGATGGCCTTGGCCAACTGGCGCATGACAATGCCTCTGGCAGTTACCAACAGGATCTCGTCCTCGGCATTGACGATGCGCAGGGCAGCCAGCTCATCCGACTCCTGGCGGAACTTAGTGGCGATCACCCCCTTGCCGCCCCGGTTTTGCCGGCGGAAGTGGTCGATGGCCGAGCGCTTGCCCCGCCCTTCTTTGGTAATCACCAGCACCCAGGGGTTGGCCAGCCTCTCCCCCTCTCGCTCAGCGGCCATCACCGACTCGGCAAAGATGATGTCCATGCTGACGATGTCGTCGCCGGGGTTGAGGGTGATGGCCCGCACGCCGCGGGTGGCTCGCCCCAGGGGGCGCAGTTGCTCGTCATCTGCCCGGAAGCGGATGCACATGCCCTGGCGGGTCGCCATAACCACATCGTCGCTGGAGCGGGCGCGGCGCACCCAGCGCAGCTCATCGTTTTCCTCCAGAGAGATGGCAATCAGGCCGTTGGAACGCACATTGGCAAAGGCGCTGAGGGCCGTTTTTTTGATGTAGCCCGCTCGGGTGAGCATCACCAAGTATTCGTCGTCGCTGAACTCGCTCACGGGCACCATCGAGGTAACCCGCTCTTCCCGAGTGATGGGCAGCAACTGGACGATGGCGCTGCCGCGGGCGGTGCGGCTCCCCTGCGGGATCTCGTAGGCGGGCAGGGTATAGACCATCCCCCGATCCGTGAAAAAGAGGATAGTGTCGTGGCTGCGACAGGCAAAAAACTGCTCGATGGCATCGTCGTCTTTGATGCGGGCGCCGGCCTTGCCGCGGGTGGCCCGCCCCTGCACCTGGAACTCTTCAAGGTCCATGCGCTTGATGTAGCCCTGCTCGGTGAGGAAGATGACCGTCTCGCGGTTCTCGATCAGATCGGCAACCTTGAGCTCACAGTCTTCCAGGCAGAGGCGGGAGCGGCGCGGGCTGGCAAAGCGGCTCTTGAGCTGCTGCAGCTCTTCGCTGATGATCTGCATCACCCGCTCCCGGCGGGCCAAAATATCCCGCAAATCGGCAATTTGCCTCACCAAGTCTTCGTGTTCGGCCTGGATTTTCTCCGCTTCTAGGGCGGTGAGGCGGCGCAGTTGCATCTGTAAAATGCCATCGGCTTGCGCTTCGCTCAGGCCCAACGTTGCCTGCAACTCAGCTCGGGCTGTGGTGGCATCGGCGGCTCCGCGGATGAGGGCGATCACCCGATCCAACTGCCCCAAAGCCAAAAGGTAGCCCTGCAACAGGTGATCCCGCTCTTCGGCTTTCTGCAGCTCGTAGCGGGTGCGCCGCTCGATCACCTCTGCCCGAAAATCCAAGAAAGCCTGCAGTGCGTCCCGCAGCGTCAGGGTGCGCGGCTCGCCGTTGAGGATGGCCAGCATGTTGACCCCGAAGTTGCTCTGCAGGGGGGTTTGCTTGTAGAGGTTGTTGAGCACCACCTGAGGCTGAGCATCCCGCTTCAGCTCGATCACCACCCGCATGCCCTCGCGGTCGCTTTCGTCGCGGATGTCGGCAATGCCCTCCAGTTTTTTCTCGTTGACCAGCTCGGCAATTTTTTCAATCATGGCTGCCTTGTTGGTTTGGTAGGGCAGCTCGGTGATGATGATGGCCTCCCGCGTCGGTCGGCCCCGCTGCTCGATGGTCTCCACCGTGGCCACCCCCCGCAAGGTGATGGAGCCGCGCCCGGTAGTATAGGCTTCGCGGATGCCTTCCTGGCCCATGATCAGCCCGCCGGTGGGGAAATCGGGGGCCGGGATCCACTGCATCAGCTCCAGGCTGGTCAGGTTGGGGTTGTGGATGAGGGCGATCAGGCCGTCCACCAGCTCTCCCAGGTTGTGGGGCGGGATGTTGGTGGCCATGCCCACGGCAATGCCAGAAGAACCGTTCAACAGCAACTGCGGGATCCGCGCCGGCAGCACCAGCGGCTCCTGCTGGGATCCGTCGTAGTTGTCGATGAAGTCGACGGTGTTGGCGTCGATATCCTGCAGCAGGGCTTCCTGGGCAAAAGCGGTGAGGCGGCACTCGGTGTAGCGCATGGCCGCCGGCGGGTCGTTGTCGATGGAGCCGAAGTTGCCGTGCCCGTCCACCAGGCGCTCCCGCATGGAGAAGTCCTGGGCCATGCGCACCAGGGCTTCGTAAACCGCCTGATCCCCGTGGGGATGGTATTTCCCGATCACATCCCCCACGACGCGGGCGCACTTGCGAAAAGGGCGATCCGCCGTCAGGCCCAGCTCGTGCATGGCGTAGAGGATGCGGCGATGCACCGGCTTGAGGCCGTCGCGGGCATCCGGCAGAGCCCTCCCGACAATCACGCTCATGGCGTATTCCAGGTAGGACTGCGCCATCTCCCGCTGCAGGTCGGTGGAGATGATGCGCGCGGTCAATTCGTTGTCGCTCATGGGTGGGGGTAGAGGTGAGGGATCCCGGTCGGCTTGGGCGCGGGCACGGTTCGAGGTTACAAAGCTGTCGCAGCAGCAATCGCCATTGCCGGCCAACGGTCGGCAACCCAGGAAACTAAAATAAAGTGCGCCTGCGTCTAGTCTACCATTGCCTTTTGCCGGGGCAGAGGGAGTTGCCCGGAGCCGCCCCCTGTCCCAAGGGGATCCCTGAAGACATTTATAGATAAAAATCTATCCTCTAATCGGGGCGTTATGGTAACGCTCAATGATAGGCTGCCTATAGCATTGAGGGCAGTGGGGCATGTTGGGCCAAGTGACGGGGCAAGGTGGGGGAGTGCTGGCTTGGCGTCGGCGTCTGAGCCTAGAAAACTGGCGTGGGGATCTCTTCGGTGGCCTGACGACGGCTATTGTCTCGCTGCCGATGGCCCTGGCCTTTGGGGTGGCTTCTGGTGCCGGGCCGGTGGCGGGCTTGTATGGGGCGGTGTGTGTGGGCTTTTTTGCTGCCCTGTTCGGCGGCACTCCCACCCTCATCTCCGAGCCCACCGGGCCGATGACGGTGATGATGACGGCAGTCATTGCCAAGGTTACCGCCAGCTATCCGAACCAGGGACTGGGGCCGGCCTTCACGGTGGTGATGGTGGGGGGCCTGTTTCAGGTGCTGTTTGGATCCCTGAAGCTGGGCAAATACATCACCCTTATGCCCTACAGCGTCATCTCCGGCTTTATGTCGGGAATCGGCTGGATCATGATTTTGCTGCAGATCCCGCCCCTTTTGGGCCACGCCAGCCAGGGGGGAGTGATCGGGGCGGTGCAGAACCTGCCGACCTACCTGCTCAATCTCAAGTTCCCGGAACTGGGGTTGGGGCTGCTGACCCTTGCGATCCTCTTTGGCTATCCCAAGCCTTGGCGAAGAGTGGTGCCGCCCCAGTTGGTGGCCCTGGTGCTGGGAACGCTGGTGGCCAACTTGTTCATGGCTGACTGGGATTTGCGGCGCATCGGGCCCATCCCCACCGGCTTGCCCCAGGTGCAATGGCCGCAGTTGCCCTTTGCTTCCCTGGCCAGCTTGGTGTTGGACGGGGTGGTGCTGGGCATGCTGGGCTGTATCGACACCCTCTTGACGGCGGTGATTGCCGACAACCTCACCCGCACCCGCCACGACTCCGACCAAGAGCTGATCGGGCAGGGGATCGCCAACCTGGTCTCCGGCTTCCTGGGGGGCTTGCCGGGGGCGGGGGCGACCATGGGCACGGTGGTGAATATCCAGTCAGGGGGACGTACGCCCTTGGCGGGCATCACCCGCGCCCTCATCCTCTTGATGGTGGTGCTGTTTGCCGCTCCCCTCACCCAAGGGATCCCGATGGCGGTGCTGGCGGGGATCGCCTTTAAGGTGGGGGTGGATATCCTCGACTGGAGCTTCCTGAAGCGGGCCCACCGCCTCTCCCTCAAAGGGGCAGCCATTATGTACGGGGTGATGTTCATGACGGTGTTCGTGGATCTCATCGCCGCCGTGGGGGTAGGGGTATTTGTGGCCAATTTGCTCACCATTCAGCGTCTGAGCGAGCTGCAAGCGGAAGAGGTGAAAGCCATTACCGATGCGGACGATGCCGTAGATCTCACCCCGCGGGAAAAGGAATTGCTGCGCCAGGGCCGCGGTCAGGTGTTGCTATTTTACCTGAGCGGGCCCATGATCTTCGGGGTTTCCCAGGCCATTTCCCGCCAACACCAGGCGGTGGCCTCCTGCCAGGCTTTGGTCTTGGATTTGTCCGATGTGCCGATGCTAGGCGTTTCGGCGACGCTGTCCTTGGAAAATGCCATCCGCGAAGCTCTAGATCAACGCAAACAGGTGTGGATCGTCGGGGCCAAGGGTCGGATCCGGCAGCGCTTGGAAAGCCTGCATCTGCCCTTGCCGGCAGAGCGATTTGTGGAGAGCCGGGAGGCCGCTTTGGCCGAGGCCGTCGCCCAGTTGGGCTTGCCGCTAGAACCCAGCCCCCTGGTTTGAGCCCTCCGATGAGCCCAACAAGAAAGCTGCAGACTTCGTTTGCCGGATCGGGGTCAGTTCTGGATCTATGCACTGGAAAGGTCGGGTTGCCTACTTGGCAACCCTGCATCGCAAAGAGCAGGTGATCGGCCCTCTCTTGGCCCACCACCTGGGGATCCAGGTGCAAGTGATACCTCTGGACACCGACCAACTGGGCACCTTCTCGCGGGAGCGGCCTCGGCCAGGGGATCCCATCCACACCCTACGCCTGAAAATTGAGAGAGCCCGCCAAGCTCATCCCGCCTCTTTGGTTTTGGCCAGCGAGGGATCCTTTGGCCCCCACCCTCAGATCCCTTGGATTCCTTTGAACCAGGAATGGGTCATGCTCAAGGTTTTTGAACCGGGCGCGGATCCCTTGGAGCTGGTGGGCTACGCAGAAAGCACCCAAACCAACTTCAGCCATCGCTGGGTGCAGAGCTGGGCAGAAGCGCTCGACTTTGCCCAAAAAGTAGGTTTCCCGCAGCACGGTCTAATCGCCCTCGATCAACCGGAAAACCCCCAAGTTATCCACAAAGGGATCCAAGACGAAGCTACCCTGAAGCAGGTGGTAGAAGAGCTGCTGGCCCGCCAGGGAGGGCTGCACCTGGAAACCGATATGCGGGCCCTGTACAACCCAACCCGCCTACAGGTGATCGCGGCAGCCACCCAAAACCTCATCGCCAAAGCCCAAAGCCTCTGCCCGGCCTGCGGGATCCCTGGCTACTGGCGCATCCGTTCGGTCTCTGGGCTGCCCTGCGGCCAGTGTGGTGCCCCCACCCCTGTAACCAAGGCGTGGGTGTATGGCTGTGCCCGCTGTTCCCACACCCACACCGAGCCTGTGGCAGAGACCTGGGCAGATCCGGCTCAGTGCGCCTTTTGTAACCCCTAACTTGTCTTGAGAAGGATCCCGGCGCCAGCTCCAACTCGATGTATTTCGGTGCAAGGGCAAGGCTTGGGAGACTTGCCATAAAAAAGGGATCCACTGCAGTGGATCCCCTAACCAGCTATGAACCTGCAAAAGAGGTCAACTCATCAGAAGTTGAACACAGCCCGCAGAGCACCTACACCAATGGTTGGGTCGTTGTCTCCCGGCTTGCCACCATTGGGGTTGCTCACAAAGTAGGCCGCCGGGGTAAGGGTGAGGTACTCGTTCACCGGGAAGCTGTAGTAAACATCCACAATGAACGGGCGGGTATCCCAAACTCCTTCATTTTTGGTGGTCACAATTGGCTGGCCAAAAACCACACCCCCTTGAGCACCCTCAATGAACAGATCTGGGAAGGCAAAGCCAAACAGCCAGCCGTTGAAGTCTTCGTCGCCCGGATCGATGGTGCCCGCCGGTACCACGTTGGGCAGGTTATAGTCAACGTTGCCCGCCGTAAACCAGCCAGACGCAATAATCCGCGGGGTAATCTCCCAGTTGGCAGCCACAGAAAAGGCGTTCACCCGTGCAGAGGTGGACACATTGGTTACTCTCAGAGGGCCACGGAAAAGAGCTGTACCGTTGGCCAAGAACTCAGGGCCATCGTTTGCCGTCTGCAGATAGGTACTGGCAAACTGGAGGTAAATCTCTAGATTTTCATTCGGCAGGAAGCCCAGCTCTACCGCGTGGGCACTGTCGCTACCGGTTATACCGCTGTCGCCGAAGCCGTTGCCCAAGGCTTGAGCGTTCCTGGTGCTGTAGCTGTAGGCCAAGCGCAGTTGATCGGAGAGGCGGTAGCGGAAGCCAAACAGAGCTCCACCTGGCACATCCGCCGTGGAGTTGGGAGCGTCGGCGAAGTCGGAGAGAGCTTCGAAGGGTGTGCTGTAGTTGAATACATCGGACACATCTGAGCCAACGATACCCGTGTAGATGGTAGCTGCTTGGTTGAAAGCTGGGAATTGGTAGATCAGCTTGGCCAGGGTGAAAGTGCCGCCGCCACGGCCGCCAAACTCAAGGCCGGGATCCCCATCAAAGAACTCAGTCACAGCATCGCGAGCTTGGAGACGAATGCGCAGGCGATCGCGACCCACAAAAGAAGCATCGAAGTTCAAGCGTACCCGATAGGGAAGAGTCATGTTGGCTTGGTTTTGCTCTGCTACTACCTTCCCATCAACAACTCTGTCTTCCGTGAGAGCGCTGCCTACAACAGCGGCGATGACTTGGGCATTCAACTTGGTAACCGGGTTGAAGACCTTCCCTTTCAAATCAGTAACATCGGCTTCCAGGGCATCCACCCGCCCGCGCAGGGCTGCCAGCTCAGCAGCAAATTCCTCTTGCAAGCGCTGCAGAGTGGCCAAGTCTTCCTTGGAGACTTTGTCGGCCAAACCGGCTGCAATCAACTCATTGATGCGATCCAAGCAGGCGTTCATACCGGCGGCAAACTCAAAGCGAGTCATAGCCCGGTTGCCGCGGAAGGTGCGGTCAGGGTAGCCGGCAATACAACCGTAGCGCTCCACCAAGGATTGCAGGGCTTGGAAGGCCCAGTCGGTGGGCTGCACATCCGAAAGCTCAGAGATGGAGGTGACCGGCCCGGTAGCTTGGGCATAAGCCACTCCAGGGGTCAGGATCGCTGCTGCACCCAGAGTGCCGGCCAGCAGCGTTTTCCAGTAGTTCGCGTGTTTCGCGGGCATGTTTCTCTCCTTGTTCTTTTCCTCACACCTTTTTGGCTGTAGGGATGTCTTCTAGAGGTAACCAATTGCCTAACTCAAGAACAAGTCTGGCAACTGCGGACTTCGGTGAAGACATGATGTGGAGATTATGATACAGCCGAAGTCCACATCCTCTTGCTGTCCGGCCTGCCCTACAGTTAATGCGGTGTCCCCACATCTGTGGCCAAGACATGGGTATCTGTTCCCGCCATTCTCACACCTACACCGAGCCTGTAGCAAAGACCTGGGCAGATCTCACGCAGTGCGCTTTTTGTAGCCCATGGCCTCGTCTTAAGCTCAACCTCAAGCTCTTTAATGCCAGCATCCTTATCCCCACAGAGGAGTTGATTATTCTTATTCAATGAAGAGATCCACCGTAGTGGATCTCTGCCTGGCAATTTGGCTGTAAGCGTGAGGAGCTAGGAACTAGAAAGTAAACACAGCTCGCAAAGCCCCCACGCCAATGGTTGGGTCGTTGTCTCCAGGTCTGCCGCCATTGGGGTTGCTCACAAAGTAGGCAGCAGGCGTTAGAGTAATGTACTCATTGACCGGGAAGCTGTAGTAGACGTCCACAACGAAGGGGCGAGTATCCCACACTCCGTCGTTGTCTGTGGTCACGATTGGCTGCCCAAATACAATCCCGCCTTTGGCACCCTCCACGAAGAGGTCGGGGAAAACAAAGCCAAGGAGGAAACCGTTAAAGTCTTCCTCTCCCGGATCCACAGTACCAGCCGGTACCACATTGGGCAGGTTGTAATCCACATTGCCAGCCGTAAACCAGCCAGACAAGGTAATGCGAGGGCTGATCTCCCAGTTGGCTGCGAACGTAAAAGCATTCACCCGTGCAGAGACATTGACCTGCGTTCTTCTTACCGGCCCGCGGAAGAGACTTTTACCCGTGGCCAGGAAGGTAGGACCGTCATTTGCTTGCTGCAGGTAGGTGGAAGCAAACTGAAGGTAAAACTCCAAGCCCTTGGTTGGCAAGAAGCCCAGCTCGACGGTGTGAGCGCTATCATCACCTGTCAAGCCACTGTCGCCAAAGCCTCTCCCCAGAGCTTGACCTCTTCTGGTGCTGTAGGCGTAGGCTAAACGAAACTGGTCGCTCAAACGGTAGCGAAAACCAAATAGGGTTCCGCTGGGCACATCTGCCGTAGAGTTGGGAGCATCGGCAAAGTCCGACAGAGCATCAAAGGGCGTGCTGTACTGCAGAACGCTAGACACCCCTGTACCTGTAATACCTGTGTAGATGGTAGCAGCGCGGTCGAAAGCAGGAAATTGATAAACCAGCTGGGCAAGAGTAAAGGTACCGCCCGCACCTCCTTGGAAGCCAACGCCTGGGTCACCCTCAAAGAAGGTGGTTACCGCATCGCGAGCTTGGAGACGAATGCGCAGGCGATCGCGACCCACAAAAGAAGCATCGAAGTTCAAGCGTACCCGATAGGGAAGAGTCATGTTTGCCTGATTTTGCTCGGCTACCACTCTTCCTTGTACGACCCGGTCTTCTGTAAGAGCGCTACCAAGAATTGCGGTAATGACCTGAGCGTTAAGCTTGGTAACTGGGTTGAAGATCTTCCCTTTCAGATCGTTAATATCAGCCTCTGCCGCATCCACCCGCCCGCGCAGGGCTGCCAGCTCAGCAGCAAATTCCTCTTGCAAGCGCTGCAGAGTGGCCAAGTCTTCCTTGGAGACTTTGTCGGCCAAACCGGCTGCAATCAACTCATTGATGCGATCCAAGCAGGCGTTCATACCGGCGGCAAACTCAAAGCGAGTCATAGCCCGGTTGCCGCGGAAGGTGCGGTCAGGGTAGCCGGCAATACAACCGTAGCGCTCCACCAAGGATTGCAGGGCTTGGAAGGCCCAGTCGGTGGGCCGCACATCCGAAAGCTCAGAGATGGAGGTGACCGGCCCAGTAGCTTGGGCATAAGCCACTCCAGGGGTCAGAATCGCTGCTGCACCCAGGGTGCCGGCCAGCAGCGTTTTCCAGTAGTTCGCGTGTTTCGCGGGCATGTTTCTCTCCTTGTTCTTTTCCTCACACCTTTTTGGCTGTAGGGATGTCCTCATAGAAGCGACAAACTGCCTACCTCAACAACGAGCCTGGCAATCGCGGACTCTGGGAAGACATGATACAGCCGAAGTCCACATCGTCTACCACTTTACACACTTTCTGGGCAAGACTCAATGCGAGACCCAACTGCGGTAGATGATCGAGGCTCGATATCCACTACTCTACCTCAGGGATCCGGCTCTGGCTAGCGGGTGTATCCCAAACCAAGACAGAGCTCCTAAGCCACAAACTCTGGTGGAAATGGGCGGTACCGGACTCGAACCAGTGACATCCTGCTTGTAAGGCAGGCGCTCTACCGCTGAGCTAACCGCCCTGGGGGATCCCAGCTCACCGAGTCTAGCATTGCCGGGAGGCTATTTCCCCATGCCCAGGCTCTGCGCCTTTTGGTAGACCTTTCCCTCGGTCAAAAGGGAGGGGGCAATGCAGATCTCCACCTGGTGCATTTCTTTGAGGTTGGCGGCGCCCAGGGTGGCCATGCTGGTGCGCAGGGCGCCCCAGAGGTTGTGGGTGCCGTCATCGAGGCGGGCGGGGCCGCGCAAGATTTCTTCTAGGGTGCCGGTGGATCCCACGCGGATGCGGGTGCCGCGGGGCAAGATGGGGCTGGGGGTGGCCATGCCCCAATGAAAGCCGCGACCGGGGGCCTCATAGGCGCGGGCCAAGGGGGATCCGATCATCACGGCGTCGGCTCCGCAGGCGATGGCCTTGCAAATATCCCCGCCGGTTACCAAGCCGCCGTCGGCAATGATGGGAACGTAGGTGCCACTTTCCGTCAAGAACTGGTCGCGGGCGGCTGCACAGTCGGCGATGGCGGTAGCCTGAGGTACTCCCACCCCCAGCACGCCGCGGGAGGTGCAGGCAGCGCCGGGGCCGATGCCCACCAGGACTCCTGCGGCTCCCGCTTGCATCAGCTCCAGGGCGACATCATAGGTGACGCAGTTGCCGACCACCACGGGAATGGGCATGGAGCGGCAGAAGGCGGCCAGATCCAGCTTTTGCATGCCTTCAGGCACCTTGTGGTGGACGGAAACCACGGTGGCCTGGACGAAGAACAGATCCCCCCCGGCTTCAGCCACCAGGGGGCCGTATTGGGCGGCGTGGGCGGGCACACTGCTGGCTGCTGCAATGGCGCCACCGGCCTTGATTTGGCGGATGCGCTCTTGAATCAGATCCGGCTTTACAGGTTCGCTGTAGAGGCGCTGCATTAGGGGCACAAACTCGTCTTTGCCCACCGACGCAATCTGATCCAACACCTCATCGGGATCGGCGTAGCGGGTTTGGATGCCATCCAGGTTCAACACCCCGAAGGCCCCCAGCTCCGAGAGCAAAATGGCCATTCGCACATCCACCACGCCATCCATAGCGCTGGCGATGATGGGGATTTGCCGTTGGATCCCTCCCAGGGTGAAGTGGGTGTCCACCAAGCTGGGATCCAGGGTTCGCCTGCCCGGCACCAGCGCGATCTCATCCAGCCCGTAAGCGCGTCTTGCCTGCCGATTGCGCCCCAGTTGTGGGTTCATTTCCCTCCCCTCTGACAGGATCCCTTCTTCCTATCATGCCGCCAACGTGTGATTTGAGACTAGCAAGAGCCGGGTTTTCCCTCCGGTTTAGCTTCGCTTGTCTCTGCCTCAACGGAAGTCTGGCCGGTCTGGCAGAAGCCATACCCTCGCCCGAGTTAAAGCCCTTGTGGAGTTTCCGGCGAGGAAACAGGGCTCTTCCCTTGCAATGAGGGGGGCAGGGGAGTGAAAATGTGGCCTTCTTGCAGGTTGCCGAAGCTGTGGCAGCGCTCGGATCCCCAGCGGAAGCCGTAGAGGGCGATGTAGGCGCACATTAAGGCATCGACTTGGTCTTCGTAGTTTTTGAGTTGGCGGCCCCTAAGGGATCCCACCTCCACTTGGAGCAGGGGCTCGTGGCCTTGCAGAGACGGATCGGCGCTGGCCAAGGCGCGCAGATGTTGCTGGTACAGCCGCCACGCCTGTTCTCGTTGCAGCCAGGTGCGGCGGGGACGCGCTTTGTAGGGGAGGCTGCGGCTGAGGCCAAACAGGCTCACCATGGCGCTGTGGGGGAAGACTTCGGTGATCTGCCGGGCCAGGGATCCCTGCTCGATGCTGGCCTGCTCGCGAAAGCCATAACGGGAGAGAGCTTGCACCAGGGCCTCCCCTCGCACCTGGCCGTTTTTGGCCAAGAGGCGGCGGTTGGCCGGGTGGGCGCCAGCGGCATAGGCGCGAAACACCCGGTTCAGCTCGGCTTCCGCCCGCCGCTGGCCGCTGGGGTTGGGGACGCGCAGGGGGGCATCCACCGCCACCAGGCAGGGATCCCCTCCCGCTTGGGCTTGGATGTAGTCCACAATCTCCTGGTCGGTTTGCAAGAGGCGGTTGTCCCGCAGGTGGCCCGTCAGGTTCGGGGCTTGGGGATCCCCGCTCTCAACCTCCAGCGTTGCCACGCCAGAGGGGTTGCGGGCCGACCAGGCCAGGTCTAGGCCAATGCAGATTAACCGTGCCACGCCGCCTTCTCCTTCCGTTAGTAGGATGGCTCGCCCTCACCCCCCGGACGCCTGGGAGAGGGAAATGCCCAAGAATAAAGGGATCCCAGCCGGGATCCCGGAAGATGGCTGCTCTGACAAGGCAGCAGACTTTCCGCTAGCTGGCGAAGCCTCTGCCTCTTCCTGCCCGAAGATTAGTAGTCGTAGTCATCCACGCCGCCGCCACCGCCAGCGGGCTTGTTGCTCTTGGGCTCCGGCTTGTCTACCACGATGGCCTCGGTGGTGAGCACCATGCTGGCAATCGAGGCAGCGTTTTGCAGGGCAGAGCGGGTGACTTTGGCCGGGTCAACGATGCCCGCCTCAAACATATCCACATAGGCGTCGTTCTGGGCGTCGTAACCCACCGTGAAGGGTTTCTCTTTCACCCGCTCCAGCACGATCGAGCCGTTCTGGCCGGCATTCTCGGCAATGCGGCGCAGCGGAGCGCCCAGCGCGCGGGCAACCAGCATGGCCCCTACCAGCTCATCGCCGGACAAGTTGGCCTGCGCCCACTCCGTTACCGCCGGCATCAGGTGCGCCAGGGTAGTGCCGCCGCCGGGGACGATCCCCTCTTCCACCGCCGCCTTGGTGGCGTTGATGGCGTCCTCCAGGCGCAGCTTGCGATCCTTCATCTCAGTTTCGGTGGCCGCGCCCACTTTGATCACCGCCACACCGCCGGAGAGCTTGGCCAGGCGCTCTTGCAGTTTTTCTTTGTCGTAGGTGGAGTCGGTTTCTTCAATTTGGCGACGGATTTGCTCACAGCGGGCTTTGACAGCCGCTTCGTTGCCTTCGGCCACGATGGTGGTGTGGTCTTTGGTTACCGTGACGCGACGGGCCGAGCCGAAGGAGTCGAGACGGGCGTTCTCCAGCTTCAGGCCGCGCTCTTCGCTGATGACCTCACCGCCAGTGAGGATGGCGATGTCTTCCAGCATGGCCTTACGGCGATCCCCAAAGCCAGGCGCTTTCACCGCCACCACGCTCAGCACGCCCCGCAGCTTGTTCACCACCAGAGTGGCCAGGGCTTCTTTCTCGATGTCTTCGGCGATGATCAGCAGCGGACGACCGGCGCGGGCCACTTGCTCCAGCACCGGCACCAGGTCTTGTACCAGGGTGATTTTCTTATCGGTAATCAGGATGTAGGGGTTTTCCAGAACCGCCTCCATCCGCTCCGTGTCGGTGACGAAGTAGGGGGAGATGTAGCCTTTGTCAAAGCGCATCCCCTCCGTCACTTCCAGCTCAGTGGTCATGGACT